>NZ_JANIJZ010000015.1:0-77074 GCF_024580675.1 Brevibacterium sp. 50QC2O2
GGTGAGTGAACTACTCACCCGCCGCGGCCCCGGCCTTTGTCATCCCCGGACTTTCTCATTCTCCGTTCCCGCGCGGCATCCTGTGCTGCGGCCCGATAGGGTGGAGCCATGATGAGATTCAAACCACAGAGTGTTCGCGATCAGATCTCCTCCATCATGGCCGGCATGGGCGCCGACGATGCGACGCGGGAGATCTGCACGACCATCATGTACGACACCGATCTGATGGGCGTCGATTCCCACGGCATCTCGATGCTGTCCTACTATGTCCACGAGGTCCAGGCCGGCGTGCTGGTGCCCGATGTGGCCCCCGAAGTCGTCCGGGAGACCGGCGCAGTCGCGCTGATCGACAGCCACCGCGGGTTCGGTCACACCGCCGGGCACCTGGCGATGAGCAAGGCGATCGAAGCGGCGCAGAAGTTCGGTGTCGGCATCGGTTCGGTCAAACAGTCCAACCACTACGGTGCGGCGGGCTACTATGCGCGGATGGCGGCGGACGCGGGCCTGATCGGCGTATCCATGTGCTCCACGGCCAATGCCCTGCAGATTCCGCACCGGGCCAAACGGCCCCTGATGGGCACCAACCCGATCGCCTTCGCCGTTCCGGTGCCGGGCGAGAACCCGCTGCTGCTGGACATGGCGACCTCGGTGGTGCCGCTGAACAAGGTGAAGGTCTACGGCCTCAAGGGCGAGGAGCTGCCGGCGGCCTGGGTGCAGTCGGAGGACGGTCGGGTCATCACGGACTCGACGGCGGCCTATGAGCAGATGGAGTACTCCGACAACGACTCGATCGGGCTGCTGCCGCTGGGCGGGGAGACCTTCTTCGGCGGCGGGCAGAAGGGCTCGGGTCTGGCGACGATGGTCCAGGTGCTCTCCGCCGCGCTGTCCGGCTCCGACCAGCCGGGCAATGTCGAGGGCTACCAGTCGATCGGCTACTTCTTCCTGGCGATCGACCCCGATCTGGTGGGTTCGCGCGAGGAGACCTACGAGTACGTCCGCACCCTGCGCAATACGATCCGGGGGATGGAACCGGTCGACCCGGACCTGCCGGTGCAGGCGATGGGCGATCGGGACTTCGACACCCGTGCAGAACGCAGCGAGTTGGGCATTCCGCTGGCGGACAAACTCGTCGAGCAGCTGCGCGGCCTGGCCACTGAGCTGGACGCCGAGTTCACGCTGGAGGAGCAGGCCTGACCATGCCGGGGTCCAGGGAGGTGCGCGCGCCCGCGGGGGATACCGTTGGGCCCGCAGGCTGCGTGGTGCCGCCGGGTCGGATGTCGGACCACGCTGCGCCGGACCACGCGGTGCCGCCGGGTCGGATGTCGGCGCGCCGTGCGGCCGAGCTGACCCGCTCCCGAGAGCCCGTGCGCTCCTCTGTCGGATGGCCGCCGATCGTGGTGTTCGTCGTGGCGGCCTGCGGCCTGGCCTGGCTCGTCGCCCTGCCCCTGTGGATCGGCGACGGGCTCCGCAGTCCCCTGGCGGGGGTGTTGATCCCGCTGATGATGTACGCCCCCGTCGCGGCGGTCCTGGTGGTGTTCGCGGTGTTCCGCCGTGGCTTCCACGGTAAGCGCCTGGCCCGCATCCGCTTCCTGGGGATGTGGCCGCTGGGCTCGCTGCGCACCGGCAGCTGGCGCAGGTTCGTGGTGTGCTGCCTGGCCGCCGTCCTGGGCCCGGGAACCCTCGTGGCGGGTTCGGTGCTGGTGGCGGCCGCCTGCGGCTGGCTGCAGCTGGATCCGCTCGGGCTCTCGGGCTACCGCGAAACCCTGGTCGGGCAGCTGCCGGCGAATACCATCCCGGCCGAGGCGATGGATTCGGTCGTGTGGACCGGTGTGCTCTCCCAGCTGCTCATCATTCCGGCGGCCGGCGCCACCGTCAACGCGGTGCTGACCCTGGGAGAGGAGCTGGGTTGGCGCGGTTTCCTGCTGCCGGCCCTGCGTGGGCGCTGGGGCCAGGGCGCTGCCGGAACCTGGGCGGCGCTCCTGGTCACCGGTGCGGTTTGGGGCCTGTGGCATGCGCCGGTGATCCTGCTGGGCTATAACTTCGGCCGTACCGACGTCACCGGTGTGCTGTTGATGGTCGTCGGCTGTATGGCCTGGGGAGTGCTGTTCGGCTGGCTGCGCCTGCGTTCGCGCTCCGTGTGGCCGGCGGTCTTCGCCCACGGCACCCTGAACGCCGCGGCCGGCCTGTACATGCTGTTCTCCGCCGCCGGCGCGCAGTCCGACCCCGCGCTGGTCTCGCCCCTGGGCGCCGCCGGCTGGATCGTGTGTGCCGTGGTGATCCTGGTCCTTGTGGCGGCCGGCCAGTTCGGCCGCGTCCGGCTGGAGAGGTAACCGGGTGACCAAGGTCACCGGGAAGGTGACCGGTACCCGCTTGCGGGCCGAGGCCTCGGCCCCGTATGCTTAATGAGGCCCAAGACCGCTGGTCTTCGGGGAATCGCCGTGAGGCGGGGCCCCGGAAGAAGATCTCGAATGAGTGACCTGCGCAGGTGTATAGGACTTTCTACGTGAAGACGTAAGCGTTCCGTGCATGTGCGCGGAGCGCTTTTTTGGTGTTGAGGGCGCATCCAATCGATGAAAGGAATACCATGGCGAGGCCTGACAAGGCAGCAGCTATTGCGGAAATCAAGGAGCTCTTCGCGGGTTCCTCCGCAGCCGTGCTGACCGAGTACCGCGGTCTCACCGTCGCGCAGATGAAAGAGCTGCGCGTCTCTCTGGGTGGGAACGCAACCTACGCCGTGGTAAAGAATACGCTTGCCAAGATTGCGGCCAAGGAAGCCGGAGTCGAAGGCCTGGACGATCAGCTCAATGGGCCGACCGCCATCGCCTTCGTGACCGGTGAAGTTCCGGACGCTGCCAAGGCACTGCGTGACTTTGCCAAGGCGAATCAGCAGCTCGTGATCAAGGGTGGTAGCTTCGACGGCTCCACGCTCACGGCTGATGACATCACGAAGCTCGCCGACCTCGAATCCCGCGAAGTTCTGCTGTCCAAAGCTGCCGGTGCCGTCAAGGCCACCTACGCCAAGGTCGCCCGCGTTGCCCAGGCACCGCTGGTCAAGAACGTTCGCACGATCGACGCCCTGCGCGAAAAGCGCGAGGGTGCCGAGGCCGCCTGAGTTTCACCCAATCACCCCGGTCGCATCTGCGGCCACATACGGAAGGACTAAGCCACCATGGCTAAGCTCACCCCCGAAGAGCTCATTGAGGCTTTCAAGGAACTGACCCTCATCGAACTGAGCGACTTCGTCAAGAAGTTCGAAGAAGAGTTCGACGTTGAGGCTGCTGCTCCGGCCGCCGCCGTCGTCGCCGCTGCTCCCGGCGCTGCCGGTGAAGCCGCCGAGGAAAAGACCGAATTCGACGTCGTCCTCGAATCCGCCGGCGAGAAGAAGGTCGGTGTCATCAAGGAGGTCCGCGCCCTGACCTCGCTGGGTCTGAAGGAAGCCAAGGAGCTCGTTGACTCCGCTCCCAAGGCCGTCCTGGAAGGCGTTGACAAGGCCGCTGCTGACGCTGCCAAGGAAAAGCTGGAAGGCGCCGGCGCCACCGTCACCCTGAAGTGATGACGTCCGGTCGCATCGCGGGGAGCTCTGCTCCCGCGGTCTGACCGGTTGGTTGCTCCGTTCGACCCCCGATCGTATTCACGATCGGGGGTCGAACTGTTTCTGTGGGCTCCACTGTGGGGTTCCGCCGGGTGGGGGAAACTCCATGGGGTGGGGAAGGCCCTTCGGGTGGGGGAGGGCCCGCCGAGTGGGGGCGGCTGTCAGCGGATGCGCACGAGTCCCACTGGCGCTGCACTCTGCCCGGTGGCGGACGAACCCGCGGAGTTGCGGGCCGGCACGACCGCGGTGTGGTCTGCGGCCAGGCCGGCAACATCGGCGGCCTGGGCCTGCACGAAGCGCCGGTCCACGGGATTCCCGTGGCCGGGTAGATATGCCGTGACCCCTTCGAACAGGAGGATCCGGCGCAGGGCCTGGGCCCAACGGGCGGGAGTCGCGTCATCGCCGAACTGCGGGGGCTGGCCCTCTTCGACCAGATCACCGGTGAAGACGACGTCGTCGACGCGCAGGACCAGGTCGCTCTCGGTGTGTCCGGCCAATTCGAGTGTCTCGACCACCGTGCCGCCGCCCAGGTCGATGGAATCCTGGGCAGCCAGTTCGGTCGCAGGTACGATGAGGTTTCCGGGATCCGACGGTAGATCGGGTTCCGCGCTCAGTGGGACATTCTCGAATTGCACCCAGGCGCTGGCCTGGCTTTCGCGTAGGAAACCGGCAGCGCCGTAGAAGGTGTCGATTCCCCAGGCCTTGCATGTGGCATTGCCGAAGAAATGGTCCCAGTGGTCGTGGGTATTGACCACGCACAGGGGCAGACCCGTCACTGTCCGGAACGCGCGCAGGATTCCAGTAGCCTGGGCCGGACCGGAGCCGGTGTCGATGACGAGGGCGCGCTCCTCACCCACCACCAGATAGGAGTTGAGGGCGACGGGGTCGGAGGTGAAACTGTAGATCTCTGCCACCCCTCCAGCCTAATCGCCCCGGTTCCGATCCGCCCGTTCGTCCGGTTCCCCTGCCCGTCCCCGCGGTGGTGCGCCGCCCGGCTGTGGGGGTAGCGGGGGGCGTTGGGGCACTGGGCCGTGCGAGGTCGTCGGGCGCGGTGTGGCCGCGGGCCCAGGACGGGCGGGCGACCGCGGATCCGGTTGGGGAGCCGGACCCGGTCCGGGAACGGGATACCGCGGCGCACCCTGCTGTGGCGGCGCCTGCCGTGGTGGCGCCGGCCGCTGCGGGGCCAGAGGGCCGGGCGGTGGCATCCGCAGCGGTGGCGCAGGGGCGTAGTGGGGTGTCGGGGTCGGCCGTGCAGGACGCCCCGGTGGTGCGGGGGTGCCGAAGCCCGCGCCGCCGCGCTGCCGCGGTGCCTGAGAACCGCCGCGGATCAGCAACCAGATGACCACGCCGATGAGGACGAGCGCCAGCACGATGAGTGCCAGCCAGACCAGATCGCGCAGGAACCAGACGACCGCGGCCACCGAAGCCACCAGACCCCACCACAGTGCCCATGGTTTGGTCCGCATGGCGCCCAGGATCAACAGGGCGACATGGTCGACGAGGAACAGGACGGCATACCAGCCGCCCACCAGCAGTCCGGCGGCCACACCGAACAGGGTGAGCAGAGCCATCGGCAGGACCAGCCGGATCTCGATATAAGCGGCCTCGTCGCCTCGGCGCCGCGCGAGGAATGCCCAGACCCAGGCAGCGATGAGCAGGACGTGAGCACCGACCACCGCCTGCGTCGCCACGATGCCATGGGCCGCAATGGCCAGGCCCATGGCCCCGACGTAGGTTGCCAGCTCCGGCACCACCAGCCGGACCACACGGTTGCGGACGCGGGCGGTCAGCAATGCCAGCATGAGTGCTGGAATCGCCATCGACACGCCGGTGAGCAGCTGGCTCGGCGAATGCAGCCAGGGGACCGTCGTATCGAGGAACGGAGTGGCCAGGATCGCCAGTAGGGTCGCCGCGAAGGCACAGGACAGAGGAGTGATCCACCGGCTACCGCGGCGCTGCAGAACCCAATAGCAGGCATACGCCAGTGCCCAGGTGAACCAGGCCGCCGCGATGACCAGGAGCACGCCGTCGTCGATCACAGTGCGCAGCACGACCTGGGCCAGCAGGAACGTGCAGACCGTGGTGATGACGAACGAGTACTGCCAGCGGGTGAAGGCCAGCCAGGTCGCGGCGGCGCCGACCAGGACGAGGGACGGCACGGTCAGGGGGAGCGCTCCCGAACTCCAGACGGGGATCGTCTGGCAGAACACGAGGAGCGCCAGCGCCGCGGTGAACACCAGGCTGACCACGGACATCCCGGGTGCCCCAGCGGGCCGTGGTGGGCGGGACCGGATGAACCAGGATTGGACGAACCGGGTCTGGACGAACAACAGACAGCCCTGCCCGACCAGGACAAGTGCGGTGACCAGGCCGACAACTCCGGTCGACCATGGTTCGTCCCGCATTCCACCGAAGGTGGGCACGAACAGGAACGCAAGGGCGTAGAGCCCCTGGGCGACGACCGCGGTGCGGGCCTCGGAGGTTTTGGACCGGCGCAGCAGGGCGAGGTGGAACAGCGCAAGCCCGCCACCGGTCAGCATCATCCCCGCGATGAACACGCTGTGCCCGGCCGCCGTCGCCCAGGCCCGCGATACGTCCATTTCGTCGATTCCCGCGTACAGGCAGAGTGCTGCGGCGGTGAGCACGGGGACGCCGGCCAGCGTCAGGCAGGCGTTGCGCAGCGGGTAGCTCAGGGCCAACAGGCCCAGGAACAGGACGACGAGGACGGCGGAACCGACCAGGCGCGCATCGAGTCCGACCAGAGCGGGCAAGGGGAGCATCAGCCAGAAGGCGTTCCATGGGGTCACCAGGGCCGAAGCGGCTTGTTGCCGCGGGCGTGTCCGCGACCTGCGTCCGCCTCGGTCCGAACCGCCGAGTAACCAGGCGAGCAGAATGTCGACGGCGCAGACGGCGCACAGTCCGCAGGCCAGTGCGAGCAGGCCGAGCTGCTCGGAATCCGTGTACGCCCCGGCCTCCTCGGCACCGGCCAGGTGGGCCGCCAGGGTCAGGGCGGTGAGCGCCCCGGCGGTCGCTGCCAGGCAGCTAGCCACGGGCAGATCCCTGCGCCAGGCCAGGAGGAACAGCAGCGCGGTCGCGGCGGCATCGCCGGCGATGATGCCGGTCGCGATGTGGGGAGCCTCGCCGGTGGCGGGGGTCCAGCCGCCGACCAGCTGTGCGACGGCCAAGACGGCAATGCCCGGGCCGAAGAGCACGGGGAACGGTTTCGACCGGCTCAGCAGCGCGCCGAGCCAGAATCCGCAGGCCAGAACGGTGCCAGTCAGACAGGCGGCGCCGGCCGCGGTCAGTCCCTGGTCACCGCTGCCCGCAGGGGTCAGCACCAGCGCCGCGGCCGCCGCCATCAGGGCTCCGCTGAGCAGCACGAGTGCCAGGGCCAACCGCGCTCGCCCGCCCAGGCACCAGGCCGCGACCAGATAGTGCAGTCCCACGGTGCTCAGCAGAATGGTCCAGCGCCAGAGTGTCATATCGAAGGGCACGACAAGTGCCATCAGCAGAGCGAACGGCGCGAGGAACTGGCCCAGTACGAGGTGCGGCAGGATGAAGCGGCGGGGGAGCCGAGGCGTTAGGAGTCGGGCGGCCACCGCGAAGGCCGTGCCGATCGCGACCACGGCACACAGGTACCAGAAAACGGAGTCCGTGCCGGTCAGCGACACCGCCGAGAGCACCAAGGAGACGCTGAACAGGGCCGCGAACCAGGTGACCAGGGCCGAGCGCAGCAGGTAGGCGGCCAACACATAGCAGGCCAGACCCGCCAGGGACGAGATGAACCAGGCGATACGGCCGGCGACCAGGTCCATTCCGCCCAGCAGAGCACCTGCGATCGGTACCAGGACCAGGCCCAGGCCGGTCAGTGCGATGCCAACCGGGTGCAGCCTGCGGGTTCGGGTGTAGAGCACGAGCCCCAGGACATAGGACAGGAGGGCGACGAACCATATGCACGAGGCCCCCACGAGCGCGCTGTCGGCGATGCTCGCGAAGATCAGGGCCGAGGTGATGACGAAGACGCAGGCCAAGCCCAGCAGGAGGTTCGGATACAGTACCGAGCGAGTCACCCGGGCGGGGTACGGGGATCCGGGAGGGCCGGAGGGGTGAACGGGGTGGTACCCACCGGAGCCCGGCGCCTGGGGGAGAGGCACAGCCGGCCCATACGGCCCGTAGGGACGGGCCACCTGGAGGGCACTGGGGCCGGCCGGCGGTCCGGTGGGCCGGGGCGGGGGCGTCGGCCCCGAACCCGGCCGGGCGCCGATCGGGACTCCCGGGCCGGGGCGGGGTCCGGGCGGGAGCGGCCCATAGGGCGGCACGGCGCTCGCCCGACCACCGGCCGGGGCGGTCCCTCCCCGGCGGTGCGGCCCAGCGGGCAAGGGTCCGCGCGGCGCGCCGGTGCGCATGGCGGTGAGGACAGGGGTGATCGCGGCCATGAGTGCGAGGAGACAGATCGACAGCAGTGTCAGGCCGATCGCGAAGACGAAGGCGTCGCTGGTGTTCAAGGCCGGTCCTCCCGGGGAATCGGGCGGACACTCCTGGACGGGTGTCCGATTAGCTCCACCGTACCGGTCCCTACCCGGAGTACACCCGAAATCCCCGCAATCCACAGAAATCGGTACGCACGGTCGGGTGCGGGTTCAGTATCCACAGGTGACGGACCGCCAGTCGCTCGCGGTTATGGCTGTGCGGAACCCTCGGCAGTGTGTCAGGAGGAACGGCGAAAAGGCGAAACCCTACCACAGATCCAGGCGGATTGCTCGTGAAGGCCTTGCAATAGTTGACGGCACCCTGTATATTTGACATTTGCGTTGCTGTCGTTCGTGGTGCCTTCATATAGCGGTGGGCCCCATACCGCATGGTTTGGGCTGTCGGGTCTTCATCGACCCCTCTTCCGGACCGTGTCGACCGGTCCAGCCACATGCACTGTAGCACTTGTCGGTGCTCGGGTTCACGTGGACGGTTCGCCCGGTTGTATCGATGGCAACGACGGCAGAGACAACCACGTGGAAGGATCCAATGGCCGCCGCCAACGTACACACCAGGACCGCTAATCCGCCCAAGCGCATCTCCTTCGCCAAGATCGAAGAGGCGCTTGAAGTCCCCAACCTGCTGGGCCTCCAGACTGACAGCTTCGACTGGCTGATCGGTAACGAGCGCTGGCAGGACCGGGTCGCAGAAGCGATCGAGAACGACGATGATTCGGTCGCGACGACGTCCGGGTTGGAAGACATCTTCGAAGAGATCTCCCCGATCGAGGACTTCTCCGGCTCCATGTCGCTGTCGTTCCGCGAACACCGCTTCGAAACGCCCAAGTACTCGATCGACGATTGCAAGGAGCGTGACATCACCTATTCGGCGCCGCTCTACGTGACCGCCGAATTCATGAACAACAACACCGGTGAAATCAAGTCGCAGACCGTTTTCATGGGCGACTTCCCCCTGATGACCGATCAGGGCACCTTCGTCATCAACGGAACCGAGCGCGTCGTTGTCTCGCAGCTCGTCCGTTCGCCCGGCGCCTACTTCGAGAAGGCCGCCGACAAGACCAGCGACAAGGACATCTACTCCGCGAAGATCATCCCCAGCCGCGGTGCGTGGCTGGAATTCGAGATCGACAAGCGCGACCAGGTGGGTGTGCGCCTGGACCGCAAGCGCAAGCAGTCGGTCACCGTGCTGCTCAAGGCCCTGGGGTGGACCGAATCGAAGATCCTCGAAGAATTCGGCGACTTCGAATCGATCCGCGAAACGCTGGCCAAGGACACCGTCCAGACGCGGGAAGAGGCCCTGCTGGACATCTACCGCAAGCTGCGCCCGGCGGAGCCCGCCACGGTGGAGGCCGCGGAGAACCTGCTGCGCAACCTGTACTTCAACCACAAGCGCTACGATCTGGCCAAGGTCGGCCGCTACAAGGTCAACCGCAAGCTGGGCATCGACGCTCCGCTGAGCGAATCGGTGCTCAGCGTCGACGACATCGTCGCGACCATCCGCTACATCGTCAGCCTGCACGCGGGCGTCGAGACGATGCCGGGGAACCGCGATGGGGAGCCGATCGAACTGCGTGTGGCGCTCGACGACATCGACCACTTCGGCAACCGCCGCATCCGCGCTGTGGGCGAACTGATCGAGAACCAGGTCCGGACCGGCCTGTCGCGCATGGAGCGCGTCGTGCGCGAACGCATGACGACCCAGGACGTCGAGGCGATCACGCCGCAGACCCTGATCAACATCCGGCCCGTCGTGGCCGCGATCAAGGAGTTCTTCGGCACCAGCCAGCTGTCGCAGTTCATGGACCAGAACAACCCGCTGGCCGGGCTGACGCACAAGCGCCGCCTGTCCGCGCTGGGCCCCGGCGGTCTGTCCCGCGACCGC
Organism: Brevibacterium sp. 50QC2O2; assembly: GCF_024580675.1. Lineage (NCBI taxonomy): Bacteria > Bacillati > Actinomycetota > Actinomycetes > Micrococcales > Brevibacteriaceae > Brevibacterium > Brevibacterium sp. 50QC2O2. Next base: position 9,965 of record NZ_JANIJZ010000015.1, read on the forward strand.
GCCGGCATGGAGGTCCGTGACGTCCACCCGTCGCACTACGGCCGTATGTGCCCGATCGAATCGCCTGAGGGCCCGAACATCGGTCTGATCGGTTCGCTGGCCTCGTTCGCCCGCATCAACCCCTTCGGCTTCATCGAGACCCCGTACCGCAAGGTGGTCGACGGTGTCGTCACCGACAACACCGAATACCTGACGGCCGATGACGAACTCGAGTTCAACATCGCCCAGGCCAATGCCCCGCTGAACGATGACAGCCGCTTCACGGAGTCCACCGTGCTGGCCCGCCCCAAGGGCGGCGGCGGTGAGGCCGAACTGATCCCGGCTGCGGAGATCGACTACATGGACGTCTCCCCGCGCCAGATGGTGTCGGTGGGTACCGCCCTGATTCCGTTCCTGGAACACGACGACGCCAACCGCGCTCTGATGGGTGCGAACATGCAGCGCCAGGCCGTGCCGCTGGTGATGAGCCAGGCCCCGTACGTGGGTACCGGCATGGAATACCGCGCCGCGGTGGATGCCGGCGACGTCATCGTCGCCAAGAAGGCCGGTGTCGTGACCGAGGTCGCCGCCGACTACGTCAGCGTGATGAACGACGACGGCACCACCTCCCTGTACAAGGCCGAGAAGTTCCGCCGTTCGAACCACGGCACCTCGTACAACCAGCGGATCACCGTCGACGAGGGCGACCGCGTCGAGGTCGGCGCGGTGCTGGGCGACGGCCCTGCCACCGACGGCGGTGAAATGGCGCTGGGCAAGAACCTGCTCGTCGCTGTCATGTCGTGGGAGGGCTACAACTACGAGGACGCTATCATCCTGAGCCAGCGCATGGTGCAGGACGACGTGCTGTCCTCGATCCACATCGAAGAACACGAAGTGGACGCCCGCGACACCAAGCTGGGCGCGGAGGAGATCACCCGGGACATCCCGAACATCTCCCCGGACGCTCTGGCGGACCTGGACGAGCGGGGCATCATCCGCATTGGCGCCGAGGTCACCGACGGCGACATCCTGGTCGGCAAGGTCACCCCGAAGGGCGAAACCGAGCTGACCCCGGAGGAGCGCCTGCTGCGCGCCATCTTCGGCGAGAAGTCCCGCGAAGTCCGTGACACCTCGCTCAAGGTGCCGCACGGCCAGTACGGCACCGTCATCGCCGTCAAGGTCTTCGACCGCGACGACGACGATGAGCTGTCCCCCGGCGTGAACCAGATGGTCCGCGTCTACATCGCCCAGCGCCGTAAGATCACGGTGGGCGACAAGATGGCCGGTCGTCACGGCAACAAGGGTGTCATCTCGAACATCCTGCCGATCGAGGACATGCCGTTCATGGCCGACGGCACCCCGGTGGACGTCATCCTGAATCCGCACGGCATGCCGCGTCGTATGAACATCGGCCAGGTCATGGAGATCCACCTGGGGTGGATCGCCAGCCAGGGCTGGAAGATCGAGGGCAACCCCGACTGGGCCAAGGAACTGCTGGAGCGCGACTTCGATCGCGATGCGGCGCCCGGCACCAATGTCGCGACCCCCGTGTTCGACGGCGCCCACTGGGAAGAACTGTCGAACATGCTCGACGTGGTCAACCCGGATCGCGACGGCAACCGGATGATCGATTCGACCGGTCGCACCCGGCTGTTCGACGGCCGTTCCGGCGAACCGTTCCCGTACCCCATCTCCGTGGGCTACATGTACATGCTGAAGCTGCACCACCTGGTCGACGACAAGATCCACGCGCGTTCGACCGGCCCGTACTCGATGATCACGCAGCAGCCGCTGGGTGGTAAGGCGCAGTTCGGCGGCCAGCGCTTCGGCGAAATGGAAGTGTGGGCCCTCGAGGCCTACGGTGCGGCGTACACGCTGCAGGAGCTCCTGACGATCAAGTCCGATGACATTCCCGGTCGTGTGAAGGTCTACGAGGCGATCGTCAAGGGCGAAAACCTGCCGGATCCGGGCATTCCGGAATCCTTCAAGGTGCTCATCAAGGAAATGCAGTCGCTGTGCCTGGACGTGGAGGTGCTGTCCGCGGACGGCATGTCCGTCGAGATGCGCGACTCCGACGACGAGGTCTTCCGTGCGGCAGAGGAGCTGGGCATCAACCTGTCCCGCCCCGAGGCCAACACGGTCGAAGAAGTCTGATTCAAAGAAGTCTGAACACTACGAGGGAATTCCGGCGCGGTGCGAACCGCGTCAACGAGAAAGAGGATTTACGTGCCTGACGTCAATTTCTTTGATGAACTGCGCATCGGCCTGGCCAGCGGTGAGGACATCCGCCGCTGGTCGCACGGCGAGGTCAAGAAGCCCGAGACCATCAACTACCGCACCCTGAAGCCGGAGAAGGACGGCCTGTTCTGCGAGAAGATCTTCGGACCGACTCGCGACTGGGAGTGCTACTGCGGCAAGTACAAGCGCGTGCGCTTCAAGGGCATTGTGTGCGAACGCTGCGGTGTCGAGGTCACCCGTGCCAAGGTGCGCCGTGAGCGCATGGGCCACATCGAACTGGCCGCCCCCGTGACCCACATCTGGTACTTCAAGGGTGTTCCGTCCCGGCTGGGCTACCTGCTGGACCTGGCGCCGAAGGACCTGGAGAAGGTCATCTACTTCGCCGCGTACATGATCACCTCGGTGGACGAGGATTCGCGCCACCGTGATCTGCCGACCCTGCAGAACCAGGTCGACGTGGAGAAGAAGCAGATCGAGAACCGGCGCGACGTCGACATCGATCGCCGCGCGAAGAAGCTGGAAGAGGACCTCAAGGCCCTCGAGGCCGAGGGGGCCACCAAGCCCCAGCGCACCAAGCTGGCCACGGCCGCGGAGAAGGAGATGGGCAATCTGCGCAAGCACGCGGATCGCGACATCGACCGTCTCGAGAAGGTCTGGGACCGCTTCAAGAACCTCAAGGTCAACGACCTCGAGGGCGATGAGCAGCTCTACCGCGACATGGTCGCCCGCTTCGGCATCTACTTCTCCGGCTCGATGGGCGCCGAGGCGATCCAGAAGCGCCTGCAGGAGTTCGACCTCGAGGCCGAAGCCGAGATGCTGCGCGAACTGATCAAGACCGGCAAGGGCCAGCGCAAGACCCGCGCCCTGAAGCGTCTGAAGGTCGTCAACGCCTTCCTGACCACGGACAACAAGCCCGAGGGCATGGTGCTCGACGCCGTCCCGGTGATCCCGCCGGAACTGCGCCCGATGGTCCAGCTCGACGGTGGCCGCTTCGCCACCTCGGACCTGAACGATCTGTACCGCCGCGTCATCAACCGCAACAACCGACTGAAGCGTCTGCTGGACCTCGGTGCTCCCGAGATCATCGTGAACAACGAGAAGCGGATGCTGCAGGAGGCCGTGGACTCGCTGTTCGACAACGGCCGCCGCGGTCGTCCCGTCACGGGTCCGGGCAACCGCCCGCTGAAGTCGCTGTCCGATATGCTCAAGGGCAAGCAGGGCCGCTTCCGTCAGAACCTGCTGGGCAAGCGCGTGGACTACTCGGGCCGTTCGGTCATCGTCGTGGGCCCGACCCTGAAGCTGCACCAGTGCGGTCTGCCCAAGACCATGGCGCTGGAGCTGTTCAAGCCGTTCGTGATGAAGCGCCTGGTCGATCTGAACCACGCGCAGAACATCAAGTCGGCCAAGCGGATGGTGGAACGCCAGAACCCGCAGGTGTGGGACGTGCTCGAAGAGGTCATCACGGAACACCCCGTGCTGCTCAACCGGGCGCCCACGCTGCACCGTCTGGGCATCCAGGCCTTCGAACCCAAGCTGGTCGAGGGCAAGGCCATCAAGATCCACCCGCTGGTCTGCTCGGCGTTCAACGCCGACTTCGACGGTGACCAGATGGCAGTGCACCTGCCGCTGTCGCCCGAGGCCCAGGCCGAGGCCCGCATCCTGATGCTCTCGGCGAACAACATTCTGAAGCCCTCGGACGGCAAGCCCGTGACCATGCCCTCGCAGGACATGATCATCGGCCTGTTCCACCTGACCAGCGACCGGGACGACGTGCCCGGTATCGGTCGGGAGTTCACCGGCATCGCCGAGGCCCAGATGGCCTTCGACCGCGGGGAACTGGACCTGGGCGCGATCGCCAAGATCCGTCTGGGCGGCATCGTCCCGCCGGAGGGCACCGAGGTGCCCGAGGGCTGGACCGCAGGCGATCCGCTCGTCCTCGAGACGACCCTGGGCCGCGCGCTGTTCAACGAGACGCTGCCGGCAGATTACCCGTTCGTCAACCGCACGGTGGACAAGAAGACCCTGTCCGGGATCGTCAACCACCTGGCCGACGCCTACGAGAAGATCATCGTCGCCGACACCTTGGACAACTTCAAGGCCGCCGGTTTCTACTGGGCGACCCGTTCGGGCCTGACCGTCGCGATGTCCGAGGTCGTGTCCCCGGCGTCGAAGGACGCCCTGCTGGAGGAGGCCGAGGCACAGGCCGCCGAAGTGCAGGATAACTTCGACATCGGCGCACTGACCGATGAGGAGCGTCGTGCGGAGCTGATCCGGATCTGGGGTGACACCACCAACAAGATCGGTAAGGCGATGGAGGAGAACTTCCCCCGGGAGAACTCCGTGTTCCGTCTGGTGGAGTCCGGCGCCTCCGGTAACTGGACGCAGGTCCGCCAGCTGGCGGGTATGCGCGGACTGGTGACGAACCCCCGTGGTGAGATCATCCCGCGTCCCATCAAGTCGAACTACCGCGAGGGCCTGTCCGTCCTCGAGTACTTCATCGCCAGCCACGGCGCCCGCAAGGGTCTGGCCGATACGGCTCTGCGTACCGCCGACTCGGGCTACCTGACCCGTCGTCTGGTCGACGTGTCGCAGGACGTCATCGTGCGCGAGGAGGAGACCCAGGACAAGAAGGGCATCACCCTGCCGGTCGCGCAGGAGGATGCAGATGGCAATCTGGTTCCCCACGAGTACGTGGAGACCAGCGTGCTGGGCCGCATCGCGGTGTCCGACATCGTGGGCGCCGACGGCAATGTGGTGGTTCCCGCCAAGCACGAGCTCGGCACGGCGGAGATCGCAGCACTGGTCGCAGCCGGTGTCCGCGAGGTCAAGGTCCACTCGGTGCTGACCGCCGATTCGGACGTGGCCATCTCCGCGCAGCACTACGGCCGTTCGATGGCCACCGGCAAGCTGGTGGACATCGGCGAGGCGATCGGCACGGTCGCGGCCCAGTCGATCGGCGAGCCCGGCACCCAGCTGACGATGCGCACCTTCCACACCGGTGGTGTGGCGGAGGCCGGTTCCGGCGGCGACATCACGCAGGGTCTGCCCCGCGTGGCCGAGCTGTTCGAGGCCCGGACCCCGAAGGGCTTCGCCCCGATCGCCGAGGCCGCAGGCCGCGTGAAGATCGACGACACCCGCAAGACCCGTTTCGTCATCGTCACCCCGGACGACGGCGGCGAGGAGATCGAGCACGCAGTCGGTCGCCGCGCCCGCCTGAAGGTCCAGGAGGGCCAGCACATCAAGGCCGGCGAGCAGCTGACCGAGGGTGCTGTGGATCCGAAGCAGGTGCTGCGCATCCTGGGTCGCCGCAAGGCCGAGCAGTTCCTGGTCAACGAAGTGCAGAAGGTGTACCGCTCGCAGGGCGTGGGCATCCACGACAAGCACATCGAGGTCATCGTGCGGCAGATGCTGCGCCGTGTGACCGTGATCGAGTCCGGCGACACCAACCTGTTGCCGGGCGAACTGGTCGACCGCGGACGCTACCTGGCTGAGAACCGCCGGGTGGTGGCCGAGGGCGGTAACGCCGCCTCCGCACGTGATGAGCTGATGGGCATCACGAAGGCCTCGCTGGCCACCGAGTCGTGGCTGTCCGCCGCGTCGTTCCAGGAGACGACGCGCGTTCTGACCGAGGCCGCGATGGAGGGCAAGTCCGATCCGCTGCTGGGCCTGAAGGAGAACGTCATCCTCGGTAAGCTGATCCCGGCCGGTACGGGTATGCACCGGTTCCGCGATCAGATCGTCGAGCCGACCGATGAGGCGAAGCAGGAACTGTACTCGGCCGAGTTCAGCTCCATCTACGCCGGCATGGGCGATGGCGCGACCATTCCGCTGGAGGACTACGACTTCGACGGTATGGACGATATGTGATCGTCTGATCCGCTGAGGTCAGGGGCCGCACACCCATCGGGTGTGCGGCCCCTGTGCATATTCACCTGTCGGGACGCCCGGACACGCGGTTTCCCCGGAAACACGTCTTTATAGTGCCGTGTTCGCGGGGAAACCACGTGTCGGCTGTGTCGGGGCCTGTGGACGCGCGCACGACCGGTGCGTCGTGGGCCTGTGGACCGGCACACGTGTTCCACAGGGGACCCCACGGGGGTGGACGGCGCATGGGTACGGCGCCAGGCTCTGTGCCATGTTCAACACGTTCACGAGCGCTCAGGCCAGCGCACTGGGGATCCGCCCCGAGGTACTCCACACAGCCCAGTCCTGTTGCCTGTTGCGACAGTCCAGGGGCATCTACACGGTCCTCTATCCGTGCCGGGTCCATCCGGAGTTCGTCGGCCTGATCGATGATGAGGAATCCGTAACGCTGGCGCGCAGCCTCCGGGAAGACGGAACGAACACTGGGCGGGCGGCGCGTTTCTGGCGGTTGGCCCATATGGGTCTGATCACGGTGGCTCCGGGGATACGGACCACGGATGTGGTCAGCCATGAGTCGGCTGCGCTGATCCGCTGTGTCCCGATCCTGCCGATGCGCCTGACCAAGGTGATGGTGAGCAACCCCGGACGATCCGAGACGCAGGTGGTGTGTCGGCGCCGCAAGCGCAGTGTGCCGGAGGGTTCCGTCGGACTGTGGCAGGGCCTGGCGGTGGCGACCGCGGCTCGGGCAGCACTCGAAATGGCGTCGGATGTCTCGGTGGAGGCGGGGGTGATCGCCCTCGACCACGTCATCCGAACCGCTGCGGACCCGGACTCCATGCGCGGTGTCCTGTTGGGCATGGTCGAGGCGGATGGGCGTTTTGCACGCAGTGCGAGGCTGGCGAGGTGCCTGGCCTGGGCGACCGGGTTGGCGGAGAGCCCGGCGGAGAGCCTGACGGTGGTTCGATTCGCCGAGTCGGGTAGCCTGCCCCGGTTGCGGCAGCAGGTGGAGATCTACGATGAGCACGGGCGCTTCATCGCGCGCGTGGACTTCCTGCTCGACGACGACAAGATCCTGGAGACCGATGGCGCGGCGAAGTACAAGACCATCGCCCAGGGCGGCTACCGGAGGGACGGCGAGGACCCGCTGGAGGCCGAAAAGCGCAGGCAGTACGCGCTACAGGCACTGGGCTACGAGGTCCACCGGCTGATGTGGGCCGACATCATCGACCCGGCGCGTTTCAGAAAACGGATGCGCCAAGCCAGAATTGTGCTGGGGCCCCGTGGAACACGTCGTTCCTACGGAAACACGCGTCTATAGCCGCGTGTTCGTGTGCGAACCACGTGTTGTGGGCCGCCTCACCCCAACAACACCTGCAACTCATCCCACCGGCTGCGCGGAACGCGTTTGAGCTCCTTGACGGCATCGGCCATGCGCACATGCGCGATGTCGATCCCGCGCAGCGAGGCCATCTCACCCCAGCGGTGCTCGGTGGCCAGATCCACCGCCGCCAGGCCCAGACGGGTGGCCAGCACCCTGTCATAGCCGGTCGGCGCGCCCCCGCGCTGCAGGTGGCCCAGGATCATCGAACGCGTCTCGATACCGGTGGCCTCCTCGATCAGCGGTGCCAGGTGGTTCGCGACCCCGCCCAGGCGCACCCGGCCGTGCTTGTCCAAGCCGGCCTCGGACACCTGGGAGTCCACGTCCTCGGGCACGAAGCCCTCCGCCACGACCACGATCGGGGCGCGCCCCCGGTCCTTGGCCGAACGCACCCATTCGTAGATCTGCGCATAGGACACGGGGAACTCGGGGATCAGGACCGCGTGCGCGCCGCCTGCCATTCCGGCATTGAGCGCGATCCACCCGACATTGCGGCCCATCACCTCGATCACCATGCAGCGGTGGTGTGATTCCGCGGTGGTGCGCAGGGAATCGATCGCGTGCGTGGCGATGGCCGCGGCCGTGTCGAAGCCGAAGGTGTAGTCGGTCCCGCCCAAGTCGTTGTCGATCGTCTTGGGCACCCCCACCACGGGCAGACCCTCATCGTCGGCCAGGCGCGCCGCCCCCGCCAGGGTGCCCTCGCCACCGATAGCGATGACCGCGTCCAGTCCGCGTTCGTCCATCACCTGCCGCATCCGCGCCGGCCCCCCGCCGGAGTACGGATGAGTGCGCGAGGTCCCCAGGATGGTGCCGCCGCGTCCGGAGATGCCGCGCACCGCATGTGTGTCGAGTTCGAACATGTCGTCCTCGAGCAGCCCGCGCCATCCGTCGCGCAGCCCCATGAAGGAGTGTCCGTGGGCTCTTACGCCCTTGCGCACGGCGCCGCGGATCACGGCGTTGAGCCCCGGCCCGTCGCCCCCGGATGTCATGATGCCGATGTTCATGGGTGTGCTCATATTGCTCCTCCTGAGCCTCGGCCGACGGTTCCGGCCGGCGATTGGGTCGGTGCCCGGCTCAGCGCGTGAGCCGGCGCTTGTCCTCGGGTTCGAGCTTCACGGTGTGGCCGGCCATGACCGAGAATCCCTTGAGCACCAGAGTGCCCTGGGAGCCATCGCCCTGCGCCGACTTGCGGATGGTGTTGCCGGCCATGATGTTGATCGTCTCGTCGACCACGCGCACCCCGGCCGGGACGAAGATGTCGTGCCCGCCCATGAGTGAGTACAGGTTGAGGGTCAGCAGCACGCCGGGGCCCATGACCTGGCGCAGGTGGATGTTCGACCCACCCATCAGCGCGTAATCGCTGAGCTCCGGGGTGCCCGCCTCGAGCTCCAGATCGCCGCCGCTGAGGATGTCGACCTGGTTGCGGGCGCGCCCGGCCCCCGGCAGCACGGGCAGGTTGTTCTCACCCGAGGTGGCCGGTGTGTGGCCGGTCCCCGGCACCTGCAGGCCGTGCCCGGCGCCGAGGCCCCCGCCGGCCGTCTGCGCCGTGTACCGGGCGTGCAACTCACGCCCCTCCGGGAGGTCGGCCAACAGGGCGGGGAGTTCGTCGATGTACTTCGCCCGCATCGCCCCGGTTTGGCGTTCGTCGAGTTCTCCGACGTCCAACCGGCCCGCGGCGTGGGCCAGCGCCAGCACATTGAGCACCGCATCGCGGTCGCTGTCGGCCGCGCGTACCCGCGGGGCCCGGTGTGCGGGTTCTTCGGCCGGAGTCTGTTCATCCACGTGTTCCAGCCTACGACACGTCCGCCCAGTTCACAGGTTCACAGACGCGGCACAGGCTGGACACACACCGGGCCTCGCCGCGGCCGGGACCCTGATCCCATGACGATAGGCAAGAAGACGATAGAGACGAAGAAACTGTGGCTGAACCTCGGTGTCGTGGCGATGCTGCTGCTGGCCGCACTCGTGTACCTGTGGAATCTCACGGTCTCCGGCTACGGCAATGCCTTCTACGCCGCGGTGGTGCGCGCGGGTTCCCAGGACTGGACCGCGCTGCTGTTCGGCTCACTCGATGCGGCCAATGGGATCACCGTGGACAAGCCACCGGCGGCCTACTGGATACCCGCCCTGTTCGCCCGGATCTTCGGGTTCTCATCCTTCACCGTGCTGTTCCCACAGGCGGTGATGGGCGTGGCCACGGTCTGGCTGGTCTACTGCACGGTCGCGCGCACCAGCGGGCGGGCCTGGGGCCTGTTGGCGGGGCTGCTCATGACGCTGAGCCCCGTGGCCGTCATGATGTTCCGGTTCGACAACCCCGACGCGATGCTGACCCTGTGTCTGACCCTGGCCGCCTATCTGACGGTCCGTGCCATCCAATCGCCGCGGCGGGCCGACTGGTGGATGCTGGGCTGTGGCCTGATCATCGGTCTGGCCTTCCTGACGAAGATGCTGCAGGGCTTCATGACGCTGCCGGCTCTGGGCCTGGCCTTCCTCATCGCCGCACCGGGTGGGTGGCTGCGCCGGCTCCGTGGTCTGGCCGTGGGCGTGGCGGGCCTCATCGTGCCGGTGGTGGCCTATGCCGGCGTGTTCTACGCCTGGCCCGCCGATGAACGCCCCTATATGGCCGGCACCGAGGGCAACGACTTCTGGGAGTTGGTCTTCGGCTACAACGGGCTGGGGCGGATCTTCGGCGGTTCGGGCAACGGCGGTGGAGGCATGGGCGGGCAGTCCTCCGACGGCAACCTGGTCACGAAACTGTTCTCCCTGGGATTGGGCGGCTCGAACACCGGCTTCGGCGGCTCCACTGGCATCCTGCGCCTGTTCAACACGGGCTTCGGCCCGGAGATCGCCTGGCTGCTGCCCACCGCGGTCATCCTGCTGGTCGCAGGCCTCATCGCCACCCGCCGGGCCGTGCGCACCGACCCCAGCCGGGCCGCGCTCATCGTCTGGGGTGGCTGGCTGCTGGTCACGGTGGGGGTCTTCAGCTATATGGAGGGCACCATCCACCCCTACTACGTAGTGGTCCTGGCCCCGGCCATCGCGGGACTGACCGCGGTCGGCGCACAGGCGGTCCTGGCCCGAATCCAGGACGACGACCGCGCCTCCGCCACAGCCGGCGGCGAGGCCTCGCACGGGCACCATGCGGCCGCCGGCGGTCGAGGCTCCCGCGCCTTCTGGTACCGCGCGGGCCTGGGTGCGGCTGTAGCCGCCGGCGGGGCGAGCGCCTACTATCTGCTGGCGGTCAACGGCGCCACCTGGCTGCCCTGGCTGCGCTGGGTCCTGCTGATCGGTTCCCTGCTCGCGGCCATTGCGATCACGGTTGGACTCGACCAGTTGCGGATAGCGGGATTCAAACACATCGGCGCGGTGGTGCTGACCGCAGCACTCGTGTTCGGCGCCGGCGGCACCGCAGCCTGGTCCCTGGCCTCGGTCGGCAATGCGTACACGGGTTCCATCCCCGCATCCGGCCCGGCCGTGGCCGGAACCGGCACGGGCGGCGGTATGGGAGGTGGGATGGGCGGCGGCCCCGGCGGCGCGGGCGGGCAGAGCCAGAGCGAGCTGGTCGACCTGCTGCAGCAGACCACCACTACGTATTCGGCCGCCATGTCCGGGGCGACCAGCGCAGCGGAGTTGATGATCTCCTCGGACACCGAGGTGCTCGACATCGGCGGGTGGAACGGCTCCGATTCCTTCCCCACGCTCGATGAGTTCAAGCAGTTGGTGGCCGATGGCGAAATCGCCTATTACATCTCCGGCGGCCAGGGCGGCGGGCCCGGCGGGGGCAATGACGAGATCGCCGCGTGGGTCGCGGACAACTACTCCTCGACGACCGTGGGCGGCTCGACCGTCTACGACCTGACCCAGGCGAAGTCGTGAGCGACGACCGGGGCCGGCGCGCGGGGGCTGTGGGCGCCCGGCCCGCGGGGTTTCCGCAGGCTCAAAGCGAGGCCACAGTTTCAGCCAATGACCGCCATATCCGCCCGGAGTGTGATGAGAACATGGACACGACGAACAGCATGCAGACCGGCTATGCGGATGCGCCCCAGACCCTGAACGCCCTGGCAGACGGCGATGACGATCCACAGTTCACGAGCGGCCCTGTGCCGGCCCCCGGCAGACGGGGGAGTCGGACCACGGTGGACCTGGTCGTGCCCGTGTACAACGAACAGGCCCAGCTGGCGGACACGGTCTACACCCTGTTGGGTCTGACCGCGGAATCGGCGAATGACGTCACCATCGTCATCGCCGACAACGCCAGTACCGACCGGACCGGCCGGATCGGCGAGGACCTGGCGCGGCTGCAGCAGCGCGTGCGTTACGTCCGACTTGACCGGAAAGGGCGCGGCCGGGCGCTGAACCAGGTGTGGAGCGCCTCGCGGGCCGATGTCGTCGCCTATACGGACGTCGACCTGGCCACCGACATCCGCCTGCTCGATCCCATGGTTCAGGTGCTGGCCTCGGGGACCGCGGACGTGGCGATCGCCTCGCGGTTGTTGCCGGATTCCAATGTGGTGCGCGGCCCCAAACGTGAAGTCATCTCCCGCTGCTACAACCGGCTGCTCAAGCTGGGCCTGGACGTGGGGTATTCCGATGCGCAGTGCGGGTTCAAGGCGCTCAGCCGCAGGGCCGCCGATGCGCTCCTGCCCCATGTGAGCGACGTCAACTGGTTCTTCGACACCGAGGTCCTGACCTTGGCCCAGTGGGCGGGCCTGCGGATCCACGAATTCTCCGCGGACTGGACCGATGACCCCGACTCGTCCGTGGACGTGGTCGCCACCGCGTTCGAGGACCTCAAGGGGATGGCCCGGATGCGCCGGGACCTGCGGCGCTCGGCGATCCCGCTGGAGCGGATCTCCGCCGAGGTCGGTCGGCCGGCCGCCGTGCCGAACCTCGGTGCCCAGATCATGCACTTCGTGGACGTGGGCATCGTGTCCACCGTGACGTACTCGCTGGGCTTCCTGCTGCTGGGGATGTTCCTGGACGTCAACCTGGCCAACTTCACCGCACTGTTGGCTTCGGCGGTGCTCAACACCGCGCTCAACCGTCGGCACACCTTCGCCGCGCGCAATCCCCGCGGCAAGCTGGCCCACCACCTCAAGGGCCTGGCCGTATTCGCCCTGTGCTGGCTGTTGACCTCGGCCGCGATCCAGATGACGACCGGGCTGCCCACCGTGGCGGTGCTGGTGGCGGTGACCGTGGCCAATGTGGGCGCGACTGTGCTGCGCTTCGCGCTGCAGCGCCTCTGGGTCTTCGCCGACACACAGCGGCGAGCCTCCCGCCCCCGCACCGCGTCCCATTACGCGTCCCGCTCGGAGGGCGACTCGACGACACAGCCGAAGGAACACTGAGATGACACACACGACTCCCGCCCTGCACCTGGTTAGGGCCTATCTGGGGCGCGATCGGGTACACAGGACCGATCGCGCCCCGGGCGCGGACCACGGTCCCGAGTCGCGGACACCGGTCGCACGGGCACACCGGACGGGCCTCGGGACGTGGTGCCGCGGCCACTGGTACGGACTGCTGCTGGCCCTGCTGACCCTGGGCACTATGGGCGGTTACCTGTGCAACCTGAAGGCCAATGGCTGGGCCAACAGTTTCTACGCTGCAGCGGTCCAGGCCGGCAGTCAGAACTGGGAGGCGTTCCTCTTCGGATCCTCCGACGCGGCGAACGCGATCACCGTGGACAAACCCCCGGCCGCGCTGTGGTTGATGGAGCTCAGCGTGCGCCTGTTCGGCCTGGGCAGTGTGCAGATGCTCGCACCCCAGGTGGTGTTGGCGGGACTGGTCGTGCTCATGCTGGGCCGGTCAGTGCGGATCGGCCTGGAGGGGCTCGTCGGCGCCACCGCATCCCGCTGGGCGGGCCTGGCCGCGGGCGCGATCTTCGCCCTGACCCCGGTGGCGGCCCTCATGTTCCGGTTCAACAACCCCGACGCCATGTTGATCGCGTTGATGGCCGCCGCGGTGCTGTGCACGCAGCAGGCCGTGCGGTCCCTGAGCGGCCGCACAGCCCAGGACACATGCGCTGGGCGCGTCGGTCGACGGCTCGGTCGCAGGGCCTCCACCGGCGGGCCTCACCCCGCCGGGTGGTTGGCCCTGGCCGGCGTGGCCCTGGGCTTCGGCTTCCTGACCAAGCAGTTCCAAGTCCTCTTCATCGTCCCCGGCCTGGTCGCAGCCTGGCTGCTGGGCGTCTCCCTGCTGCCGCGTGTCATCCGGCCGGGTTGGACCCGCCGCCTGGGACTACTGGCCTGGCCAGTCACCACCATGCTGGTATCCGCAGGCTGGTGGGTCGCCCTGATCGAACTCCTGCCCGAGGACAAACGCCCCTATGTGGGCGGCTCGCAGAACAACTCCTTCCTCGAATTGACCTTCGGCTACAACGGCCTGGGCCGTCTGACCGGTGACGAGACCGGCAGTGTGGGACCGGGTGGGAACTTCGGGGAGACCGGCTGGAGCCGCTTGCTCAGCGGTTCCTTCGCCCTGCAGGGCTCCTGGCTCCTGCCCATCGCACTCCTGTCCGTCTGCGCGCTGGCCGCCAGCCTGGTCTCAATCGGCCGGGCCGCGAGGAAACAGGCCCTGGCCGAGGTCCCCGTTGGCACCACGACCCGGGCAGCTTTCGACGCGCAGGCCCTGACTGTCCCGGCGAAGACCTCGGCCGCTGGACGCCGTGGCGGACCGGTGACCCCCACCGCGCTCGCCGCCGGTTGGACTGCGCTCGTGGCCTGGGGTGGGTGGTTGCTGGTCACCTGGCTGGTCCTGAGCAATATGAATGGCATCGTCCACGAGTACTACACGGTGGTGTTGAGCCCGGCCATCGCCGCGTGTATCGCACTGGCCGTGCCGGTCCTGCTGGCACATCGGCGCATCTGGACCCACCCGGTGCTGGCGGTCGGCGCAGCCGGGACCGGGGCCTATGCCTTCTGGCTGTCGGCCTCGGTGTCCGGCGTGCCCGCCTGGCTGCGCTGGACGGTCCTGGGCGCCGGCCTGCTGGCGGGCGTGGTGCTGATCGTGCGGGGCCTGCCCGGTATCTCGCGCGGGCTGGGCCGGAGCCTGGCCGCCGTGGCACTGGTGGCCGGACTGGTGGCCGGGCTGAGCGTGCCGGCCGTGTTGACAGTCAACACGGTCAACGCCTCGGCCACGGGGTCTTTGGTGCAGGTTGCCGGAACCGGCGGGATGGGCGGTGGCCAGAGCGGGCCGGGCCTGGGCGGCCAGCAGACCGGCTCGCAGTCGGCCGCCTCACCGTCCGCTGATGGGACGGCACAGGGCTCACCATCCGGCGGGATGGGCGGCATGGGCGGTCTGCTCACGGGCAGCGAGCCCAGTACCGAGCTGAGCGAGTTCCTGGCCCAGGACGCCGGGGACTACACGTGGATGGCGGCCATCATCGGCTCCAACAACGCCTCGGGCTATCAACTGTCCACCGGGCAGCCGGTGATGGCGATAGGCGGATACAACGGCACCGACCCCTCGCCCACGCTGGCCGGCTTCCAGGAGTACGTGGCGCAGGGGAGGATCCACTACTACATCGCCGCGAGCAATCTGGCGGACCAGGACGACTCCGCCGCCCGGATCGCCGAGTGGGTCGAACAGAACTACACCGCGCAGACCGTCGACGGCACGACCGTCTACGACCTCGGCGGGAATTGAGAAGCACGTTGGGCGCCCCTGCCGGGACTTCGGCCGCAGGGAGCGGAATCAGGCGCCGGGCGAGCCGCATAAGAGAGGCCTGGGGAACGATAATGGAAACCGTGAACGGAACAGGGACGAAGCACATGGCACATACAGATGGCACTCCGATGCGCATTCTGGTCGTCGACGACGAATCGAACCTGGCCGAACTGCTGGCCATGGCCTGCACCGTGCAGGGCTGGCGCGCGGAAACGGCGGGGACCGGCCGCGAGGCCGTCCGACTGGCCCGGATGGAACCCTTCGACGCCATCATCCTGGACGTTATGCTGCCCGACCTCGATGGCTTCGAAGTCCTGGCCAAGCTGCGCGGCGAGGGCATCGACACCCCGGTGGTGTTCCTGTCGGCCAGGGATTCGGTGGACGACCGCCTCAACGGTCTGCGGCTGGGCGGGGACGATTATGTGACCAAGCCCTTCAACCTCGAAGAGGTGATGGCCCGAGTGGCCGCTCGGCTGCGCCGGACGGGTACCCTGCCCGAGGACGAGTCCGGTGTCCTCAATGTGGGCGACCTGCAGCTCAACGAGGCCAGCCACGAGGTCAGCCGCGACGGTACGCCGATCGACCTGACTGCGCGCGAATACGAGGTCCTGTTGCTGTTCATGCGCAATCCGCATGTGGTGTTGACCAAGGCGCAGATCCTCGACCGGGTGTGGGACTACGACTTCGGCGGCAATGGCAATATCGTCGAGCTCTACATCTCCTATCTGCGCAAGAAGATCGACGCGGTCGTCCCCGACAAGCCCTCGATGATCCAGACCAAGCGCGGTGCCGGCTATATGCTGCGGGAGGTTTGATGGAGTCCGATTCCCCGGCACCGAACCGGGGACGGCCAACGGGGATTCCTCCGAAGCCGGCCTTTCCGCCTCCCGCGCCAAACGGGCAGGCAGCCGGCCAGGCAGCTGCGCCGCCAAACGGTCAGGCAGCCTCGCCGTCAACCGGCCCGGCAGCCTCGCCTGCTGCGGGCTCAACACCGCGCCGCGGAATGCATCCGAGCCTGCGGGCCAGGCTGATTCTGACGACCCTGAGCGTGCTCGTGGTGATCGGCGTGGGCATCGGGCTGGCCTCCGTGCTGACCGTGCGGGCCTCGTTGATGGGCAACCTGGACGAACAGCTGCGGACCACGGCCGAGAGCGCCCAACACGGCCCCGGCGGGGGAGCGCGTTCCGATGGCGGAGTCGGTGGCACTTCGGGCGGTCCGACGGCTGCGGCGACGGCGTCCGGCAGTGCGGCGGCCCAAGGCGAGCTGCCGGCGGAGTACCGCCGGTGGCTGCGCTTCCTCGACATGCCGGGTCAGGGCGATCGCACCATCGCCATGGTGACCGATGGGTCGACCGCGATCGGCATGATCACCCGGGCCGAATACGGTGCGCCGCAGTCCCTGGAGGAGGCGGACGCACGCAGTCTGATCGGTTTGAACGCCGACGAAGCCGCGCACAGCATCTCCCTGCCCACCCTGGGCAGTTATCGCGTTATGACCTTCGACCAGCAGGGCCTGCGCGTGACCTACGGGATTCCGCAGGACGGCGTGGACTCCGCACTGCGCACCACGGGGGCGTGGACGGCGGGTGCCGTGGGCATCGGCCTGGTGGCCGCCGGGCTGGCCGCCGGCCTGGTGATCTCCCGGCAGCTCCGGCCGCTGCGCCAGGTGGCCCGGACCGCGCGCGAGGTCGCCGGCCTGGATCTGAGCCCCGGCGGCACGGCCGTGGAGGTGCGGGTCCCCCAACCCCTGGTGAAGAACGGCACAGAGGTGGGGGATGTGGCCGCGGCGATGAATGCGATGCTCGGCAATGTCGACGAGGCGCTGGCGGCCCGGTACCGTTCGGAGCTGCAGATGCGCAGGTTCGTCGCCGATGCCTCGCACGAACTGCGCACGCCGCTGACGACGATCCGCGGCTATGCGGATCTGACCAAACCGCTGCGCTCGCAGTCCCCGGCTCAGGTCGCGCAGGCGCTTGAGCGGATCGACGCCGGGGCGCTGCGGATGTCCGGCCTGGTCGACGATCTGCTGCTGTTGGCCCGGCTGGATGCCGGACGCGAACGGGTGCAGACAGCCACCGTGGATCTTTCGGAGCTGCTGATCGAGATGGTGGGCGATGCCCACGCCACGACTGCCGACCACGACTATTCCCTCGAACTGCCACCCGAACCGGTCGAGGCCCTGGGTGACCGGTCGCGGATCGTGCAGATCGTGGCGAATCTGCTGACGAACGCCAGGGTCCACACCCCGCAGGGCACACATATCACCGTGAGCGCCGAACGAATCGGGGAACAGGCAGTGGTGCGGGTCGCCGACGACGGCCCGGGGATCGATCCGGAGTTGGGCGAGAAGATCTTCGACCGTTTCGCCCGCGGGGACCAGCAGCGCGCCCGTTCCAACGAGGCCCAGGTCCAGGGTGGGTCCTCCGGCTTGGGACTGGCGATCGTGAGGTCGCTGGCGCGGGCCATGGGCGGAGACGTGTCGGTGGCCTCGAGCCCGGCCGGCGCCGTATTCACCGTGGAATTGCGCGCCACGAGCTGAGGCGCACAACGCCGCAGGGGCGGATCCATGTGGATCCGCCCCTGCGGCGTGCCGTGGTCGAGCGCGGCTCTCAGCTTTCAGCCGCTGCGGTCTCCTGGCTGCCGGTGCTGTCATTCGAGGTGTCGGTCGCGCCGGCGTTCGCGCCGTCTGCCTGCTGGGCTCCGGGGCCACCCGAGGTGTAGCCGGCGTCCTGCAGTGCGCTGAGCACGGTGTCGTATTCCATGTCGAGCGCCGTGGCCAGCTGTGCGGCCATCGGATCCTCACCGGAACCCGTGCCGGAGGAGTCGCTCGAACCCGACTGGGCGCCCTGGGGCGGCTGCGCCTGGGCGGTCGAGTCCGTGGACGATCCGGCCTGCCCGGTCCCCGCGGACCCGGAGCCCTGCCGGCCGCCTGCCTGACCGCCGGGGGCGCCGTCGGCGGGCCGTGCGGACTCGACTGTCTGGATCGCCTCGGTGACCTTGTCCTCGGTGGTGTCCAGGGCCGTGGCCAGAGCCGCGGTGTCGATGCTGGAGAACGGGCTCTGTCCGCTCTGGCCGGCCGCGGAATCCTGCGCGCCGGACCCGGTTTGTGACTGGGATGTCGAATCGGCGGTGTCGGCCGTACTCGTGCAGGCGGCCAGCCCCACTCCGCCGAGTCCGACAGCCAGTGCGACTCCGACCGATGTCAGAAGCCGGCGCGGGGTGATCTTGTGTGCCCGTTCCTCCGCCTCGTGGCGGGACTTGCGCCGTGCCCGGTTCTCCGTTGCCGTCGAGTGTTTCTTTTCCTTGGGTGCCATTGTCTTCTCCTGCCCGTGTGGTTCGACGGTTCAAGATTCGCCGCCGTCACCATGCGGCTCATTTGCAGAGGATGTACCTCAGCTGTGATCTGTCGGCACCGGTCCTCCCACTGTAAGGAACCGGCGGGCTCCCCGCGAGCCGGCGTCCTTCGGCGGCTGCCAGGCGGCGCGCGGCTTTTCACAGCTGTGGCATAGAAACGGCATAAGCACGCTCCAGGGCCGACGACCATGCTGATTCCATCAGGTCGAAACCGGCGCTTGCCGGATCGGAGGAGGAACAGCGATGAGCAGTAACCAGAACGAGAACCCGCAGGATCAGTACGCGGCCCGGCCCGGGGCCACTACCGGCGGGCAGAGCGGAGACAGTCGCCTGGGACGGGGCGACGGCCTGCCGGGAGCGACCGGGCCGACGCTCCCGACCGGGCCGACGCTCCCGGCGGGGCCAGCGGGGCCGGCGAGTGGAGCGGAGCGTGCGGAGGGCGCACCGGCGCCCTACTATCCTCCGCAGCCAACAGCCGGACCGGCGGGAAGGCCCAAGCGCACGATCGGCCTGACCCCGGCGATTGCGGCGGGCGTCGGCCTGCTGCTGGTCGGGGGAGTGGCCGGCGGGGCGATCGGCGCGGCCGCAGCGGGTTCGTCCTCCGGTGGTTCGAGCCAGATGGGCGGTCCCGGCGGTGGCCAGGGAGGACCCGGTGGCGGTGGCCAAGGGGGCCCCGGCGGCATGGGTGGGAGCCAACAGGGCTCATCCTCGTCCTCGGGCGGGCAGAGCGGACACCAGGGCACCGCTCAGCAGGGCGGTCAGTCCGATTCGAGCGGTGGCACCACCTCCTCGGGTTCCGCGGGCGGGCCCACCGGCCAGTCGGCCGAAGAGCAGACGAGCCTGAGTCGCTATCTTGGGCAGGTCGAGAACGCCACGGTGGCCACTGTCCGAAAGGTCGGAGGCAACCTCGCCGATGCTGCGAGCTGGGCCGTTTGAGGGACTGGGGAGACGACCGCGCGCCGGTACACCCGAGCAGGTGTACCGGCGCGCCCGTACTGTGACGACTTCCACAAGATTGCCCTCTGCCAATCGTTTGACCGCCGGGGCGCGGGCGGTCTACTCTGGAAAGGACTGATTTCGATCAGCCATGTTCGCGTGCTCGCATGCGAACGATGTGGTCCCCGGTGTTGGAATTCGCGGTGTTATATCCGCCCGACACACCCGACCTCGGGTGCACAGGGACCGCGTACTTACTGCGATCGGGCAGGCAGCTTCACCCGATCGTATGGGACATGTTCGCACCAACGGTCGGCGGGCTCCGCCTGTTACCGCGGTGAGGACTTAGGAATATCGAGAAGCAACTGGAGAACACTTAAGTGCCTACCATTCAGCAGCTGGTCCGTAAGGGCCGGCACGACAAGGCCGCGAAGAACGCGACGCCTGCCCTGAAGGGCAGCCCGCAGCGCCGCGGTGTCTGCACCCGCGTTTACACCACCACCCCGAAGAAGCCGAACTCGGCACTGCGCAAGGTCGCTCGTGTCAAGCTGTCCTCGCAGATCGAGGTCACGGCGTACATTCCGGGTGAAGGCCACAACCTGCAGGAGCACTCCATCGTGCTCGTGCGCGGTGGCCGTGTGAAGGACCTCCCCGGCGTCCGCTACAAGATCATCCGCGGCACCCTCGATACGCAGGGCGTCAAGGGCCGCCAGCAGGCCCGCAGCCGCTACGGAGCCAAGAGGGAGAAGAAGTAATGCCTCGTAAGGGACCCGCACCCAAGCGCCCGGTCGTCATCGACCCGGTCTACAACTCGCCGATCGTCACGCAGCTGATCAACAAGGTCCTGCTCGACGGCAAGCGCTCCACCGCCGAACGCATCGTCTACGGTGCACTCGAAGGCGTGCGCGAGAAGAGCAACAACGATCCGGTACAGCAGCTGAAGAAGGCCCTGGACAACATCCGTCCGGCCCTCGAAGTCAAGTCCCGCCGCGTCGGCGGCGCGACCTACCAGGTCCCCGTCGACGTCAAGCCGGGCCGCGCCACCACGTTGGCCCTGCGCTGGCTGGTCGGCTTCTCCCGGCAGCGCCGCGAGAAGACCATGACCGAACGCCTGATGAACGAGATTCTCGACGCGTCGAACGGCCTCGGTGCCGCTGTCAAGCGCCGTGAGGATACGCACAAGATGGCCGAGTCGAACAAGGCCTTCGCACACTACCGCTGGTAATCCTCGGTTATACCCGGCGGGCCCGCAGGCCCGCCGGGGCCAGAAGCTCTAGACACGAGAGAGAGACACCGTGGCACTTGCAGTGCTCAAGGACCTCAACAAGGTCCGCAATATCGGCATCATGGCCCACATCGATGCCGGTAAGACCACCACGACGGAACGAATCCTGTTCTACACCGGTGTGAACTACAAGATCGGCGAAACGCACGATGGCGCTTCGACGATGGACTGGATGGAACAGGAAGCAGAGCGCGGTATCACGATCACGTCGGCCGCGACGACCTGCTACTGGAAAGACAACCAGATCAACATCATCGACACCCCCGGGCACGTCGACTTCACCGTTGAGGTGGAGCGTTCGCTGCGTGTGCTCGACGGTGCTGTCGCCGTGTTCGACGGCAAGGAGGGCGTGGAGCCCCAGTCGGAGACCGTCTGGCGCCAGGCCGACAAGTACGATGTCCCCCGCATCTGCTTCGTCAACAAGATGGACAAGCTGGGCGCGGACTTCTTCTTCACCGTGCAGACGATCGTCGATCGCCTGGGCGCGAAGCCGCTGGTGATGCAGGTGCCGATCGGCGCGGAGAACGACTTCCGCGGCGTCGTCGACCTGGTCGAGATGAAGGCATACGAATGGCCCGAGGTCTTCCCGGAGGATCACGACGAGTTCCACGCCAAGAAGGGCGATGAAACCCGCGGTCAGCTGGAGATCGAGGTGCCGATCCCCGAGGACATCGCGGACAAGGTCGCGGAATACCGTACGAAGCTCGTCGAAGACGTCGCCGAAGCCTCCGATGAGCTCATGGAAGCCTACCTGGAGAACGACGACCTGACGCTCGAGCAGCTCAAGTCCGGCATTCGCCACCTGACCGTGAACTCGGAGGCCTACCCGGTCTTCGCCGGTTCCGCGTACAAGAACAAGGGCGTTCAGCCCATGCTCGACGCGGTCATCGACTACCTGCCGACCCCGCTCGACGTGGGCGCGGTCGTCGGTCACGACCCGAAGGACGAAGAAGCCGAGCTCACCCGCGAGCCCTCGACCTCCGAGCCCTTCTCGGCTCTGGCCTTCAAGGTCGCCACGCACCCGTTCTTCGGCACGCTGACCTATGTCCGCGTGTACTCGGGTGAGGTCAAGCCGGGCGAGCAGGTCCTCAACGCGACCTCCGGCAAGAAGGAGCGCATCGGCAAGCTCTTCCAGATGCACTCCAACAAGGAGAACCCGGTGGAAGAGGCCGTTGCAGGCCACATCTACGCCTTCATCGGGCTCAAGGACACGACGACCGGCGATACGCTGTGCGACGCGTCGAACCCGATCTCGCTGGAGTCGATGACCTTCCCCGAGCCCGTGATCTCCGTGGCCATCGAGCCCAAGACCAAGGGCGACCAGGAGAAGCTCTCCGCGGCCATCCAGAAGTTCGTGAAGGAAGACCCGACCTACAAGGTCGAGTTGGACGCCGAAACCGGCCAGACCGTCATCTCCGGCATGGGCGAGCTCCACCTGGACATCCTGGTGGACCGCATGCGCCGCGAGTTCAAGGTCGATGCCAATGTGGGCAAGCCGCAGGTCGCCTACCGCGAAACCATTCGCCGGAAGGTCGAGAAGCAGGACTACACCCACAAGAAGCAGACCGGCGGTTCGGGTCAGTTCGCGAAGGTCCAGGTCACCATCGAGCCCCTCGAGGTCGAAGGCGATACGATCTACGAGTTCGACAACCAGATCACGGGTGGCCGCGTTCCGCGCGAGTACATCCCGTCGGTCGATGCGGGCATCCAGGATGCCATGCAGGTCGGTATCCTGGCCGGTTACCCGATGGTCGGCGTCAAGGCGACGCTGGTCGACGGTGCCTACCACGACGTCGACTCGTCCGAAATGGCCTTCAAGATCGCCGGCTCCATGGTCTTCAAGGAAGCCGCGCGCAAGGCCAGCCCCGTTCTGCTGGAACCGCTGATGGACGTTGAGGTGCGTACGCCCGAGGAGTACATGGGCGACGTCATCGGCGACCTGAACTCGCGTCGTGGCCAGGTGCAGTCGATGGAGGACGCCTCCGGCGTCAAGGTCGTCAAGGCACTGGTCCCGCTGTCCGAGATGTTCGGCTACATCGGCGACCTGCGGTCGAAGACCCAGGGCCGTGCGGTGTACTCGATGCAGTTCCAGAGCTATTCCGAGGTCCCGAAGGCAGTTGCCGACGAGATCATCCAGAAGACCCGCGGCGGAGAGTAATCTCCCCGTTCGCCGGCCGGGGGAGTGGTCCTCCGGCCGGCACCGACAGAAGAAACACGGTGGCGGCCCGCAACCCAGCGGGCCGTGCCATCCACGAGGAGGAACCCAGTGGCAAAGGCTACCTTTGATAGGAACAAGCCGCACGTCAACATCGGTACCATCGGTCACGTTGACCACGGTAAGACGACTCTGACCGCGGCAATCACCAAGGTACTGGCAGACAAGTACCCGGATCTGAACGAGGCCAAGGCCTTCGATCAGGTCGACAACGCTCCTGAGGAAAAGGAGCGCGGCATTACCATCAACGTCTCGCACGTTGAGTACCAGACCGAGAAGCGTCACTACGCTCACATCGACGCCCCCGGTCACGCCGACTACATCAAGAACATGATCACCGGCGCCGCCCAGATGGACGGTGCGATCCTGGTCGTCGCCGGCACCGATGGTCCGATGCCGCAGACCCGCGAGCACGTCCTGCTGGCTCGCCAGGTTGGCGTTCCCGCCATCGTCGTCGCGCTGAACAAGGCCGACATGGTCGATGACGAAGAGCTCCTCGACCTGGTCGAGATGGAGGTCTCGGAACTGCTCGAGTCGCAGGAATTCGATCCGGAGTCCCCGATCGTCCGCGTCTCCGCTCTGAAGGCCCTGGAAGGCGACCCCAAGTGGGTCAAGTCGGTCGAGGACCTGATGGAAGCCGTGGACAACTTCATCCCGGAGCCCGTCCGCGACACCGACAAGCCCTTCCTGATGCCCGTCGAGGACGTCTTCACCATCACCGGCCGCGGCACCGTCGTGACCGGTCGTGTGGAGACCGGCATCCTGCTGCCCAACGAGGAAGTCGAGATCGTCGGCATCAAGCCGGAAACCTCGAAGACCACCGTCACGGGTATCGAGATGTTCCGCAAGCAGCTGCCCGATGCGCGCGCCGGTGAAAACGTCGGCCTGCTGCTGCGCGGCACGAAGCGCGACGAGGTCGAGCGCGGCCAGGTCGTCGTGAAGCCGGGTTCGATCACCCCGCACACGCAGTTCGAGGGCCAGGTCTACGTCCTGTCCAAGGACGAGGGCGGGCGTCACAACCCGTTCTACTCGAACTACCGCCCGCAGTTCTACTTCCGCACGACCGACGTCACCGGCGTCATCACGCTGCCGGAAGGCACCGAAATGGTCATGCCGGGCGACAACACGGACATGTCCGTCGAGCTGATTCAGCCCGTCGCCATGGACGAGGGCCTGCGCTTCGCGATCCGCGAAGGCGGCCGCACCGTTGGTGCCGGCCGTGTCACCAAGATCAACAAGTGATCATCAGGTGATTGCGGCGGGGGAGACCCCGTAGGCACGAGGGGCCCCGGAACCGATTGGTTCCGGGGCCCCTTGCATGTACTGTGACGGGAATCCCACAGCCGATTTTCAGGATCGGCTTGTGGCCCCCTGAACGGATGTGCCATACTAGACGAGTTGCGTTTTGGGCCCCAGACCCCTGCACTGCGGCATTCGTGTCGCGAACGGCCCAGAACAGTCCGGAAGGAATCTGCAATAGCGGGTTCGCCTGTACCGGACAACACAGATTGAGTTATGCGTGTTTTCACCCGGTAGGGCAGGCGACACGCCCGACCGCGGGGGTCGGTCAATTCAGCCGGCACAGACCGCGTGATCCGAACAGGACCGCGGTTGATGGCCGGGAAGAACTAAAGATGGAGTTACGACGCCATGGCGGGACAGAAGATCCGCATCCGGCTCAAGTCGTACGACCACGCGGTTATCGACAGTGCTGCACGTAAAATCGTGGACACCGTCACCCGCGCTGGCGCTACGGTTGTGGGCCCCGTGCCGTTGCCGACCGAGAAGAACGTGTACTGCGTTATCCGGTCGCCGCACAAGTACAAGGACAGCCGTGAGCATTTCGAAATGCGCACGCACAAGCGTCTGATCGACATTGTCGACCCCACGCCGAAGGCCGTTGACTCGCTCATGCGCCTCGACCTGGCCGACGATGTCAACATCGAGATCAAGCTCTGAGGGGGAAGCAGTAATGGTGAACACTCGTTCCAAGCCTCTCCCCACCACCCGCAACGTCAAGGGCCTGCTGGGCATCAAGCTCGGCATGACCCAGGTGTGGGATGAGAACGCTAATCTCGTTCCCGTGACGGTCATCCAGGCCGGCGGCAACGTTGTCACGCAGGTCCGCAACGAAGACGTCGACGGCTACACCGCCGTGCAGATCGGCTTCGGGGAGATCGATCCGCGCAAGGTCAACAAGCCGACCGCCGGTCACTTCGAGAAGGCCGGGGTCGCCCCGCGCCGCCACCTCGTGGAACTGCGCACGGCCGACGCCGCCGAATACTCGCTGGGTCAGGAGCTCTCCGTGGAGACCTTCGAAGCCGGCGTGAAGGTCGATGCGACCGCGAAGACCAAGGGTAAGGGAACCGCGGGCGTTATGAAGCGCCACGGTTTCAAGGGTGTGGGTGCATCCCACGGTGCCCACCGCAACCACCGCAAGCCCGGTTCGATCGGCGGCGCTTCGACGCCCAGCCGTGTGTTCAAGGGTATGCGGATGGCCGGTCGCATGGGCAATGCCCGTCACACCACCCAGAACCTCACGATTCACGCGGTGGACGTTGAGAACAACCTGCTGCTCGTCAAGGGTGCCGTCCCCGGCCCCAAGAAGGGCGTTGTCCTCATCCGCACTGCTGCGAAGGAGGCCTGAGTTACATGACTGAGACCAAGAACATCGACGTGCTCGACCTGGCCGGCAAGAAGTCCGGTTCCGTCGAGCTGCCCGATGCCGTGTTCGGTGTGGCGACCAATGTGCCGCTGATCCACCAGGTCGTCGTCGCCCAGCTCGCTGCAGCGCGCCAGGGCACGCACAAGGCCAAGACGCGCTCGGAAGTGCGCGGCGGTGGCAAGAAGCCGTACAAGCAGAAGGGCACCGGTAACGCCCGTCAGGGTTCGATCCGTGCGCCGCAGTACGCCGGCGGTGGCATCGTCCACGGGCCGGTGCCGCGCGACTACTCGCAGCGGACCCCCAAGAAGATGAAGGCCGCCGCACTGCGCGGTGCCCTGTCGGACCGCGCACGCCTCGACCAGGTGTTCGTCGTGACCGGCCTGGTGGAGGGCGACAAGCCCTCGACCAAGCAGGCACGCGTCGCCCTCGAGCGTCTGTCGGACCGCAAGAACAAGCTCGTCGTGGTCGAGCGTTCCGATGAACTGACGCAGCTGAGCGCCCGTAACCTTTCCGACGTTCACGTCCTGTCCTTCGACCAGCTCAACACGTACGACGTGCTGATGGCCGATGACATCGTGTTCACGGAAGGTGCGTTCAACGCATTCCTGGCGTTCAACCAGGGCGCCAAGGCTGACAACGCCAAGAGCGAGGAGGCCGCCAAGTGAGCTCCGTACGTGTGAAGGACCCCCGCGACATCATCGTCGCACCGGTCGTTTCGGAAAAGTCCTACGCCGGGATGGACGAGGGCAAGTACACCTTCGTCGTCGACCAGGCCGCGACCAAGCCGGAAATCAAGTACGCAATCGAATCGATCTTCGGTGTGAAGGTCAGCTCGGTGAACACCCTGAATCGTCAGGGCAAGCGCCGCCGCACCCGGACGGGTTGGGGCAAGCGCAAGGACACCAAGCGTGCCATCGTCGCCCTCAAGGACGGTTCGATCGACATCTTCGGTGGATCGCTCTAAGCGAACCTCCTCGTTGAAGAAGGATTAAACATGGGAATCCGTAAGCACAAGCCGACGACACCGGGCCGCCGTGGCTCGTCGGTCGCCGACTTTGCCGAAGTGACTCGTTCCACGCCGGAAAAGTCGCTTCTCCGTCCCCTCCCGAAAAAGGGTGGACGTAACTCGCAGGGCCGTGTCACCGTCCGTCACCAGGGCGGTGGACACAAGCGCCAGTACCGCGTGATCGACTTCCGTCGTCACGACAAGGACGGCGTGCCGGCAAAGGTCGCTCACATCGAGTACGACCCGAACCGCACGGCTCGTATCGCGCTGCTGCACTACGCCGATGGCGCCAAGCGCTACATCATCGCGCCGAACAAGCTGGCGCAGGGTGACACCGTCGAGGCCGGTCCGGAAGCGGACATCAAGCCCGGTAACAACCTGCCGCTGCGCAACATCCCGGTCGGTACCGTCATCCACGCAGTCGAACTGCGTCCCGGCGGCGGCGCCAAGATCGGTCGTTCGGCCGGCGCATCCGTGCAGCTGGTCGCCAAGTTCGGCAAGTATGCGCAGCTGCGCATGCCGTCCGGTGAAATCCGCAACGTCGACGCGCGCTGCCGCGCGACCGTGGGCGAAGTGGGCAACGCCGAACAGTCGAACATCAACTGGGGCAAGGCCGGCCGCATGCGCTGGAAGGGCAAGCGCCCGACCGTCCGTGGTGTGGTCATGAACCCGATCGACCACCCGCACGGTGGCGGCGAGGGCCGGACCTCGGGTGGTCGCCACCCGGTCAGCCCGTGGGGCAAGCCGGAAGGCCGTACCCGCAAGCCCAACAAGGAAAGCGACAAGCTCATTGTGCGTCGTCGTCGCACCGGCAAGAAGCGTTGATAGGGAGCCTCAAACATGCCTCGTAGCCTGAAGAAGGGCCCCTTCGTTGATGAGCACCTCTACAAGAAGGTTGCTGCTCAGAACGAAAAGGGCACCAAGAATGTCATCAAGACTTGGTCCCGTCGCTCGATGATCGTCCCGGATTTCCTGGGTCACACGATCGCCGTGCACGATGGGCGCAAGCACGTCCCGGTGTTCATCACCGAATCGATGGTCGGGCACAAGCTCGGCGAATTCGCTCAGACGCGGACGTTCCGCGGCCACGAAAAGGACGACCGGAAGGGCCGCCGCCGCTGACGCGGTGACGTTCCAACGGTCATCGATTAGAAAGTAGGAAACGATGGAAGCCAAGGCAAAGGCACGCTTCGTGCGTGTTACGCCCCAGAAGGCTCGGCGTGTCGTTGACCTCGTTCGTGGTCAGCAGGCAACCGAAGCTCTGGCGGTCCTGAAATTTGCAGAGCAGGGGGCCTCCGAGCCCGTCCGCAAGCTGGTCGCGTCCGGCATCGCCAACGCGCGTCAGCAGGCCGACAAGCTCGGTACCGCCTTCGATGAGAACAATCTGGTCATCTCGGAGATCTTCGTCGACGAGGGACCCACCATGAAGCGGTTCCAGCCGCGCGCCCAGGGCCGCGCCTTCCGCATCAACAAGCGCACGAGCCACATCACCGTGGTTCTGTCCGATGGCGCGGAAGAGAAGGGTGAGGCCTGATGGGTCAGAAGATCAATCCGAACGGGTTCCGCCTCGGTATCACCACCGACCACAAGTCGAAGTGGTTCGCGGACTCGAACAAGCCGGGTCAGCGCTACGCCGACTATGTCGGTGAAGACGCCAAGATCCGCAAGATGCTGACGCAGAACCTCGAGCGCGCGGGCCTGTCCCGCGTCAACATCGAGCGCACCCGCGACCGCGTCCGCGTCGACATCCACACCGCCCGTCCGGGCATTGTGATCGGCCGTCGTGGCACGGAAGCCGACCGCCTGCGCGGTCAGCTCGAGAAGCTCACGGGCAAGCAGATCCAGCTGAACATCCTCGAGGTCAAGAACCCCGAGATCGATGCTCAGCTGGTCGCCCAGGGCGTTGCCGAACAGCTCGCCAGCCGTGTGGCCTTCCGCCGCGCGATGCGCAAGGCCATCCAGTCCGCTCAGCGGGCCGGCGCCAAGGGCATCCGCGTGCAGTGCTCCGGCCGTCTGGGTGGAGCCGAAATGAGCCGTTCCGAGTTCTACCGCGAGGGTCGCGTGCCGCTGCACACCCTGCGTGCGAACATCGACTACGGCTTCTACGAGGCCCACACGACCTTCGGCCGGATCGGCGTGAAGGTGTGGATCTACAAGGGCGACCTGACCGACAAGGAACTGGCCGCCGCCGAGGCAGCCGCTCCGAACCGCGGACCCCGCGGTGCCGGCCGTGGGCGTGGCCGTGGTGGCCGCGGTCGCGGACACCAGGGCGCGCCCGCAGCGAAGAAGACCGAACAGAGCGCCGAGGCTCCTGCCGCGGCCGGATCGGAGGGCTGACACGTGCTCATCCCGCGTCGTGTGAAGTACCGCAAGCAGCACCACCCCAAGCGCGGTGGCGTTGCCAAGGGTGGTACCGAGGTCACCTTCGGTGACTGGGGTATCCAGGCCCTTGAGGGCGCCTATGTGACGAACCGTCAGATCGAGGCAGCCCGTATCGCGATGACCCGCCACATCAAGCGTGGCGGCAAGGTCTGGATCAACATCTACCCGGACCGCCCGCTGACCAAGCGCCCCGCCGAAACCCGCATGGGTTCCGGTAAGGGTTCGCCCGAATGGTGGGTCGCGAACGTCAAGCCGGGCCGGGTTCTGTTCGAACTCGCCGGTGTGTCCGAGGAAGTCGCCCGCGAGGCCCTGCGCCTGGCGGTCCACAAGCTTCCGCTGAAAGCCCGCATCGTGTCCCGTGAAGGTGGTGAGTGACAATGGCAGTAGGTTCGAAGGACCTGTCCATGGACGTGCTCGACGGCTACGACAACGCTCGTCTGAACGAAGAGCTGAAGAAGGCCAAGGCCGAGCTGTTCAACCTGCGTTTCCAGTCGGCCACCGGCCAGCTGGAGAACAACGGTCGCCTCAAGGCCGTGCGCCGCGACATCGCCCGGATCTACACGGTTCTGCGCGAACGCGAACTGTCGATCCGTCCCAACCCGGCCGATGCCAAGGAAGAGGGTAAGTGATGGCTGAAGAGACCACCGCACCCGTGCGCAACAGCCGCAAGGTGATGCGCGGTTACGTCGTCTCCGACAAGATGGACAAGACCATCGTCGTCGAGGTCGAGGACCGCAAGAAGCACCACCTGTACGGCAAGGTCATGCGTACGACCACGAAGTACAAGGTGCACGACGAGAACAACGATGCCGGCATCGGCGATCTCGTCACTGTGACGGAAACCCGCCCGCTTTCGGCAACCAAGCGGTTCCGTCTGCTGGAAATCGTCGAGCGCGCCAAGTAAACTAAAAAGGTTGCATCCCCCGGGGTCCCTCCCGGTCCCGCCTCTTCCGCGGCGGCTACCGGGACCCGGGGGTTGGGGCATTTTTGTGTCAATAACCGTTCCGCAAGGCTCATGCACATGAGAACCAGCGCGACGACAGGAGAAAACTAGTGATCCAGCAGGAGTCGCGACTCAAAGTCGCTGACAACACCGGGGCTAAGGAAATCCTTACCATTCGGGTTCTGGGCGGTTCCGGCCGTAACTCGGCCGGCATCGGCGATACCATCGTCGCCACCGTCAAGGACGCCATCCCGGGCGGTAACGTCAAGAAGGGCGATGTGGTCAAGGCCGTCATCGTCCGGACGAAGAAGGAAACCCGCCGCAAGGACGGTTCCTACATCGCATTCGACGAGAACGCAGCCGTCATCCTCAAGGCCGACGGCGAACCCCGTGGTACCCGCATCTTCGGGCCGGTCGGCCGTGAACTCCGTGACAAGAAGTTCATGCGTATCGTCTCGCTCGCACCGGAGGTGTTGTGAGAATGGCAGCCAATAAGGTGAAAATGCACATCAAGAAGGGTGACCTGGTTCAGGTCATCTCCGGCGCGCGCCAGTCGCGCGGTGGCGATCGCGGCAAGCAGGGCAAGGTCCTGGCCGTGTTCCCGGAGCGCAACCGCGTCCTCGTCGAGGGCATCAACCGCGTGACCAAGCACAAGAAGCCGCAGCAGACGGCCTCGGGTGCGACGGCCGGCGGCATCGAGGTCGTCGAGGCCCCGATCCACGCGTCGAACGTCATGCTCGTCGATCCCAAGGACAAGAAGCCGACCCGCGTGGGCTACCGCGAAGAGGTCGTCGACCGCGACGGTAAGCAGAAGACCGTGCGCGTTCGCATCTCGCGCCGCACCGGGGAGGAGATCTGATGACTGAGACCGTTTCCCGTCCGCAGCCCCGCCTCAAGCAGGTCTACCGCGACGATATCGTCGCGAAGCTGCAGGATGAGTTCAACTACGCCAACCCGATGCAGGTTCCCGGCCTTGTCAAGGTCGTCGTGAACATGGGCGTCGGCGAAGCCGCACGTGATTCGAAGCTGATCGAGGGCGCGATCCGCGACCTGACCCTGATCACGGGTCAGAAGCCGGTCGTCACCCGGGCCAAGAAGTCCATCGCGCAGTTCAAGCTGCGTGAGGGCCAGGCCATCGGCGCGCACGTCACGATGCGCAACGCCCGCATGTGGGAGTTCCTGGACCGCGTGGTCAGCCTGGCGCTGCCCCGTATCCGCGACTTCCGCGGCCTGTCGGACCAGCAGTTCGACGGTAACGGCAACTACACGTTCGGTCTGAGCGAACAGTCGATGTTCCACGAAATCGATCAGGATTCGATCGATCGCGTGCGCGGCATGGACATCACCGTGGTGACCACGGCGAAGACCGACGACGAGGGCCGGGCGCTGCTGCGCCACCTGGGCTTCCCGTTCAAGACCAACTGACCACTACGTTGCAGGTCCGCCGACGCCGTCGGAGGAAACCACAACGAGGAAGGGCATCAGCCCAATGACTATGACTGATCCCGTCGCAGACATGCTTACGCGTCTGCGCAACGCCAATTCGGCGTACCACGAGGATGTCAGCATGCCTTCTTCCAAGCTGAAGGTGAACATCGCTGAAATCCTCAAGGCGGAGGGTTACATCTCCGACTACAGCGTCGCAGACGCCGAGGTCGGCAAGACCCTGTCGCTCGATCTGAAGTTCGGCCCCAACCGCGAACGTTCGATCGCCGGCCTCAAGCGCGTCTCGAAGCCCGGTCTGCGCGTTTACGCGAAGTCCACGAACCTCCCGAAGGTTCTGGGCGGCCTGGGCATCGCGATCCTGTCGACGTCCTCCGGTCTGCTGACCGACAAGCAAGCGGCCAAGAAGGGCGTGGGTGGGGAAGTCCTCGCCTACGTCTGGTAAAGGAAGGGGAAAGCACAATGTCACGTATTGGCAAGCAGCCGATCTCCATCCCGGCCGGCGTTGAGGTCAAGCTCAACGGCTCGCAGGTCGATGTGAAGGGCGCGAAGGCCGAACTGCACGTTCGGGTCGCCGACCCGATCACCGTGTCGATCGACGACAACATCATCACCGTGTCGCGCCCGAACGACGAGCGCGAATCGCGTTCGCTGCACGGCCTGACCCGTACGCTCATCCAGAACGCCATCATCGGCGTGACGGAGGGCTACGAGAAGAAGCTCGAAATCGTCGGCACCGGTTACCGCGTGCAGGCGAAGGGTGCGAACCTCGAATTCGCCCTGGGTTACAGCCACTCGATCACCGTGGAACCGCCGGCAGGCATCACGTTGAGCGTTGACGGCCAGACCAAGGTCACCGTCTCCGGCGCTGATAAGCAGCAGGTCGGCGAGGTCGCAGCAAACATCCGGAAGCTGCGCAAGCCCGAACCCTACAAGGGCAAGGGTGTGCGTTATGCCGGCGAAGTTGTACGCCGCAAGGTTGGAAAGGCTGGTAAGTAACCATGGCCTTTGGTATCAAGAAGCGCTACGGCAAGGGCAAGGCGGCCGCTCGTGCGCGCCGTCATGCACGCCTGCGCAAGCACATCTCCGGTACGCCGGCACGTCCGCGTCTGGTCGTCACCCGCTCTTCGCGTCACGTCTTCGTCCAGGTCATCGACGACACCGTGGGCAACACCGTTGCCTCGGCCTCGACGATGGAAGCCGACATGCGGACGTTCGACGGCGATAAGACCGCCAAGGCACGTCAGGTCGGCGCCCGCGTCGCCGAACGGGCCAAGGCCGCCGGCGTGGAAGCCGTGGTCTTCGACCGCGGTGGAAACGCCTACCACGGCCGTGTGCAGGCCGTCGCCGAAGGAGCTCGTGAAGGAGGGCTGTCCCTGTGAGCGCTGAAGAAACCCAGC
Source organism: Brevibacterium sp. 50QC2O2 (assembly GCF_024580675.1). Lineage (NCBI taxonomy): Bacteria > Bacillati > Actinomycetota > Actinomycetes > Micrococcales > Brevibacteriaceae > Brevibacterium > Brevibacterium sp. 50QC2O2. Next base: position 42,721 of record NZ_JANIJZ010000015.1, read on the forward strand.
AGCAGAACAACGATTCCGCTGCGAAGAACGAAGACCGCAAGGGTCAGGGCCGCGGCCGTGGCCGCGGCAACGACGGTGGCCGTGGTCGCGGCAACCGTGGTGACCGCGACGACCGCAACCAGTTCATCGAACACGTTGTGACCATCAACCGCGTGTCCAAGGTCGTCAAGGGTGGACGTCGGTTCTCCTTCACGGCTCTGGTCGTCGTGGGCGACGGTGAGGGCATGGTCGGCGTCGGTTACGGCAAGGCCAAGGAAGTTCCCGCGGCCATCGCCAAGGGCGTCGAGGAGGCGAAGAAGAACTTCTTCCGCGTCCCCCGCGTCCGCAAGACGATCCCGCACCCCGTGCAGGGCGAGGCCGCTGCCGGCGTCGTGCTGCTGCGTCCGGCCGCTCCCGGTACCGGTGTTATCGCCGGTGGTCCGGTGCGCGCCGTCCTCGACTGCGCCGGCATCTCCGACATCCTGTCGAAGTCGCTCGGTTCGTCGAACGCGATCAACATCGTGCACGCGACCATCGCGGCCCTCAAGGGCCTCGAGCGTCCCGAAGAGGTCGCGGCTCGCCGTGGCCTGCCCGTGGACGAGGTCGCTCCGCACGCTCTGCTGCGTGCGGCTGCTGAAACGGGGGCGAAGGCCTGATGGCAAAGCTCAAGATTACTCAGATCAAGTCGGGTATCGGTGGCAAGCGCAACCAGCGCGAAACCCTGAAGACCCTGGGCCTGAATCACCCGCACGCCTCGGTCGTGCGTGAGGATTCGCCCTCGGTCCGCGGACTGCTGAACGTCGTTCGCCACCTGGTCAAGACGGAAGAGGTGGACTGATCATGGCGGAAGAACGCGCTCTTAAGCTCCACAACCTTCGTCCCGCCCCGGGCTCGAACAAGGCCAAGACCCGCGTGGGTCGCGGTGAGGGCTCGAAGGGTAAGACGGCCGGTCGCGGCACCAAGGGCACGAAGGCCCGTTACCAGGTGCCCCACGGCTTCGAAGGTGGCCAGACGCCGCTGCACATGCGTCTGCCGAAGCTGCGTGGCTTCAAGAACCCGAACAAGGTGGTCTTCCAGGTCGTGAACCTGGACAAGCTCTCCACCCTGTTCCCCGAGGGCGGTACCGTGACGATCGCCGACCTGGTTGCCAAGGGTGCTGTGCGCCCCAACCAGCCGGTGAAGGTCCTGGGCGACGGTGAGATCACCGTCAAGCTGGATGTCACGGCCACGAAGTTCTCGGCCAGCGCCGTTGAGAAGATCAACGCCGCGGGCGGATCGACCACGGCCGCGTGAGACGCATCACCTGCGACTCACCGAGCCGCGGGCTCGTGCGCTCAGCGTAAGTGACGCGGGGGAGGATACCGGATTCGGTATCCTCCCCCGCGTGCATTCAGGGCTCGCGCCCCGCTGGGGGCCCGCGGCCCTGTCTCAGCGAACCGGCCCGGTTCATAAGGCATGCCTTAAAGCTGGTAGGGTTCAACCTGGCATTCATGTTTCACCGTGTCGCGCGCCCAAGCAGGGGTGTGGCGCGGACACCACCATCGGCGCACTGACGTCGACCAAAGTTTGGAGGACGCTTGCTCGGCGCAATTGGGCGGGCATTCAAGACGCCCGATCTGAGGAACAAACTCCTCTTCACCCTCGGTGTAATCGTTCTGTACCGCGTGGGGTGCTTCATCCCTGCACCCGGAGTCGACTACGAGGCCGTCAAGGCCTGCATCGCCTCCGCGGAGACAGGCGCGTTCGCGATGATCAACCTGTTCAGTGGCGGCGCGCTACTGCAGCTGTCGATCTTCGCCCTGGGCATCATGCCCTATATCACCGCCAGCATCATCACCCAGCTGCTGCGCGTGGTGATCCCCCGGTTCGAGGCCCTGCACAAAGAGGGCGCTTCCGGGCAGGGCAAACTGACCCAGTACACCCGGTACATGACGATCGGCCTGGCGATCCTCAACGCCACCACCCTGGTGACCACGGTGCGCACCGGCGCGCTGTTCGGCAACCAGGCCGGCTGCGACAACCTGATCCCCGACGATCAGTGGTGGAACATCGTCGTCATCATCCTGACCCTGACGGCCGGCACGGCCCTGATCATGTGGATGGGCGAGCAGATCACCGAACGCGGCATCGGCAACGGCATGTCGCTGATGATCTTCACCTCGGTCGCAGCGGGCTTCCCGTCCGCCTTCGGCTCGATCCTGCAGTCCAAGGGCATCGACGTCTTCGCGATCGTCGTGATCGTGGGCCTGGCAGTGGTCGCCCTGGTGGTCTTCGTCGAACAGTCCCAGCGCCGAATCCCCGTCCAATACGCCAAGCGCATGGTGGGCCGCCGGATGTTCGGTGGCACCTCGACCTACATTCCGATCAAGGTCAACCAGGCCGGTGTCATCCCGGTCATCTTCGCCAGCTCGATCCTGTACCTGCCCAGCCTGATCGCACAGTTCGGCGACCCCCAGTCCGGCTGGGTGCAGTGGATCCAGACGTACCTGACAAAGGGCGATCACCCGCTGTACATCACGATCTACCTGGTGCTCATCGTCTTCTTCGCGTTCTTCTACGTGGCGATCTCCTTCAACCCGGAGGAAGTCGCGGACAATATGAAGAAGTACGGTGGCTTCGTTCCAGGCATCCGCGCGGGCAATCCCACCGCCAGGTACTTGAGCTTCGTGCTCAACCGGATCACCTTCCCAGGGTCCATCTACCTGGCCTTCGTCGCGGCACTGCCACTGATCGCCTTCATCCTGATCGACGCGAATCAGAACTTCCCGTTCGGCGGTACCTCGCTGCTGATCGTGGTGGGCGTCGGCTTGGAGACGGTCAAGCAGATCGACTCGCAGCTGCAACAGCGCCACTATGAGGGCCTGCTGAAGTAGCCCGCAGGCGCGGCAGCCCTCCTGGTCGCCGCGCCCTTCTGGTTTTCCACACAATCCCCGATCCTCAAGGAGGGACACACCATGCGCATTATCCTGATCGGCCCGCCCGGGGCCGGCAAGGGCACCCAGGCCGCTCGGCTGCAGGAGGCCCTGCACATCCCGGCGATCTCCACCGGTGACATCTTCCGTGCCAATGTCAAGGGCGAAACCGAGCTGGGCAAGCTGGCCAAGCGCTATATGGACGCAGGTGAATACGTCCCGGACGAGGTGACCAACAAGATGGTCGCCGACCGGCTGGGCCAGGACGACGCGAAGAACGGCTTCCTGCTCGACGGGTACCCGCGCACTGCGGCCCAGGTCGACGAACTCGACAAGATGCTGGCTGCGGCCGACGTCGCGTTGGACGCGGTCGTCGAACTCACCGCGGACACCGACGAGGTGGTCGGGCGGCTGCTGGCCCGCGCGCAGATTCAGGGTCGCTCCGACGATACCGAGGACGTCATCCGGCACCGGCTGGACGTCTACGCGGCCGAAACGCAGCCGCTGACGACGATCTACGCCGACCGCGGCCTGCTCAAACAGGTCGACGGACTGGGCGAGATCGACGAGGTCACGGATCGTCTGCTGAAGGCTCTGCAGGCCTGATGTTCGGATCACACGTCCAGCTGAAGACGGACGATCAGATCCGCGCGATGCGTCGCGCGGGTCTGGTGACGCGGGCCGCCCTCGAGGCGGCCCGCGCCGTTTGTGTGGCCGGCAATACGACGAGGGATGTGGACGCGGCCGCGGCCAAGGCGATCGCGGACGCGGGTGCGACGCCGAACTTCCTGGGTTACTACGGCTATCCCGCGACCGTGTGCATCTCCGTCAACGACACCGTGGTCCACGGCATCCCAGACGATTATGTGCTGGCCGACGGCGACCTGGTGTCGATCGACGGCGGGGCGATCGTCGACGGTTGGCACGGGGACTCCGCCTTCACGATGATCGTGGGCGGGCCGCAGCACGCCGACCCGGCCGATCAGCGACTCTCCGATGCGACCGAGGCCGCGATGTGGGCGGGTATCGCCGCTTTCGCCACGGCCCGGCGGGTCGGCGACATCGGCAATGCGATCGATGCCTATGCCACGGAGAACGTCCCCGATCTGGGCTTGGTGGAGGAGTTCACCGGTCATGGGATCGGCACCGCCATGCACATGGAACCCGAGGTGCTGAACTTCGCGGCCTCGAACCAGGGCCCACGGGTGAAGACCGGCATGGTGTTGTGCGTGGAGCCCATGCTCACCGCCGGCGGCATCGAAACGGTCACGCTCGAAGACGACTGGACGGTCAAGACCGTCGACGGCAAGCGCGCCAGCCACTGGGAGAACACGGTGGCCCGTCATGCCGGTGGCATCTGGGTGCTCACGGAGGAGGACGGGGGTCTCGCGGGGCTGGCGCCCTACGGCATCACCCCGGTCCCGCTCTAATCGCCCGTGGCTCTTCGGCCCGGCCCCTCCGGTCTATGCGTGGTGCACGCCATAGGCCATAGGGGCCGGGCGCTCTTGTCATCGGGGGGAAGGGGCGTGTACAGTGGTGTTTTGGTCTGTGGACTTCGTCATGCCTTTGGTTCGCCGGGGCGATGGGTGCGCAGACCACGGTAGAAGCGGGCGGGTGATCGCCCGCGACGCGATCCAAACGCAGTAGGTCTGCGAGAAAATGGGGTAACCAGTCGATATGGCCAAAAAAGAAGGGGTCATTGAGATCGAGGGCACCGTCGTCGAAGCTCTCCCGAACGCATCGTTCCGGGTCGAGCTGAGCAACGGCCACCTGGTGCTCGCGCACATCTCCGGAAAGATGCGCCAGCATTACATCCGCATCCTTCCCGAAGACCGTGTCGTGGTGGAGCTGTCTCCCTACGACCTGTCGCGCGGACGTATCGTCTACCGGTACAAGTAAAAGATCTTTTCGACAATTTCGCGTCCGATCCCCGCGGGCTTGCAGCCGGTGGGGATTTGAGCGTGGAACAAAGGAACAGCTATGAAGGTAAAGCCTAGCGTCAAGAGGATCTGCGACAACTGCAAGGTCATCCGCCGCAACTCGCGCGTCATGGTGATCTGCACGAACCCGCGCCACAAGCAGCGTCAGGGCTGAGTCCGGAACTCCGGACCCAAGCTTTCGCAGATCAGACGGTTCGCACCCGACCCACAGTGACCTCGGCCGCCGATAACCGGTGGTGGGGCGAGCGGCAGGGAGACGGTGAGACCACACCCAAGCAGGTCTCGACCCCCGCGCACAACCTTCCAGAGCACCCAGGGCGTTCGCCCCGGGAGGCATGGACGAATTGCACGGGACGACACCCCCGGTTCGAAGGCCGGGGACCAGGCCGGAAGACGGGCCCACACGGGCTGCGCTCCGGACCGGACAGGCCTGAGTAAGCACCTTCGATACAAACAACTGGAGAAATAATGGCACGTCTTGCCGGAGTCGATCTCCCGCGTGAGAAGCGCGTGGAAATCGCCCTGACATACATTTTCGGTGTGGGCCGCACTCGTGCGAGCCAGACCCTGACGGAGACCGGTGTCAGCCCCGACACCCGTGTGAAGGACCTGACCGACGATGAGCTCGTGCGCCTGCGCGACTACATCGAGGGCACGTTCAAGGTTGAAGGTGACCTCCGCCGCGAGGTCGCAGCCGACATTCGCCGCAAGATCGAAATCGGCAGCTACCAGGGCCTGCGCCACCGTCGTGGCCTGCCCGTCCGCGGCCAGCGTACCAAGACGAACGCCCGTACCCGCAAGGGTCCGAAGCGCACCGTCGCCGGTAAGAAGAAGTAAACCCTCAGGTTCGATCAGGAGAATCACACATGCCTCCCAAGTCTCGCGCTGCCGCTGCTGCGCGTAAGCCTCGCCGCAAGGACCGGAAGAACGTAGTCAACGGCCAGGCTCACATCAAGTCCACCTTCAACAACACCATCGTGTCGATCACCGACTCGACCGGTGCCGTCATCTCCTGGGCCTCGTCCGGCGAGGTCGGCTTCAAGGGTTCGCGCAAGTCGACCCCCTACGCCGCTCAGATGGCCGCGGAATCCGCTGCCCGCCGCGCACAGGAACACGGCCTGAAGAAGGTCGACGTCTTCGTCAAGGGCCCGGGTTCGGGCCGTGAGACCGCGATCCGCTCGCTGCAGGCCACCGGCCTGGAACTGGGCACGATCCAGGACGTCACCCCGGTGCCGCACAACGGTTGCCGTCCCCCGAAGCGTCGCCGCGGCTGAGAACGCCCCAGCACTAATCACCGCAAGCGTTTAGAGTTCTCACTCTCTGGCATTGCGAGCGTCATATAGCGGATGCTCGCTGAAAGGAAGCCCACGTGCTCATTGCACAGCGCCCCACGCTCACGGAAGAGGTCGTCTCCGAATACCGTTCCCGTTTCGTCATCGAACCGCTGGAACCGGGCTTCGGCTACACCCTCGGCAACTCGCTGCGTCGCACTCTGCTGTCGTCGATTCCTGGTGCAGCTGTCACCAGTGTCCGCGTCGACGGTGTTCTGCACGAGTTCACCACCGTGCCCGGTGTGAAGGAAGACGTCACCGAATTCCTTCTTAACCTCAAGTCCCTTGTCGTGTCTTCGGAATTCGATGAGCCCGTCGTGGCCTACCTGCGCAAGCAGGGCCCCGGCATCGTCACGGCTGCCGATATCTCGGCTCCCGGTGGCGTTGAGATCCACAACCCGGATCTGTTCATCGCAACGCTGAACGAGTCCGCTTCGCTGGACATGGAACTGACGATCGAACGCGGTCGCGGTTATGTGTCCTCGGCGCAGAACAAGAACCCCGATGCGGAGATCGGCCGGATCCCGGTCGACTCCATCTACTCGCCGGTTATGAAGGTGACTTACAAGGTCGAGGCGACCCGCGTCGAACAGCGGACCGACTTCGATCGTCTCATCGTCGACGTTGAGACCAAGCCGTCCATCGTTCCGCGCGACGCCCTGGCGTCCGCGGGCAAGACGCTGGTCGAACTCTTCGGGCTCGCCCGGGAACTGAACGTCGAAGCGGAGGGCATTGAGATCGGCCCGTCGCCGGTGGACGCAGCCATGGCTGCGGACCTGGCGCTGGCCATCGAGGATCTGGACCTGACGGTCCGGTCCTACAACTGCCTGAAGCGCGAGGGCATCCACACGGTCGGCGAACTCGTCGCCCGGTCAGAGGCGGACCTCATGGACATCCGCAACTTCGGTTCGAAGTCCATCGACGAGGTCAAGGAGAAGCTCGCCGAGCTCAACCTCAGCCTCAAGGACAGCCCCGCCGGCTTCGGTGAAGACGCCCCCGCAGACGACGACGCGTTCGTCGAAGACGAGCAGTTCTAAGAATTCCAAGGAGATTTACCCATGCCTACGCCTACCAAGGGTCCCCGCCTCGGCGGATCCCCGGCGCACGAGCGGGCGATGCTCAACAACCTGGCAGCCCAGCTCTTTGAAAACAAGTCCATCAAGACCACGGTGACCAAGGCCAAGCGCCTGCGTCCGGTGGCCGAACGCCTGGTGACCTTCGCCAAGCAGGGCGACCTGGCCGCGCGCCGCCGCGTGCTGAAGTCGATCACGGACAAGAGCATCGTGCACGAGCTCTTCACCTCGATCGCTCCGGCCGTTGCCGAACGTCCGGGTGGCTACACCCGCATCACGAAGATCGGTCCCCGCAAGGGTGACAACGCGCCCATGGCCGTGATCGAACTGGTGCTGGAGCCCTACTCGCCCAAGCAGGCCACCGTGAAGGAAGCCGAAGCAGTCGCCGATGCAGCTGCCGAAGCCCCCGCCGTGGAAGCCGACGTCGAGTCCGGTGCCCAGGAGGACGAGGCCCAGGCCGAAGCCACCGAGGCAGCCGAAGAGGCCAAGTGACGCTGATCTGAGGCCTGCGTCGGGCTCAGTCTTGACGTAGCTTCAACCCAGCTTCGCAGAGAAGGGGCCGGTCCACCGCAAGGTGGGCCGGCCCCTTCTGCACGTCCGGAGCGTGTGGGCGCTGAGTACGGGGCCCGGGACGCCGGGCGCACGGCGAAGTTTGGGCGGTCTGTTTCAGATTGGGCCGTTCAAACCGCCCAATCTGAAACAGACCGCCCAAACTAGCCAGGACCCTTAGGCGAAGACGACTGTGCGCTGGCCGTCGCGGATCACGCGGCCCTGCGCATGCCAGTTGACTGCGCGGGCCAGGACCGAGGCCTCGATTTCCGAGCCCGCCCGGACGAAATCCGCATTGGTCTGCGCGTGGGTTACCCGGGTGACGTCCTGTTCGATGATCGGGCCCTCGTCCAGGTCCGCGGTGACGTAGTGTGCCGTCGCGCCGATCAGCTTGACCCCGCGGGCGTGCGCGCGCTGGTACGGCTTGGCGCCCTTGAAGCCGGGCAGGAAGGAGTGGTGGATGTTGATGATCCGCCCGCCCATCTTCTCGCACAGTGCGGGGGAGAGCACCTGCATGTACCGGGCCAGCACCACCAGCTCGACGTCCAGGTCGTCGACCAGCTGTAGCAGCGCGGCCTCGGCGGCCTCCTTGGTCTCCGGGGTCGCCGGCACGTGGTGGAATGGCACTCCGTAGAACTCGGCCATCGGCGCCAGGTCCGGGTGGTTGCTCAGCACCGCGACCGGCTCGATCGGCAGGCCGCCGTTAGCGTGTTCGAACAACAGCTGGTTGAGGCAGTGCCCCGTCTTCGAGGCCATGATGAGCGTGCGCATCTTGCGGCCGGTGGGCGCCAGCTTGACGTCGAGCTGCAGGCGCTTGGCGTCCGCGGCCAAAGCGGCGTGGATGTCATCGGCCGTGGCATCGGCCTCGAACTCGATGCGCAGGAAGAACTGTTGGGAGTCGGGCGAGCCGTACTGGCGCGATTCGGTGATGTTGGCGTCCAGGCGCAGCAGGGCGCCGGATACTGCGTGCACGATGCCGGCGCGGTCAGGGCACGAAATGCTCAGCGTCCAGTTCGTGGGGGAAACGGTGGGTTCGAGGGTTTCAGACATGGTCCGATTTTACCGCCACACCATGGCCGGTCGCAGGCCGATCCCAGTGCCCAGATGACGGCCGGCGCGGGCCTGGCGGCCGGCGCGCTGATAACCTGGGGGAGTCGCCCGTGTAGCCAATACCGTGAGCGGCTGCCGCCCTCAACAGCGGTGTCGTGAGCCCCACACAAGAGGAAAACTTCATGACCGATTCCAATAACCTGTTCAATGCGCCGCTGGACGTGGTCGATCCCGAGATCGCCGCGGTGCTGGACAAAGAACTCAACCGGCAGCAGACCACCCTGGAAATGATCGCCTCGGAGAACTTCGTGCCCCGCGCGGTGCTCCAGGCACAGGGCTCGGTGCTGACGAACAAGTATGCGGAGGGCTACCCGGGCAAGCGCTACTACGGTGGCTGCGAGTTCGTCGACGTGGCCGAGGAACTGGCGATCGAGCGGGCCAAGAGCCTGTTCGGCGCGGAGTACGCCAACGTCCAGCCGCACTCCGGCGCGCAGGCCAATGCGGCCGTTATGCACGCCTTCGCCAAGGCCGGCGACGGCATGCTGGGCCTGGACCTGGCCCACGGCGGTCACCTGACCCACGGCATGAAGATCAACTTCTCCGGTCGGCTCTACGATGTGTCGTCCTACAAGGTGGACGCGACCACGCACCGGATCGACATGGACAAGGTGCGCGAAACCGCCCTGGAGCACCGTCCCAAGGTGATCGTTGCCGGCTGGTCGGCCTACCCCCGCCAGCTGGACTTCCAGGCCTTCCGCGACATCGCCGACGAAATCGGCGCGACCCTGTGGGTCGATATGGCGCACTTCGCCGGCCTGGTGGCCGCCGGCCTGCACCCGAACCCCGTCGAGTACGCCGATGTCGTGTCCTCGACCGTGCACAAGACGATCGGCGGCCCGCGTTCGGGCTTCATCCTGTCGAAGAACCCGGACAATGCGAAGAAGCTGAACTCCGCTGTGTTCCCCGGCCAGCAGGGCGGCCCGCTCATGCACGTGGTCGCGGCGAAGGCGATCGCCTTAAAGATCGCGGCCTCGGAGGCGTTCAAGGAGCGTCAGGAGCGCACGCTGCGCGGTGCGAAGATCATCGCCGAGCGCCTGCTGGAACCGGACGTGACCGCCAACGGCGTGTCCGTCCTGACCGAGGGCACCGACACCCACCTGGTGCTGGTCGACCTGCGCAACTCGGATCTGGACGGCCAGCAGGCCGAAGATCTGCTGCACGAGGTCGGCATCACCGTCAACCGCAATGCGGTGCCCTTCGATCCGCGCCCGCCGCGGGTCACCTCGGGCCTGCGGATCGGCACGCCGGCGCTGGCCACGCGCGGGCTGGGCGACAACGAATTCGCCGAGGTCGCCGACATCATCGCGCAGGCGCTCAAGCCGGGTGCCGACCCGGCGGCGCTGCGCAAGCGAGTCGATAAGATCGCTGCCGACTTCCCGCTGTACGAGGGGCTGAAGCAGTACTGATGACGGCTGTGAGACTGGACGGGCGCGAGGCGTCCAAGGCGATCAAGGCGGAGCTGGCCGAACGCATCGCAGCACTCAAGGCGAAGGGCGTGACCCCGGGGATCGCGACCGTGCTGGTGGGCGCGGACCCGGCGTCGCAGCTGTACGTGGGGATGAAGCACAAGCAGTCCGTGGCGATCGGGATGAACTCGATCCAGCGCGAACTGCCGGCCGATGCCACGCAGGAACAGGTCGAGGCGCTGATCGACGAGCTCAACGCCGACCCCACCTGCCACGGGTTCATCGTGCAGCTGCCCCTGCCGGGGCACCTGGACACGGATGCGATCCTGGAGCGGATCGATCCGGCCAAGGACGCCGACGGGCTGCACCCGACGAACCTGGGCAAGCTGGTGCTCAACGTCAATGCGCCGATCACCTCCCCGCTGCCGTGCACGCCGCGCGGGGTGATCGAGCTGCTGTTGCGCAACGACTATGACCTCAAGGGCAAGCACGTGGTGGTCGTGGGCCGCGGTGTGACGATCGGCCGGTCGATCGGCCTGCTGTTGACCCGCAGGGAGATCAACGCGACCGTCACGCTGACGCACACGGGGACGGTGGACCTGCCGAAGTACCTCAAGCAGGCCGACGTGATCGTGGCCTCGGCCGGGGTGAAACACCTGGTGAAGGCCGCCGACGTCAAGCCGGGTGCTGCGGTGCTGGATGTGGGCGTCACACGTGAAACGGATCCGGAGACCGGCAAGGCCAAGGTCTACGGCGATGTCGAGCCGGCCGTGGCGGATGTTGCGGGCTACCTGTCGCCGAACCCCGGCGGCGTTGGCCCGATGACGGTCGCCCTGCTGATGACGAACGTGGTCGAGGCCGCGGAGCGCACCGTGCAGGACTGAACGTCGCGCAATGGGCTGGCCTCCCGCTCTTGGCAGGTCCTCCCACAATGGGCAGTCACTTTGGTCTGGTTCCACCCCCGGAAACCAGACCAAAGTGACTGCCCATTGTTGTGCCCTGGTATGCCCTCAGGAGCCGATGGTCGCGGCTTCGACCTGGGCGTCTTCGGCCACTGCCCGGGCCACGAGCGAGCCGATGTACGGGCCCATGGTCAGTCCGCCCGCGCCGAACCCGGTGGCCAGGTACAGCCTGTCGGCGAGCCTGCCGAACAGGGGGAGTTCCGCGTCGGGGTAGGGCCGCAGCCCCACGCGGGTTTCGATCAGGGTGGCGTCGGCCAGGCCGGGCGCCACGTCCAGGGCCTTGGCCAGGACGGACAGCTGGCCGGAGGCGGTGACGCGCGGGTCGAAGCCGGCCTCGTGCTCGCGGGTGGCTCCCACAGCCACGCGGGAATCGCCGAAGGCCACCAGGTAGTGATCGCCCATGTGGACGCTGGGCCAGCCCGAGGTGTCCACGCCCTCGACGCGCAGGTGGGTGATCTGCCCGCGTTGCGGGTGCAGGGGCACCTCAATGCCCAAGGGCGCCAGCAGCGCATTGGTCCAGGCGCCGGAGGCGACGACGATCGCATCGGCGTGCAGGACCTGGGCCCGATCGGCAGTGCCTCCCGTGGCCTGATGCGCACTGCCCGCCGTGGCCGAGGCCCCCGCCGGCGGGTGCACCGTGACGGCTCCCGCTGTGCTTGCCTCCGCCTGTTCAGCGCCGACCGCTCCGAGACCCGCCCCGAGCTCGGCGCGCCCGCGGATCACCTGCGCTCCCAGGCCCACCGCAGCATCGAGGAGCGCATCGCGGAAGACCCGCCCGTCGACGTGTCCGCCGCCGGGGACCAAGAATCCCGTGAGGCCCGCGGCCAGGGGCGGGAACATCGCCTGCAGCTGTGCGGAGCTGAGCATCCTGGCATCGCCGATCAGCTCCTCGCCCGCGTCCTTGCGCGCCAGGGTCCGTTCCAGGGCGGTGGCAACGGTGGATTCGTCGCGGGACACGAAGAGGCCGCCGGTGCGTGCGAAGGAGGTCGTGTGGATGCCCCGGCCTGCCAGGCGTTCCAGCAGTCCGGGGTAGTGTGCGGCTCCGTGGGAGTACAGGCGGTAGAAGTCCCCGGTCACGGAACTGGACCATGGTTGCAGGATCCCGGCGCTGGCGGCGGTGGCCTGGCCGGTGTGGCCGGCGTCGATCAGGGTGGTCCGGATGCCGCGGGCGGCCAGTTCGAATGCGGTGGCGGCTCCCGCGATGCCTCCGCCGATCACGATAGCTGAGCTCATACGACTACGTTACCGGGCGCGGGCACAGTGCAGGCCGCTGCTGTTCCAACCCGTGAGCGGCCTCGGCTGGCGTTCACGGAACACGGATGCAAAATAGATAAGTGTGACCTAAGCTTAGTTGCCACCGACCCTAAGGAACGATCATGACTCAGACGCTCAGCGACCAGCCAGTGCAGGAATCCCGCTTCTCCCGCCGCCTGCGGGAGACCACGATGGAGCCGCACCGCAATGCGGAATCGGAATCGTTCATCGTGGAGCTGATGAAGGGCAACCTGGACACGGATGCCTATATCGCCCTGCTCGAACAATATGCGGTGATCTACGCGGCCCTGGAGGCGGAGGTCCGCGTGCGCTCGGCCGACCCGGTGATCGCAGCCTTCCATGACGACGGACTGGAGCGCGTGGCCGCGATCAACGCGGACCTGCACGTCCTGGCCGGGGACGACCGCGGCGCGCCCCGCCCGGTGCCGGCGACCGTTGCCCTGGCGGAACGGATCCGTTCGGGTCTGCCGGCCGAACGCCTGCTGGCCCATCACTACCTGCGCTATATGGGCGATCTGTCCGGTGGCCTGGCGATCGCCCGCCTGGTGGGTCGGCATTACGGTGTGGACTCAGAGGCGCTCAATATGTATACCTTCCCCGATATCTCCAAGCCCAAGGTGTTCAAGGACGGTTACCGTGACCGCCTGGATTCTGCGGCACTGACCCCGGAGCAGCAGGACGCCTTCATCGAGGAGGCCGCCCTGGGCTACAAGCTCAACCAGGCGGTGTTCCACGACCTGGGCGTGGCTCGCGGCATGGCCGCCTGACCTCGTACTATGTGTATTGACTACATGTGTGGGCTGTGCCTCAAATCGGCAGGATCGCTTGTGATCAAAGGACTACCTTAATAGTCTGGAGGCATGTTCGCCCTTACTCAGATGCGCGCCTCTAAGTCCGTCCGGAACCTGCGCACCCGGAACATCTTGACCCTGGCTGCCGCGGGGACCACCGCGGCCCTCCTGCTGACCGGTTGCGGTGCGCAGGGCTCCGGCAGTGGATCGGAGGCCTCCGGCTCCGCCGCGTCCCAGGGAACGGGCCAGGAGAACGTCCCCGAAGGCTGGCACTATGTGGCCGGCGGCGAGGTTCCCTCCGCCAAGGCCGAACCCAAACTCCCCGTCAAGGTCAAGGACGGTACCGGCGAGACCGTCGAGGTCAAGGACGCCAGCAAGATCATCGCAGCCAGCGACGGCGTGGTCAGCATTCTGGACTCCCTGGGTCTGTCCGACAAGGTCTACGCGGCACCGCAGAACTCGGTGACGCCCACGGCCAAGAACGCGCCCGAACACTTCGAGTACTCGCAGAAGACCGGTGTCGAGGGCCTGCTGTCCGTCAAGGGCACCATGTTCATCGGCGACAACGTGGACCGCCACGGGCAGGTCGCCAAGAAGTTCCGCGAGGCCGGCGTGAGCGCAGCGGTCTACAGCGACCAGGAGGAGACGACCAAGAAGATCACCGACGTCGGATCCTATGTGGGTGCCGACGCAGCCGCCAAGGAAGTTTCCCAGAAGGTCGGCGATCAGCTGAAGGAAGCAGCCACCTACAAGGACAAGCTGAAGGGCAAGAAGATCCTGCAGGTCACCTCGAACGGTGCCGGCGGGGCCAATGCGGTCGTCGGCAGCGGCACGGCCGGCGCGGACATCGTCAAGGCGATCGGCGCGACCTCCGTGGGCGAACAGGCCGGACTGCGCGGGTACTCCGTGAAGTTCAGCAAGGAGGGTCTGCTGGACGCCAAGCCCGATGTCATCGTGATGGGCACCGGCGACGTCGAGGAATGGGGCGGCGCCGAGGGCTTCCTGCAGGCCTTCCCCACGCTGGCCGACACCCCTGCTGCCAAGAACAACCAGATCTACGTCATGCCCAGTGAGCAGATCTCCGTGAGCGGTCCGGCCATCGGCGCGGGCGCGCTGGCCCTGGGCAAGGCCCTGGCCGATGGCTCCAACTGAGCTACACCCGGCACCTGAACCCACATCCGCCGACGTGGTAGCCGGTTCTGACTCGCGTCGCGCCCGGCGCCTGTCCCTGGGGGTGGGCCTGCCGATCATGGTGGTGGCCGTCATCGTGGCCATCGTGCTGTCGGTGGGGATCGGCCCGGTGAAGATCTCCCCGGGTACCACCGTGCAGATCATCGCGCACAAGTTCTTCGGATTCGGCAGTGAGCAGCCGGCCCTGGAGACCTCGGTCGTGATGAGCCTGCGCCTGCCACGGATCCTGTTCGGTGCCCTGACCGGGGCCGCTCTGGCCGTCAGCGGCGCTGTTATGCAGAGTCTGTTCCGCAACCCGCTGGCCGATCCAGGCGTGATTGGGGTGTCCGGCGGCGCCTCGACAGGCGCGGTCGTCGCGATTGTGCTGCTGTCCTCGGTGGGCGCGGGCCTCTACCAGTGGCTGGTCCCGGCCGCGGCGTTCTGCGGCGGCCTGCTGGCCGTGGCGATCATCTACACCCTGGCCCGCCCCGGCAGGGGCTACGGGACTTCGCGCCTGCTGCTGGTGGGCATCGCGGTGGGCGCTGGGTTCTCCGCGATCACCGGCTTTATGACCTTCCTCGCCGATGACGAGAAGCTCCAGTCCGTGGTGTTCTGGCAGATGGGCTCACTGGACGACATCGACTGGACCAAGCTGGCGGTCGGCGCAGCGGTGGTCATCGTCTGCGTCATCGTGCTGTGCCTGATGCACCGCAAACTGGACGCACTGACCCCTGGGGGAGCGCTCGGCGTACTATCTGGGCCTCAACGTCGTGTCCGTGCGGCGCTGGCTGATCATCCTGTCGGCCCTGCTGACCAGTGTCACGGTGGCCTTCGCAGGCACGATCGGCTTCGTGGGCCTGGTGGTCCCGCACGTGGTGCGGCTGCTCACCGGCCCCGCGCACCGCGGCCTGCTGCCGCTGTCGGCACTGACCGGCGCCCTGCTGCTTGTCGTCGCTGATACGATCGCGCGCTCCGTCGCGCCCCCGGCCGAGGTCCCGATCGGCCTGCTGACATCGGCGCTGGGCGCGCCGTTCTTCCTGTTCCTCGTCCTGCGTTCGAGGGAGGGGCGGCCATGAGCCCGTCGGCCGAACCGCGGATGACCCGCGAACTGCATCCGATCCGCGCACAGTCCCTGGGCTTCGCCGTGGGCTCCAGCGCACTGCTGAGCGATATCAGCTTCACCGTGGAGGAACCCTCGCTCATCGCGGTGGTGGGACCCAACGGCGCGGGCAAATCCACCCTGCTCAATGTGCTGGCCGGCAATCTGCGGCCCTCGGCGGGTGAACTGCTGATAGGGCCGCATGCGCCGCACGACTGGAACGCCGGCGAGCTGGCCCGCGTGCGCGCGGTGATGGAGCAGGAGCAGCATCCGACCTTCGGGTTCACCGTGCGGGAGCTGGTGGAACTGGGCCGGCTGCCCCACCCCAAGTCCGCTGCCGACGATGCGATCGTGGCCGAGGCGATGGCCAGGGCACAGGTGACGCACCTGGCCGACCGCGATGTCACAACCCTGTCCGGGGGTGAGATGGCGCGGACCGCCTTCGCCCGCACCCTGGCCCAGGACACCTCGATCTACCTCTTGGACGAACCGACGGCGGCCCTGGATCTGAAGCACCAGGAGGACGTCATGCGGGCGGCCAAGGATCTGGCGCACAGCGGGGCGATCGTCGTGGCGATCGTGCACGACCTGGGCCAGGCCGCGCGCCATGCCGACCGCATCCTGATGCTGGCGGGCGGTCACCTGACCGGTGATGGGACACCGGAGGAGGTGTTGACCGCACAGCGGATCGAGCAGCTCTACGGCCACCCCGTCGAGGTCTTCCGCTCACCGGATTCCGGCCAACTGGTCATCGTGCCGAAATGAGCACTTCGAAATGACCGACGCCGAGGCGGTTGCCGCATCCGATCCGTGGCGCCCGGGCCCGCGGCCGCGTGTAGTGCATCGCGTGCCCGTGCGCAGTCGCGCTCTCACGGCCCCGCTGCACGATGTGCCGAGCTCCGCACCCGAGGTCCTGGGCCCGGTCGCGGGATCGGCCGGGACGCAGGTCTGGGTCCGTTTTCTTCACTTCGCCCCAGATGCCCGGGCCGTGGCCCTGGCCCCCAGCGGCTGGTGGAACCCGGACCCCGTCGACGCGCTGGACCTGCATCCGGTGGGCGGTACCGGTTGGTTCGCCGCCGAGGTCGCAGCACCCGCGGACTGGATCGCCGGCTACCGCTTCGCCGAGTACCGTGGGCGGGCCGATCCTCCCTGGTGGACCACCGGACTCAAACGCCTGGAGCACCCGGACGTGCGGATGTCCGCCGGCTGTGCCAATCCGCGCGGGCTGACGGTCAAGGGCGGGGCCAGAACATCCCTGATCTGTGTGCCGGCGATCAACGCGGCCGCACATCCGGTCCTCGATCTGTTTCTCACACCCGAGTCCTGGCCCGAGCATGTTCAGGTACACCGGCTGGGCGGTGACACCGGCGGCCCTATAGGCCCGCCGGGCAAGGGCCCCGGTGACATGGATGGCGGACCCGCGGTCTGGTGGTGGGCCGCGTCCTCGGCGGGCACCCGGGAAACGCCGCTCATCGTGTTCTTCGACGGCGAAGCACATGTGCGCAACCACGACACCCCGCGGTTCCTAGCCGCAGCGGTGGAAGCGGGATTGTTGCCACCGGTCACAGCGGTGTTCGTCGAGTCGGGGCCGAACCGGGCGCAGGTCTTGGGTGTGCCGGGCGGTCGTGCGCAGTGGGTGGCGCGGACCCTGGTGCCCCTCCTGCTGAATACGGGCCTGGAGTCGCCGGGGACCGGCCGGGTGCGGATCAGCCGCGATCCACTGCAGCGCATGGTCACCGGCTCGAGCTTCGGCGGGCTGTCCACACTCTTCACCCTGGCCGCGGACCCCGGTGCCTGCGGGACCGGGATTGTGCAGTCGCCGTCACTGTGGCGCTATCCGGAGGGGGACTTCGCCGAGCTGCTAGCCCGAGCACTCGTACGAGGGGCGGTGCCGAAGAGTCAGCGGAAGCCGGGTGGGACCTCGGCCCGGATGCGCCTGCGGCTCGCAGCCGGACGGTTCGAGGGCAACGCCGTGGCGCGCTGTACCGGCCTGCACGCAGAGCTGGGCGGACTGGGACTGGACGTGGGGCCCGCGGTCACGGCTGTGTCCGGCGGCCACGACTGGTCCTGGTGGATTCCGCACAGCATCGCCCAGGCCGCAGAACTCCTGCGCTGAAAACAACGCTGGGGCCGGGATCGAATGATCGATCCCGGCCCCAGCGCATCCGCTATGCGGTTCAGGAGTCCTTGTTCAGGCCCAGGGTGAACAACACCCGGGGGATTCCCTGGCCGGCGTAGTTGGCGATGAGTTCGCCCTCGAAGCCCACCGAGGTGTGGAAGCTGATGGCGCCCACATTGTCCTGGAACGCGGTGGCCTGGACCTCGTCCTTTCCCAGCCCCTTGGCATCGTCGATGAAGCGGTTGTAAAGCTGGCGGCCGACGCCGTGGTGGCGGAAGTCGTCGCGGGCTGCGACCAGGTGGATGTAGGCAGGTCCGTTGATCGGGATGACGCCCAGCAGATAGCCCACGATCTCGTTCTGGTACCTGGCGACCAGACCGGATCCGCCCAGCTGGCGAACCCAGTAGGCGTCCAAGTCCTCCGTGAGGTCACGGGCGCCCCAGAAGGATTTCTGGGTGGAGACGAGGAAGTCGCGCAGTTCGGTGGGATCGACCTCATCCAACGGACTGATCCGCAGGTGGGACTGATCGTAGGTCTGGGTGTCGGCCATGGCTGCTCCTCATGAATGTCAGTGGTGGTTACAACTGTAGCGCTTTCTACCTGGCGTCGAAATTGAAAATGTCATGATCACCCGGAGTCGACTATGACCTGTGTCTCAGTGATGTCCGTCTCGGTTGCCCGGGTGATTCCAGCATAGCGCCGGGTGGCCTTGTCGGTGCAGTCCCCGGTTGCTGAGCATTTGCCATGACATGATGGGGCCATGCTTCGAATCAGTACCGTCAATGTCAACGGCGTGCGTGCCGCGATGCGCAAGGGCATGGAACCGTGGCTTACGACCAGCACCTCCGACCTCATCACCATGCAGGAAGTCCGCGCGGCCAATCCGATCGCCCCCGACCTGCTGGAACCCCTGGGTTGGCACGTCTACTCCGCCGACGCCGAGGCCAAGGGCCGGGCTGGAGTTGCGATCCTGTCGAAGGTGCCGGCCAAGGACGTGCGGATCGGCAACGGGGATGAGTACTTCGACCGCGCCGGCCGCTGGCTCGAGGCGGATTTCGAACTGGCCGACGGCAAACTCCTGACCCTGGTCAGTGCCTATGTGCACTCCGGCGAGGTCGACACCCCCAAACAGGTCGACAAGTACCACTTCCTCGACCAGATGATCGCCCGGATGCCGCAGCTGGCCGAACATGCCGACTACGCAGTGGTCACCGGCGACCTGAATGTCTGCCACACCGAACTGGACCTGAAGAACTGGAAGGCCAACAGGAAGAAGGCCGGCTTCCTGCCTGAGGAACGCGCCTACTTCGACCGTTTCTTCGACGCCGATGACATCGGCTGGGTCGACGTGCAGCGGTCCCTGGCCGGCGAGGTCCCCGGGCCCTACACCTGGTGGTCCCAGCGTGGGAAGGCCTTCGACAACGATGCGGGCTGGCGGATCGACTACCACATGGCCACTCCCGCGCTCGCAGAATCCGCCCAGGCCTTCTCCATCGACAGGGCTGACAGCTATGCCGAAAGGTGGAGCGATCATGCCCCACTCAATGTGAAATACGACATATCTGGGCCGGCCGCCGTGTAGCCGGCGCCACTGTCCGAACGGGTAGCCCCCGTCTGGTTCCGCAGAAGACCCGGTGACGCTGTTACCGGGTCTTCCGCATTCCGGCGGGGGCTTTTGCGTGCCTGAAGCACCCCTGGGTAATAGCTGGTCAGGGTGCTGTAAGACCGGTGTATAGCGGTATGCCACAGCTGTGGGATTTACGGAAGGCATGTTGACCTTAATAGCGTAGCGGGGTGATACTCTTCTGAGGCAAAGCTATGTTTTCTTTAAGGTTGTTTTAAACGATGCGCTATCCCCACAAGCACACGCTGGGCGCCCTCGCGGCCTCGGTTGTGGTGGCCATGGTCGCCCTGACAGGTTGTTCCGGAAACATGGAACTGGACGCTTCGGGCCCCATGCGACCGATCAAGGACGTGGACGATAAGTCGATCGACGTGCCGATGAAGCCCAAACGGGTTGTGACCCTGAGCGAACCGACCACCGATGCCGCACTGGCATTGGGCGCCAAGCCCATCGGGATCGTCTCCGGGCGCGGTCAGTCGACGGTGTCGAACTACCTCAAGGACAAAGGCGAGGCCGTCAAGGGCGGCGACCTGGAGATCCTGGGCGGTGTGGCCAATCCGGACTACGAGAAGATCGGCGCGGCCAAGCCCGATCTGATCCTGGTGGACGGAACCTCGATCAACAACAACCAACAGGCTCTGGACAAGCTCGCGGCGATCGCGCCCCTGGTCTACACCGGTTACGCCGGCGGCCCGTGGAAGGACAACTTCCGGCTGACCGCGAAGGCCCTCAACGAGGAGGCCAAGGCGGAATCCCTGATCTCCGGCTATGACAAGCGGACGAAGGAAGTCTCCGGCGAGCTGAAGTCCAAGGGTCTGCTGGACAAGACGTACTCGATCGTCCGGTGGGAGGGCGGGTCCGCCTCGCTCATCCTGAAGGAGCTGCCTCCTGGCCAGGCGCTGACCGATATGGGGATGAAGCGTCCCAAGAACCAGGACATGGACGGGCGCGGGCACTCCGAACCGGTGTCCCTGGAGAACATCAAGGACATCGACGCGGACTATATGTACTTCGGCAGTCTGGGCGGAGCCTCGATCAGCAACCCGAATGCCGGTGGCGGTGTGGATGTTGCCGCAGGGCAGGAACAGCTGCGCACGGCCACCGGAACCCCCGGGTTCTCCAAGCTGCAGGCCTTCGGACAGAACCACGTGTTCCCCGTCGACGGTTCGATGTGGACGTCCACCGGCAGCTATTACCTGATGAACGCGATCGTCGACAACGTCGAAGACCTCATGATCAAGGAGGACGCCAAGGGCCAGGGCAAGGGAACGGTGGGCGATGCGCCCGCAGCCGGCACCGACCAGGCGCCCGAAGGAGATTCGGCCGGGGCCGATGACGCCGGTGGCGACGAGTCCGGCATCGGCGGATCGGGCGAGGACGTGCCACCCGGGGCCGACGGTTCCGAAGATTCCCCCTCAATAGATCCCGGCGATGGTGGAGGCAGCACCCCGATCCCACCGGGCAAGAAGAACAGCAATGTCGTCGTGCCGGGCTGAGGCCTGCGCGGTAATTGGAGAATGATGATTCGCAGACTTCACAGTGCGCTGAATCCGAAGCGAGTGACGGTATTCCTGGGAATGCTCGTCGGGCTGGTCCTGATCGCGGCCGGTGGAATGGGCGGCCTGGCACCGGCCCAGGCCAAGACGACCGCGGGCCTGGGAACCGAGGGCCGCGGCTATTCCTCAGTCGTCGGCGGTGACTCCACACCTGACGCGAACGTCCCCACGGGCAGTGTCCGGGCGGCCAGTTCCAAGGCCGGCTATTGTGCCGGCTACGGTGAGGAACACACAGAGACTGACGGGAAGGGTCGGGAGTACAAGTACTTCGTCGCCGATACCTTCGCCTTGGACGGCAAACTGCGCCTGTGTGGCACCGGCTGGCAGGACCAAGCCGGTAAGACCGGCTCCGCCATCGGCATCAAACTGGACGGTGGCGGGAGCAAGGACGGCCAGAACTGGCGCAATTACTCCATCAAACTCAATGGGAAGACGTATGCTCCGCGGAAGAAGGACTCCGGCGGTCCCGGCGACCTGACCCGTCCCAGCGTGTGGACGGCGGCTCTGGCGGATAAGAAGGGTAACTGGAAGGCCGAGTTCGCCCCGCCCATGGGGAACAACGAACAGAGCGGCAACCACTGGAAGGTCGGCCAGTCCCACGAGATTCAAATGCTCAGTGGCCAGATCACCACCGTCGTTCCGAATGACACACAGCGGTCTCCGGTCGGCAAGATCTCCATTACCCCCAAGGGCACCCAGACGATCAACTGCAGCACGGACCAGGTCAAGGTCACCCATGTGGGAGGCAACCAGACCGCCCAGGCGTGCATACAGCAGAAGGTGTCGAGCAAGGCCGGCAGCACCATGTCCATCTGGGGTGCGGGCTGGACGACCACGGATAAGAGTAAGGGCTCCAATGTCCTCCTCAAGCTCAACTCCCGAGTGGGCCGTCGCGATGGCACCGATTTCCAGTTCCAGCGTACCGACGCCGACGAAGGCGGGGTGCTCAAGGACCCGGGGACCGGCAAGGCGAATGCCAGTATCTGGCAGGTGATCAAGGCCGGAGACGACGGAACGATCGGCAGTCAGGACAAGCCGGTTACGGTGCCGATCCCACAGAAGGAGAATCTGCCTGCGAAGTACCAGAGCAATTCCTCTGCTGAGCTGAAAGAGGGTTCCAAGTTGACCGCGTCGTTTGACACCGGTTCGGTCAAGGGGGACACCAAGCACAGCGTCACGTCCAATCCGTTGATCGTCGACGGCAAGAAGTACGCAGGCGATCTGGACCCCAATACCAAATCGTGCACGACCGATCTCAAGACACCGACGGTCAAGGTCGAATACAAGCGCGGGGATTCCTCGAAGTACCCCAAGTACGGTTTCGGTGAGAAGATCACCATGACGGGCGAGGGCTGGTGCAACAACCCGAAGGATCCCGATAGCGGCGGAGCAAGCATCGCCCTGAAACTCGACGGCAATAAGAACGCGCCCTATTCGGGCAATGCCCCCGGGATGAAGAAGCCCAAGCAGACCCAGACCCTGACCATGGCCAGCGTATGGGACATGATCACCGTGAACAGCGGCGACGGCAGCTTCTCGACCACGATCACCCTGCCCAGCGGCAAGAGTAAGGGCAAGGGCAAGACCGATCCGGCCTTCGACGCCGGCATCCACACGATCCGGTTGCTCACCGGTTCGACCAAGCAGAACGCAATCGTGCAGGCCATCGACACCAATAAGTTCTGTGTCAACGCCTGTGTTCCGGCACTGGCCCCGGACCTGATCGACCCGAACGAGGATTTGACGAAGAAGAATCAGAACGGATTCAGGTCCTTCTACTCCGAGGGCACCCTGACCGGCTACAGCGCACGCTTGAAGCCCAAGGATTACGCTTTCATCTCGCTGTACGACCAGTACACCACCGCCTCGTATCCCCATGGGGAGCGGAAATGGCTGACCATGGGCGGTTCGGGATTCTTGGACATCAAATACGCTCAGTCCCAACTTCCGGAGGGCAAGTTCTACGTCGTACTCCAGGACGAGGATGAAAAGGTCGTCGGCTGGAAGAAGATGAGCGGGCCGAACACGGATGTGGACGAGGTTTCGACGGAAGCCGGCGCAAACGCGGCGAACGAAGGACCCAACGATGTCCAGGGCGGTGACAATACCGTCGTGGAGGAGACGATCTACCAGGATGATGGCGCCGGGGAGGCGGCCGAACCGGTGGAGAGCATCCCGATGCCGGATAAGCCCGTGGACTCGCCGATCGATTCCGTTGAGGAACTCAATCAGGACAATACCGGTGGGGTCACCGGCAAGATCAACGGCAATCTGGTCACCTTGAAAATGGGGAAGGATGTGCCCCCGGGAGAATGGGTCTACCTCTACATCTATCCGGGCAAGACCCCGATCGGCTGGCTGCAGGTGGATACCGCGAGCCAGATCCAATTGGACGTGACGAACTTGCCCGAGGGGGACTACCAGCTGGTCCTGGCGAACCGGAAGGGCGAACTGGCCGGCTGGGCTCAGTTGCCGCTCAAACGCGGGGCCGGGGTAGCAGGGGCGAACCTGTCCGACTACCTGGGCAAGGGTTATTCGCCCTCGAATCTGAAATGGAACGACATTCTTCTCATGGCCGCCGGAGGTGTGCTGGTGCTGGGCACCGGTGCCGTCGTGGCAATCGCAGTGGCTCGCAATAGGAAGCGGTGAAGCACATGGACAACGCACATAGGCCATCCGCAAAGCGGTTGCCGGGAACATGGATCGGGGCCATCTTGTTGGCCCTGGCCGTCGCCTTGGCGTCGGTCATCATGGCAGGGCCGGTGCAGGCCCTGCCCCCAGGGGGCGCTCAGCCGAACACACCGGGCACCAAGTCCACGATCTCCCCGAAATCGGTGCGGGCCGGCGGCAGGGTGAACTTCACCCTGCGAGGCTATCCCGGAGGTGAGACCGTCTATGTCAAGTTCGACGACGGTGGCAGCAGCGATGGCGACCAGTCGATCCAGGGCCAGGGCGTGGTCCACCAGCAGAAGATCCCCAAGTCCGGGACCGTCAGCGGATCTGTGAAGATCCCCAACGATCTGGCCAATGGCACACACTGGATGCGGTATTTGGCATCGGAAACAGTTCCGGGCAAGGGATCCAAGGGCTACACGAATCGCAGTCCCAACTTCACAGTGACCGGCAGTGCGAACACCACCGGCAAGAAGTCGAAGGCCGGCGGGTATGCCAAGGTCAGCGGCGGCAATAGCGGCACGACCACCAAGAAGACCACCGTGGTCGGCGGCAGCAAGGGCTCATCGGGCAATAGCACCCAGGGGGCAGCGGCCAACGCGCCCCAGGCCGGAGCCAATCAGGCCCAGGTGCCGGGCGCAGCCGGCGGTCAGGCGGGAGCCGCGCCGCAGGCCGGCAGCACCGAGGACCAGAAAGCCGTCGAGGAGCTGGGCAAGCAGAATGAACTCTTGGCCGGGGAACTGTCCAAGCGGGACAACTCCTTCCCCTGGATGGGTCTGATCGGGATCATGCTGGCTTTCCTCGCCGTGGTGACCATGGGCGTCGCATTCCTGGCCAGGCCCCAACGGGCCGCGATCCACGCTGCGCCGGCACCGGGCACCGAACCGGTGTGGACACGCAGCGGCGACCATCCGGCCAAGTCCTATCCTTTCGGCGGTTCCCAGACAGGGGAGACGCCGGGAAAATCACAGGGTCCAGTTCCTCCGGCGAAGCCGGACCCTTCCCAGCACAAGCCGGAATAGCCCCGCGCCGTTCGCAGGCCGCACTCGCCCGCCAAGAGGCGGCGCGAGCGGTTCGCGCGCGCACCCATGTGCTCAGGGCCGTTTACGTGGTCATCGCCCTGGCCGTCATCTTCGTGGCAGTGATCCTGGGGATCATGCTGGGCTCGAACATGATGAACCCGATCCAGGTGGTCAAGGCACTGTTCTCGTCCGCCGCGGACGGTTCGGAAGTGATCAGGGGCCTGCGGCTGCCGCGCAGCGTGGCGGCTCTGGTTGTCGGCCTGGCTCTGGGCGCCGCGACCTGCATCATGCAGGCGCTGACCCGCAACCCGCTGGCCGAACCCGGCATCCTGGGCATCAACGCAGGCGCTTCGGTCGCGGTGGTGTTGTCCGCCGCGATTACGGGCATCATGACGCCGGGAGCCAATATGATCGCGTCCTTCGTGGGCGCGGGCCTGGCCGCCGCCGGCGTTTACCTGCTGGGCATCGCGGGCGGTCATCGGGCATCGCCGGTCCGCCTGGCCCTTGCCGGTGTTGCGATCAGCGCGGCGCTCACGGCGATCACGCAGACCATCATCTCCGGCAACCAGGCGGTGTTCAACGAGTTCCGCTACTGGGTCGCCGGAAATCTGGAGGGCAAGGCCTATGCCGATCTGTGGATTCCGCTGGTCGTCATCGTCGTGGGCCTGGCGGTCTCCTTCGCGGTGATTCCGGGACTCAACGCCCTGGCCCTGGGCGACGAGGCCGCGATCGGCCTGGGCGTGAAGGTCGGGACTATCCGGACCGTTTCGCTCATCGCTGTCACGCTGCTCTCCGCAGCGGCGACGGCTATCGCAGGCCCTCTGACCTTCGTCGGCCTGGCGGTGACGATCATCGCCCGCAAGCTGATGAAGGACTCCCTGGGCTGGAGCCTGGGCCTGGCGGCACTGCTGGGTGCGGCCTGGCTGCTGCTGTCGGATGTGCTGGCCCGTGTCATCGTGGCGCCGGCGGAGATCCAGGTGGGCATCATCGCCTCCCTGGCAGGTGCTCCGTTCTTCATTCTCATCGTTCGCAAGGCCAAGGGGCTGGATAGGTCATGAGCATCAAGGAACCACCGGTGACCGAACAGTCCGCTGCAGTGCGTGGCGTCGCGCGGAGGGGCAGCCGTTTCACGGTCTTTCGCCTCGGGCCCCTGAGCCTGCGTTTCGAGGCGCGTACCCTGCTGGTGTGCCTGACCATCCTGGTCCTGGCCGTCGCGGTGTTCATCGCGACGCTGATGATCGGTGACTACGGATTGTCGATCAAGCAGTCGATCGAGGGTCTGTTCGGCACGTCCTCGGACAGGCTGGCGAACTATTTCGTGCAGTATGTCCGCCTGCCGCGTGCCCTTGCAGCCCTTCTGGTGGGCGCGGCCCTGGGCATCAGTGGCGCCCTGTTCCAGATCTATTCGGGCAATCCTCTGGGCAGCCCGGACATCATCGGTTTCGCAGCCGGTTCCTCGACCGGCGCGATCCTGGCCATCATCGTCTTCGGCGGGTCCGGAATCCAGACCCCGTTGGGCGCGCTGATCGGAGGGGTGGGGGCCGCGATCCTCATCTCCCTGTTGGCCGGGGGGCTGGCCACACCCGGCTTCAAGATGGTGCTGATCGGCATCGGCGTGTCAGCGGCCCTCAAAGCCGTCGACAGCCTGTTGCTGGTCAAGGCCCCCTTGGAGGCGGCACAGGACGCCCAGCAATGGAACATCGGTTCGCTCAACGGCATGACGTTCAGCAGCCTGATGTGGCTGGTGCCGGTCCTCATCATCTGCATTCCCTTCCTGCTGTGGCTGTCCAAGCCCCTGTCGATGCTGCCCATGGGCGATGAACCGGCGACGGGTCTGGGCGTGCCCACCGGACTGGTACGCGCCATGACCCTGGTGATCGGTGTGGTCCTGGTGTCCCTGGCAACCGCGGTCGCCGGTCCCATCGCCTTCGTCGCGCTGGCGGCCCCGCATATCTCGAA
The DNA here is from genome assembly GCF_024580675.1 of Brevibacterium sp. 50QC2O2. Taxonomy (NCBI): domain Bacteria; kingdom Bacillati; phylum Actinomycetota; class Actinomycetes; order Micrococcales; family Brevibacteriaceae; genus Brevibacterium; species Brevibacterium sp. 50QC2O2. The sequence continues at coordinate 69,271 of NZ_JANIJZ010000015.1, forward strand.
GCGGCTGGCGCGGACGTCCGGGGCCGCGATCGGCACCTCGGCCATGCTGGGCGCACTGCTGGTGGCGGTCTGCGATGTCATCGCCCAGCGGATCTTCGCCCCCAATGAGATCGCCGTGGGCATTGTGACGTCCTCGATCGGCGGCATCTATCTGATCTTCCTGCTCTTCATCGAATACCGGAGAGGCACCCTATGAGCATCGACAACACGGACCCGTACGCATCCTCGGCCTCCGAAGCCCCCAACACCGCTGCAACCGCGGTTCTGCCTGAGCAGCTGCCGCCGCGGATCTCCGCACGGGGCATCCATGTGGGGTACGGGGATCACAAAGTGCTCAAGGGTGTGGACTTCGATCTACCCGCCAATGAACTGACCGTGATCCTGGGCCCCAACGCCTGTGGCAAGTCGACCCTGTTGAAGTCCCTGGCGCGCGTGCTCAAACCCACTCAGGGCGACGTTCTGCTCGACGGGCAGGACATCCATGCGATGAACTCGAAGGAAGTTGCCCGGCACCTGGGGCTTTTGCCCCAGCAGTCCACTGCGCCCGGGGACATCACCGTCGCAGACCTGGTGGCACGTGGCCGCTACCCGCATCAGGGGATGATGCGGCAGTGGAGCGAGGCCGATGAGATCGCGGTGGAGAACGCCCTGCAGTTGGCCTTCGTCGCGGAATTCGCAGACCGCCCCGTGCACGCCCTGTCCGGTGGCCAGCGCCAACGCGTGTGGATCGCCATGGTGTTGGCGCAGGAGACCGACATCCTGATGTTGGACGAGCCGACCACATACCTGGACATCACGCACCAGATCGAGGTCCTGGACCTGGCCGCGCGCTTGCACGCGGAGGGTTGCACCGTTCTGGTCGTGCTGCACGATCTGAACCTGGCATTCCGCTACGCGACCCATGTGGTGTTCATGCGCCAGGGGGAACTGATCGCCCAGGGTAGGCCGGCCGACATCGTCACGGCCGAACTCATCGAGTCCGTGTTCGGTTTGTCCTGCAGCGTGATCGACGATCCCGCTTCCGGGACACCCCTGATTGTGCCGGCACTGTCCCGCTTCGCGAGACGCCGGTAAATGTAATTCGGCTCATAGAAAATTGAGCCGTTTGCTGTCTGAACCGCAATAAATCAACCAATTTCGCCTGCTCCATCAGCTTCCATCCGAACAGATGCAGGGGTATTTGAGTCATGAAACGTTGCTCAAACCCTCAGGCACTGTTAAGGTTCAAAGTAGCCAAGCCTAAGGTGCGCAAAGCGAGCCTGACCTAGACCTGTTCTATGCTGTGTCACTTGGCATCACGTACACGAGCACCAGCTCACCTACCGGAGGTTTCCGTGAAGTTCAATCCGATCCCGACCAAGGCCGGCAAGCGCCTGGGCGCGCTCAGCCTGGCCGTGGCCGTCGGCGCCGGCGTCCCGCTGGCAACCGCCCCTATCGATTTCCTGTCTGCTCCCGCTGCTGCGGCTGACATCCCGACCAATGAGGTCGGCTCGGGCAAGGTGGAGGTCACTACCACCGGTGACATTCACGCGGGCGACAAAGTTACAGTCAAGGGCACAGGCTTCAAGCCCGGCACCACCGACGACGGCAAGGCCCAGGCCCTGGGTGTCAAGATCGATGACGGTAAGACGCTGGATGACGTTGCCGAGGTTGACCTGAAGACCGGCGAGTTCACAATCGACATCACTCTGCCGAAGGACATCGAGGGCGGCGACCACTGGTTCCGCCTGCTGGGGGGTTCGTACAACGGCGGCGCGACCGTCTCCAAGGTCGCTCCCTTCAAGGTGGCGGAAGAGAACGCCGCTCCGGCCGAAGCCAAGATCGAGGTCCCTGAGACTGCCGAAGAGGGCAAGTCGATCACGGTCAAGGGCACTGGCTGGGTCAACACCGCCGGCGACGATGGTAACTCCATCGCCATCAAGCTCGACGGTGGCAAGGCCTGGCGAACCGCCGATATCGAACTCGACGGCAAGACCTACACCCCGAAGAAGAAGGATTCCGGCGGCCCCGGTGACCTGACCCGTCCCAGCGTGTGGGCTGTCACCAAGGCCGACAAGGACGGCAATTGGAGCCTGACCTTCGATCTGCCTAATGGCAAGAACGATCAGAAGGGGCTGGATTGGAAGGCCTCTGACGAGAACCCCACCCATGAGATCAGGGTGCTCAGCGGCAACATCGTCCCCGGGGACTCCAGCCACACGGTCAATGCATCGACCAAGGTCGTCGAGGCATCGTCCGGTGACGATGACATGACGGCCGAAGACGTGACAGACGAGGTCAAGAAAGCCCAGACCGCCGTCGCTGACGTCCCTGGTACCACGGCCAAGGACTCCAAGATCGCGGGCAAGGAAACCTCCTTCGCGCAGGGTCTGTACCAGACGGCGTTCTCGAAGCAGAACAATGCGGTCTACGCGACTACCGCTGTGGGTCGCCCTCCGGTCAAGGAATCCAAGCTGGTCAAGCTGGACGCGGACTCGCTGAAGGTGCAGAAGGCCGTCAACGCACCGATCGACGCCAAGGCCACCGATAAGGAAGGCAACCCGCAGGAGGGTGCCCGGTATGCGATGTACGGTGTGGACGTCGATGAGGCGAACAACACCGTCTGGGTGACCAACACCCGCCAGAACACGGTCGCCGTCTACGACGCAGACACGCTGGAACTGGTCAAGCAGTTCCCCAAGGACTCTGCTGCGCACGGTCGCGACGTGCAGGTCGATGAGAAGGCCGGTAGGGCCTATGTCACGATCGGTACCGATGGCATCGCGGTCTTCGACACGAAGACGATGAAGCAGCTGGACACCATCAAGGTGGAAGACAACTTCTACACGATGTCAATCGCCTTCGACGCAGCCTCGCAGACCGCTTACATCCCGAGCATGAACTCGGCGCGCGTTGCCAAGCTCAACACGGCCAACGGCAAGCTCGACTACATGGACATCCCGGCGAAGGTCGAGTCGGCTTCCGGCATCGCCTTCGACCCGCAGTCGAAGACCCTGGCGATCGCATCGCAGGCTTCCGCGGATACGTCCGTGGTGTTCATGAACGCCGAAAACGGCGAGCTGATCAAGTCGGTCAAGCTGACTGCCAAGGATGCTGACGGCAAGGATGTCGCCGCTGGTTCGCTCAACGCGGCCTTCGACACTACGAAGAAGCTCTTCTACGTCTCCAACCGTGCCGCCGGCACCGTCACGGTGTACGACAACCAGGGCAACGACGTGCAGACGCTGGACGCGCTGAAGAACGCCAACCACGTCATGGCAGATGGCGCTGGGCATGTCTTCGGCGTCAGCAAGGGCGGCAACCGCGATGGCGAGTCCAAGGACCTGCTGCAGCGTTTCGAAGCCGCGCCCATCGATTACGACAACCTGACGGCAGAGGACGCGACCGACGAGGTCAAGCAATCCCCGGTCGTGGACGTTCCTGGCACCACGGACGAGTCCTCGAAGATCATCGGCAAGGAGACCGCGGTTTCGCGTGGCTTCTACCAGACGGCGTTCTCCAAGAAGAACAACGCGATCTACGCGACCACGGCTGTGGGTCGCCCGCCGGTCAAGGAATCCAAGCTGATCAAGCTGGACGCTGACTCGTTGCAGGTTCAGAAGGCAGTCAACGCTCCGGCGGATCCGAGCGAACGCGGTGACCGCGCCGGTGCTCGGTTCGCTGTCTACGGTGTGGATGTCGATGAGACGAACAACACCGTATGGGTGACCAACACCCGCCAGAACAGCGTCGCCGTCTACGATGCGGACTCGCTCAAACTGATCAAGCAGTTCGAATCCGGATCCGCCGCCCACGGTCGCGACGTGCAGGTCGATGAGAAGGCCGGCAAGGCCTATGTCACGATCGGTACCGACGGCATCGCGGTCTTCGACACGAAGACCCTGAAGCAGCTGGACACCATCAAGGTGGAAGACAACTTCTACACGATGTCCATCGCCTTCGACCAGGCCTCGCAGACGGCCTACATCCCGAGCATGAACTCGGCACGCTATGCGGTGCTGGACACGGCCACGGGCAAGGTCGCCTACAAGGACATCCCGGCCAAGGTGGAAACCGCCTCCGGCATCGCCTTCGACCCGAAGTCCAAGACGCTCGCGATCGCCTCGCAGGCCTCGGCCGACACCTCGGTCGTCTTCGTCGACGCGGAGTCCGGCAAGCTGATCAAGTCGGTCAAGCTGACCGCCAAGGACGCCGACGGCAACGAAGTCGCCGCTGGTTCGCTAAACGCGGCCTTCGATGCGAAGAGCGGCTGGTTCTACGTGTCCAACCGTACCGCCGGCACCGTCACGGTGTACGACGTCAAGGGCAACGAGGTGCAGACGCTGGACGCCCTGAAGAACGCCAACCACGTCATGTCCGACGGTGAAGGCCACATCTTCGGCGTCAGCAAGGGTGGCCCGCGTGGGGGCACTCCGGCACCGGAAGCACAGGCTGAGGGCGACGAGCCCGATGCCCGTGACCTGCTGCAGCGGTTCGAGGCCAAGGCCGACGCTGTGCAGCCGGATCCGGATCCGAGCGACGAGCCCACGGACGAACCGACCGATGGTTCCGGTGACGACAACGATTCGGGCGACAACGGTGGCTCGGATGACGCCAACGGCTCCGGTGACAACGGTGGCTCGGGATCCGAGGGTTCGGACGATGCCAATGGTTCCGGTGACAACGGCGGTTCGGACAACGAAGCCGGCGATGACAACGATGGCAAGCTGCCCGTGACCGGTGCGCAGATCGGCGCGGCGATCGCCGCAGGCGCCGCCCTGCTGATCGTCGGTGGCGCAGCGGTAACGATCTCGCGTCGTCGCCACAAGGAAATCTGACAGTCGGTTTTGCTGACGCGGATTGGCTGAAGTACCGCAGGCCCGGGGGAGCGATCCCCCGGGCCTGGGGTGCATGTAGACACAGACAGCAAAGCGGTTCATTGATGGAAGGACAACCGTGAAACTGAACAATATCTCCGGCCAGAAGCTGGGCGCGATCACCCTGACGGTGGGACTGGGACTGACCGGTTCCCTGGCTATCGGCGGCGCGACCCTGTTCTCGGCCTCGCCTGCGCATGCGTATGGTGAGCAGTGTGGTGGTGCCGATGAGGGCGCTGGTGAGACCGATGTGACCACGACGGATGCCGATGGCAACGACGTCGAGGGCACGAAGATGACGTGTGACGATGACAGCTGGATCATCGTGCCGAAGACCGCGCCGGTGGGTGGGAAGATCCACATCACCGGTGGGGGTCTGTTCGGCAAGGACGGGAAGTCCCCGTCGGTGTTCGGGCAGAAGTTCGACTGGGGCGATGCGCTGCCGATCGAGCCGCCGATCGATCCGACTACGGGTGAGCCTGCTGAGGGCAATAGCCCGATGTGGTCGATGTTGGCTGCCGATGATAAGGGAAACCTGGATATCAATATCCAGCTGCCCACCGCAGAGAATGCTCAGGACTATGAGGACATGGAGCAGTGGGATGAGGGCACCGAGCACCTGATCCACTTCCTGTCGGGTTCGATGAAGGACGGCGACTACCAGCGCGGCGCCCGCACCGGCTTCAAGCTGGTGAAGCCGACTCCGCCGGAGCCGACCCCGGACCCCACGACCGATGCTCCAACCGAGGCGCCGACTACCGATGCCCCGACGGACGAACCGACCACGGACGCGCCGACGGAAGCACCGACCACGGATGCTCCCACCGAAGCACCGACGACGGATGCCCCGACGGAAGCTCCTACTACCGATGCTCCGACCGAGGCGCCGACTACCGATGCCCCGACGGACGAGCCGACCGGTAAGCCGACCGAGGACCCGAAGCCCTCGGATGATCCGACGACGGAGCCCTCGGAATCTGCCAAGCCTTCCGAAGACCCGACCACGGACGCTCCGGCGGACGAGGTCGCTCTGACGGCGACGCCGCAGAAGATCTCCGCGAAGGACTTCACGAACAAGGACAAGGGCGTGAACCTGTCCGCCACCGGTCTCAAGCCCGGTGCCGAGATCACGTTCAACGTCGCGCGTCAGGCCGATGGTGTCAAGCCGATCACCGAGACGGTCAAGGTCGGCAAGGACGGGAAGGCCCAGTGGGTCGTCTACGGCACGGATGCTGCTCATCCGGAGAGCTATGTCGGCGAGTACAAGGTCGGCGTCGAGTATGACTCCAAGGACGAGGCACTGGTCAAGGCCTTGGACAAGAAGAGCCTGTCGACCTCGTTCACCGTGACCGCCGAGGATCCGAAGCCGGGCGAGGGCGATGACAACGGCAATGGTGACAACGGTGCTGGCGACGATGGCAACGGTGATAACGGAGCCGATAACAACGGTAACGGGGACAACGGTTCGGATGACGCTGCGGGTTCGGATGACTCCGCAGGTAATGACGATTCCGCGGGTAATGACGACGGCGACAACGCCGGCAAGCTGCCCAAGACCGGTATGGAACTGACCGGTGCAGCCGCAGGTGTCGCCCTGCTGCTGATCGGTGGCGCGGCCGTTACGGTCTCGCTGCGGAAGAAGAAGCAGAACTGAGGTTCTGCACCGTGTGATGCGGACTTCGTGTAGATCCGCATCACACGGGTACGCGGGTGTGGGCCCGGAGAAGACTATTCGGGCCCACACCCGCGGCAACACCAAAATCCCCACCCAAAGTGATTTGCGCACACGACCATAAAAGCGCGGAGTGACGAGGAAAGAAAATGCACACGAATAGACTGTCGCGGCGACTGGGCGGAGCCGCCCTGGCCCTGGCCCTGGGGCTCGGCGGAGCCATTACAACCGGATCGGTGTTCTCAGCGTCACCCGCGCATGCGTATGGTGAGCAGTGTGGTGGTGCCGATGAGGGCGCTGGTGAGACCGATGTGACCACGACGGATGCCGATGGCAACGACGTCGAGGGCACGAAGATGACGTGTGACGATGACAGCTGGTTTATTGTGCCGAAGACCGCGCCGGTGGGTGGGAAGATCCACATCACCGGTGGGGGTCTGTTCACCAAGGATGGGAAGGACTTCTCGGTGTTCGGGCAGAAGTTTGACTATGGTGATGCCCTTCCCAAAGATCCGCCAATCGATCCGACGACGGATGAGCCGGCAGAGGGCAATAGCCCGATGTGGTCGATGCTTGCAGCCGATAAGGACGGCAAACTGGATGTAAATATCCAGCTGCCAACCCCGGCGAACGCTCAGGACTATGAGGATATGGAACAGTGGAATGTCGGGACGGAACACCTGATTCACTTCCTGTCGGGTTCGATGAAGGACGGCGATTACCAGCGTGGAGCCCGTACCGGGTTCAAGCTGGTCGAAGCCAATGGAGACGAAGAGCCCAGTGAGGACCCCTCCGCATCGAGCAGTGCGTCGGCAGACCCGAGCGAGAGCTCCAATCCGACCGAGTCGAGCACGGAAACCGCCACTCCTACGGCAACCGCGACTGATGCTGTTAAGCCCAAGCTGAGCGTGAAGCCGGAACTCATCGGCACCGATGATTTCGTCAATAAGGACAAGGGCGTGACGTTCACCCTGAGCGCCCAGAAGGTGGGCGGAAAGGTGGCTTATGCGGTCACCTCGCCCTCTGGTGTTAAGGGACTGGAGAAGAAGGTCACCGTCGGCGAAGACGGGACTGCCTCCTGGAACCTGTTCGGGCTCGACCCGGCCAAGGCGAATACCTACGTGGGTAAGTACAAGGTGGCGGTTAAGGGGCTCTTCCGGATTGAGGGTGTAGAGAATTATCCGACAGGGGTAGGTGTGTCGTAGGGGGTGTGAAGAAGGCCCCGCGGTGAGAATGGGAATTGTCTAGAAACCGATTCCTCACCACAAGGCCTTCG
>NZ_JANIJZ010000016.1:0-61359 GCF_024580675.1 Brevibacterium sp. 50QC2O2
CGCCGTTGGTTGATGAGTTTCATGTGACGGTGACACCTAGGAGGAATGGTGCGTGGAATCTGACGGGCCTGTTGGATCCGGTGACGGGTGGGAAGTTGCATGGGCTCTTGACGAATCGGCAGGAGCCTGGACAGGACACGACTGAAGTGAACTCCGGGGAGGCTCAGCGAGCCGGCTCCGGTGTGCCCGACGGTGCGGAATCCGTTACAGCTGATGTGCCGCCCGGTGACCTGCCACCTCAGGATCCACCGGCGACGGCGGTGACGGTCGATGGGCAGCCTACGACGAAAGCCGACCACCCGTTCGGGTATCGGGATCGGCCCGATGGCGCGCGGCGGCATGACATGTTCGCCACGCTCATCGACCGGGCTGCCGCGTCGGGTCCGCAGGGTGCGGGGATGGCCCTGGTGGTCACGGCGACTGCTGAAGAGTATGCGCAGGGCAAGGCGGAGGTCGAGTCCACGGCAGGCCCGATCGGGTTGCAGGATCTGGAATCCCTGTCTCCGGGTGCGCTCGTGTATTTTCAGGCCCACCAGCCGGGTACCCGGGAAGTCACTGTCAGGAGTGCGGGCAGGTTTGCTACGCGGCGGCAGGTTGAGTTGATCGCCGCTCGTGATCGGGGGTGTACGTTCCCGGGGTGTGATATGCCGGTGGGGTGGTGCGATGCCCACCATATGATCCCCTGGTCCACTGGTGGACCCACCACCGTATCCAATCTGACCTTGGCGTGCCGGTTCCACCATACGTGGCATGACCAACACGGGTGGAGGGCCGAGTTGATCGGTGGTTTGCCGGCCTGGATTCCACCCAGACATGTCGATATCGACCAGCGGCCGGTGTTTCATTCCCGGTTCACTGCTGCCCTGATCGATATCAGTACGGCACGGAATGCTGAGGGTTTGCCGCCGGTGTGGGTGCCGGAGGATTTCTCCCCACCTGACTGGAACGCAGAATCGGACCTGCCCGACCCACCCGATCCACCAGGCCCGCCGAACTCCTCAGGACTATCCAGTACTGCGAGCAAAGACCCTGCGGGTTCTGGCGGCATGCCGTGGGGCACTCATGGGTCCTACGCAACGGATGCAGGCACCGACCCTGACGATACGGACGTCCCACCGTTCTAAACCACGGTAGGAGCCGTCCTAGTCGGTGTCCTCTCTGCACCTTCAAACCGGAAGCCCCGGCGAAAAGTACCCCGTGAAGAAGTACCCCGTGAATGAGTGCTCGCCGGGCGGCTGTGGTGTCAGCTGCCCGGCGATCACTTATCCGGTGGGCTTATAAATCAAGGCTCAGCGCTCAATGCCCAGTGTTCAAAGAACAGAGCTCGGGGCTCAGAACTCAGGGTTTAGAACTCAGTGCTCGGTGGCCTTCTCCGCGCCGTAGCCGGTGAGGGACCTGACCTCCATCTCGGATGCCTTCTGCGGATCCTCACCGCGCTTATCGGTCAACGAACCGATGATCGCAAGCAGGAAGCCCACGGGGATGGACACGATGCCCGGATTGCTCAGCGGGAACCAGGCGAAGTTCACGTCCGGACCGAACATCGAGGTCTCGGCCCCGGAGAACACAGGGGAGAAGAAGATGAGGATCAGGGCCGTGGCCAGCCCGCCGATCATCGACCACACCGCCCCGCGGGTGGTGAAGCGGCGCCAGAACAGGCTGAACAGGATGGTCGGCAAGTTCGCACTGGCGGCCACGGCGAAGGCCAGGGCGACCAGGAATGCGATGTTCTGACCCTGCACACCGATCCCGCCGACGATAGCGACGATGCCGATGACGACCACGGTGCGGTTGGCAACCTTGACCTCGGTCTTGGGGTCGGTCACCTGGCCGTGCTTGATCACGGAGACGTAGATGTCATGGGCGAAGGAGGCCGCAGCCGTAATGGTCAGGCCGGCGACGACCGCCAGGATCGTGGCGAAGGCGACCGCGGAGATGAAGCCCAGCAGCAGCGGTCCGCCCAGCGCGTTGGCCAGCAGCGGTGCTGCGGAGTTGACCCCGCCGGGGGCCTTGGCGATCGTATCCGCGCCGACCATGGCGGCCGCGCCGTAGCCCAGTACCAGGGTGAACAGGTAGAACCCGCCGATGAGGAAGATCGCCCAGACCACGGACTTCTGTGCTTCCTTCGCGGTGGGGACCGTGTAGAAGCGCATCAGCACGTGGGGCAGGCCCGCGGTGCCCAGCACCAGGGCCAGGGCCAGAGACACGAAGTCAATGGGCAGCTTGCCGTACTGTGCACCCGGCGCCAGCAGCGCCTCGCCGATCTTGTTCTCGGGGTGGTTGACCGCGGCCTCCAACACGGTGTTGAAGTTCATGCCGTGGGAGGCCAGCACCCACAGGGTCATCGCCAGAGCACCGCCGATCAGCAGGAACGCCTTGATGATCTGCACCCAGGTCGTGCCCTTCATACCGCCGATCAGAACGTAGACGATCATCAGCACGCCGACGACGGCGACGACCACCGACTGGCCGACTTTGGAGTCGATGCCCAGCAGCAGGGAGACCAGGCCACCGGCGCCTGCCATCTGGGCCAGCAGGTAGAAGAAGCACACTGCCAGGGTGGTGATGGCCGCTGCCACACGGACCGGCTTCTGCTTGAGCCGGAAGGACAGCACATCGGCCATCGTGAACTTGCCCGAGTTGCGGGTCAGCTCGGCGACCAGCAGCAGGGCGACGAGCCAGGCGACCAGGAAGCCGATCGAGTAGAGGAAACCGTCGTAGCCGTTGATCGCGATCGCGCCCACAATGCCCAGGAACGAGGCTGCGGACAGGTAGTCCCCGGAGATCGCGAAGCCGTTCTGCCAGCCCTTGAAGGAGCGGCCGCCGGCGAAGAAGTCATTTGCGTCCTTCTTCTGCCTGCCGGCCCGCAGCACGATGGTCAGCGTGACGATGACGAAGATAAGGAAGATGGAGATGTTGAGAACGGGGTTGTTCTTGGCCGTCTCGGCCGCCAGAAGTGTGACGTTGTCGGGAATCGGGGAAGTCATTTCAGTTTCCTTCGGTCGGGACCCGGGCTTCGAGCTCATTGCGCAGGGCGTGCGCCTGCGGCTCGATGCGGCGCTTGGACAGCTGCACGTAGACGATCGTGATGACGAACGTCGTGACGAACTGCCCCAGGCCCAGGACGATGCCCATATTGGTCAGGCCGAAGACGGGCTTGGCCATGAAGTCGTGGGCGTAGGCGCCCAGCAGTACGTAGACCAGGTACCAGACCATGAAGAGGGCGGTCAGGGGGAAGGCGATGGAACGATAGGTGCGGCGGAGCCGACCGAACTCCGGTGATCTGTCGACGGCGATGAAATCGATCTGCCCTGATCCAGGACCGGTCTGTGGGGCCGGCGAAGCCTGTGATGTTTCGTCAGTCATAGTGTGTTTTCCTGCTTCTTTGCGGGGATCCCCACTGTGGTGACAGGGCCTCAGGGTCCATGGGGTGCGGGAACCGTGGCACTGTACTTCAGGGGGATCGACACTGCTTCCTTGCGGTGTTGACGAACAGCATATGTGCGTCAAAGCACATTGCCAAGCGCAGGCGTTGCGTTGCCGTTGCATGATGACGAGGTGCGTCGAAACGCCGGCGCTGCGCCCAAAGGGAGAGTAGTGTTGGAATATGGTTGAAGCTTCTACTACTGACGAGAACCTGCCCCTGCGCCGCCTGGGCTTCCTGACCATCGGCCTGTTCGACCCTGCGGATCCGGCCGCCGGCCACGAGGACACCCTGCGGATCATCGCCCACGGCGAAGAGCTGGGATTCGACTCGGCCTGGGTCCGCCAACGGCACCTGCAGTTCGGGATATCCTCGCCCGTGGCCCTGTTGGCCGCTGCCACCCAGCGCACCAGCCGGATCGAACTGGGCACCGCGGTGATCCCGCTGGGTCCGGAGAACCCGCTGCGCCTGGCCGAGGACCTGGCCACCGTCGATGTGCTCTCGGCCGGCCGGCTCAACCCCGGCGTGTCCGTGGGCACTCCCATGCAGTGGGAGCACTGGAAGGATGCGCTCTACCCGGATACCCAGGATCAGGAGGACTTCTCCAAGAAGCGCGTTGAGCGCCTGCTCGATGCCCTGGCCGGCGAAGAGGTCAGCGACCTCGGCGGCAAACAGGGAGTGGTGGAGACGTATTCGCGGACCGTGCAGCCGCACGCCCCCGGCCTGGCCGGACGCGTCTGGTACGGAGCCGGGTCGCGGGCCTCGACCGAATGGGCGGCGGCCCACGGGATGAACCTGCTGACCAGCAGCGTGATCTCGGCCGAGGTCGCCGATGACTTCGACACCAATCAGCGCGCGCAGATCGACCTGTACCGCAAGGCCTTCGTCCCCGATCCGCGCTTCGGGGCCCCGGCACGGACCCCGCGGGTCTCCCAGGGCCTGTGCGTGGTGCCCACCGACCATGCGAAACCGGAGCAGATCCGCCGCTACACCGCCTGGCGGGCGGAGCGCAGCGTGCGCGACGGCAAACAGTTCGGGCCCAAGAAGACGATGTTCGCAGCCGACCTGGTGGGGTCCTCGGCGCAGATCGCCGAAACCCTGGTGTCCATGGCGGCCTTCCGCGCCGTGGACGAGGTTGCCTTCGCCCTGCCCTTCGACTTCGAGGCCGCCGACTATCTACAGATCCTCGACGATATCGCCGGCACCCTGGCACCCCAGCTGGGGTGGCGCCCCGGTACCCCTGCTGAGCCGGCGGCCGGGCGACTAGAATAGACGATTGGAGTATCGACCGATGTAGAAAGGGTGGCGGATGCCGTCGCAAACCCCAATCACAACCGAGGAGGTCGCCCACTTGGCCGACCTCGCCCGGATCGCCATGAGTGACACGGAACTGAACGGCCTGGCCGGTGACCTCAACACGATCCTCGCCAATGTGGCCCGCGTATCCGAGGTGGCCACCGACGACGTTCCGGCGACCAGCCACCCGATTCCCCTGGTCAACGTGATGCGCGAGGACGTCGTGTCCGACGCCGTGCTCAGCAGCGAACAGGCCCTGTCGAACGCACCGAAGCAGGCCGACGACAAGTTCCTCGTGCCGCAGATCCTGGGGGAGGAGTGAGCATGTCCAATGCCGAACTGACTAAGAGGACCGCGGTCGAACTGGCCGCCGGGCTGGCCGCGGGGGAATACTCCTCGACCGAACTGACCCAGGCGCACCTGGATAGGATCGCGGCGGTCGAACCCACCGTGCACTCCTTCATCACCGTCACCGCCGAATCCGCTCTGGAGACCGCTGCGCGGGTCGATCAGCAGCGCGCCGCCGGCGCCGAACTCCACCCCTTCGCCGGTGTCCCCGTGACGCATAAGGACCTGGTGTCCACCACGGGCATCAAGACCACCGCCGGGTCGAAGATGCTTGAGAACTGGGTGCCGCCGTACGACGCCACCGTGTTCAAGAAGACCCAGGAGGCGGGACTGCCGCTGCTGGGCAAGACGAACCTCGACGAATTCGCGATGGGCTCGACCACGGAGCACTCGGCCTTCGGCAACACCACCAACCCGTGGAATCCGGGGCACGTGCCCGGCGGTTCCTCCGGTGGCGCTGCGGCCTCGGTCGCCGCCTTCGAAGCGCCGTTCTCCGTCGGCACGGACACCGGCGGCTCCGTCCGCCAGCCCGCAGCCTTCACCGGAACGGTGGGCGTCAAGCCCACCTACGGTTCGGTTTCGCGCTATGGCGTGATCGCCATGGCCTCGAGCCTGGACCAGGTGGGCCCGCTGGCGCGCACCGTGGCCGATGCCGCCGCCCTGCACCAGATCCTGGCCGGGCACGACCCCTTCGACTCGACCAGCCTGCCGGATGCGGTGCCGGACTTCCTGTCCGCCGCCCAGACGGGCGCCACCGCGGGACTGAAGGGCAAGAAGCTGGGCGTCATCAAGCAGCTGCAGGGCGAGGGCTGGGATGCGGGCGTGCTCGCCACCTTCCAGGAGGCCCTGGCCACCGCAGAGGCCGCCGGCGCCGAGATCGTCGAGGTCGACCTGCCCAGCCTGTCGTATGCGCTCGACGCCTACTACCTGATCATGCCCAGTGAGGCGTCCTCGAACCTCTCGCGCTATGACGGCGTGCGCTTCGGGCTGCGCGAACTGCCCACCGACGGCCCCGTCACAGCGGAGACCATGATGAAGGCATCGCGCGCAGCGGGCTTCGGCGCCGAGGTCAAGCGCCGCATCATCCTGGGCACCTATGCGCTGTCCGCCGGCTACTACGACGCCTACTACGGTTCGGCGCAGAAGGTCCGCACGCTGGTGCAGCGGGACTTCGCCCGCGCCTTCGAGGTCGCCGATGTGCTGGTCTCGCCCACCGCCCCGACCACCGCGCTGAAGTTCGGCCAGGAGACCGAGGCCGACCCGATGGCCCTGTACCTGGGCGATGTCGCGACGATCCCGGCGAACCTGGCAGGCATCCCCGGTATGAGCCTGCCCGCCGGTGTGAGCGACGGTCTGCCCGTGGGCTTCCAGCTGCTGGCCCCGGCCCGTGAGGACATCCGCCTCTATGGGATCGGAGCAGGGCTGGAAGCCGCGCTGGACGACAAGCGCGGGTCCACCGTATTGGCCGGCATCCCCGAACTGACCGTGGCCTGAGGCTGCGGACTAGAGGAACGAAGGACGAATAAGTGAAGTACCAAGAGGCCATCGAAAAGTACGATCCGGTCCTGGGCATCGAGGTCCATGTCGAGCTGGGCACGACCACGAAGATGTTCGACGGCGCGCCCAACACCTTTGGCGGGGGTCCGAACTCAAACACCACCCCGGTGTCGCTGGGCCTGCCCGGCGCGCTGCCCGTGGTGAACAAGAAGGGCGTGGAATACGCGGTCAAGATCGGCCTGGCACTGGGCTGCTCGATCGCGGAATCCTGCCGCTTCGCCCGCAAGCAGTATTTCTACCCGGATCTGGCGAAGAACTTCCAGACCAGCCAGTACGACGAGCCGATCGCCTATGAGGGCCGGGTCGAGGTCGAGCTGGAGGATGGAACCCTGTTCGAGGTCCCCGTGGAGCGCGCGCACATGGAGGAGGACGCCGGTAAGAACACCCACGTGGGTGGCGCCGACGGCCGGATCCACGGCGCCGACCACTCCCTGGTCGACTTCAACCGGGCGGGCGTGCCGCTGGTGGAGATCGTGACCCACCCGATCGAGGGTGCGGGGGAACGCGCTCCCGAGGTCGCCTCGGCCTATGTCAAGACTCTGCGGGACATCTTCCGCGCCCTGGGCGTGTCCGAGGCCCGGATGGAGCAGGGCAATGTGCGCGCCGACATCAACGTGTCGCTGCGCAAGACCCCGGAATCGCCGCTGGGCACGCGCACGGAGACGAAGAACGTCAACTCCTTCCGCTCGATCGAGCGCGCGGTGCGCACCGAGATCATCCGCCAGGCGGAGATCTTGGACGCAGGCGGCACGATCACGCAGGAGACCCGTCACTTCAACGAGGCCACGGGCGACACCCGCTCGGGCCGGCCGAAGTCGGATGCCGACGACTACCGCTACTTCCCGGAGCCGGACCTGGTGCCGGTCGTGCCGGACCGCGCCTGGGTCGAGTCCCTGCGGGAGAACCTGCCGGAACTGCCTGCGGCCAAGCGGCGCAGGCTGCGCGGCGAGTGGGGCTTCAGCGAACTGGAGATGCGCGATATCGTCAACGCGGATCTGTTGGACCCGATCGAGGACACCGTCGCCGCCGGCGCCAAGCCCGCCGCCGCGCGTAAATGGTGGACCGGTGAGATCGCCCGACAGGCCAAGCAGCTGGAGCGTTCCGCCGCCGAACTGGTCACCCCGGCGCAGGTCGCCGAACTGGCCGGCCTGGTGGCCGATGGGAAGCTCAACGACAAGCTGGCCCGCAAGGTGCTCGACGGTGTTATCGCGGGCGAGGGCGACCCCGCCGCGGTGATGGCCGCCAAGGGCCTGGAGATCGTGCAGGACGACGGGGCCCTGGAGGCCGCAGTGGATGCCGCGATCGCGGACAATCCCGATGTGGTCGAGAAGATCAAGGGCGGCAAGCAGCAGGCCATCGGCGCGCTGATCGGCCCGATCATGAAGGCCACCCGCGGCCAGGCCGATGCCGGCGCCGCACGGAAGATGATCCTGGCCAAGCTGGGGCTCTAAGGCTCTAAGGCTCTTCGCCGAGTCGTCACAAAAGTCCGTTCAACCCCCGGGTTGGGCGGACTTTTGTCACGACTCGGCAGGCGATGATCGATTTCAGTGTTGCCAGAGCGTGGCGATCGGCAGGGCCCAGAGGTGATCTCCGAAGGGGAGGGCTTGGGTGCCGGTGTGCAAGACAGCACCCGCAATGAACCTGTCACCAGCCTTGTCGCGCAGGTATTCGAGGCCCTTGAAATGGCTTCTGGTTACGCTGGTGGTCGCCTTGACCTCGAGTCCAACGATTTGGCGTGCCCGGTTTTCCAACACCAGGTCCACTTCGCGGCCTTGACTGTCTCGGAAATGACGAAGGGTGAAGTCCACTTCGGACCAGCCCCGCTGGCGTTGTAGCTCACCGGCAACGAAGGCCTCGACGAGTCCGCCGGTCAGCGTGCTGGAGATCTGTTGTTCGAGTCCTTCAATGTCGACACCGCTGAGAAAGGCTGCAAGCCCCGGGTCCTGGAGGAAGGTCTTGGGCTTTGACACAGTACGGGCTGCGACGTTGTTACTCCACGCAGGTAGCCTGTCGACAAGGTATACATTCACCAGGGCTTGGAGATAGGCGGGCACGGTGCGGGCCGGGATGTCCAATGCTCGGGAATACCGTGCTGCGACGAACTCGGATGCGCTTTCGGTAGCAAGTAGCTGCAACAGGGGTCGAAGGCGGTCAGGGTGTTGGATGCCGACTGCTTCAGGGACGTCCTTTGAAATGATCCGCTCTACATAGGCGGAGAGCCAGCGATTCCGGGTCCTGTCGGTCTTGCCCTGGAGCTCTGGATAGCTACTGTGCGTTGCCATTTCGAGATAATCGCGCCGTGAATAATCGTTTAGATTGTGGACTGCTCCAGTCTGAGGTAGTTTCCAGGCGAAACTGGCGAAGTCTTCTGACCTTCCCATAAGCTCACCGCGGCTGAAGCCGCGTAGTTCCAGCGTCTGGGCTCTCCCGGCCAGACTCTCCTCGGTACCCTGGAGGGTGAGCAGATTGGACGAACCGGTGACGATGAACCTACCGGGGCGCCGATCGGTTTCCAATGCGTTCTTCATCGCTAGGAGGAGCTCGGGGACACGCTGGATCTCATCTATGGCCAGCGTGCCTTCTGGGTACTGCCGGACGAAGGCGTCGGGGTCGCTCTGAGCCGCGTTGCGGTTGATAGTGGCGTCGAGGTTGACGATTTGTGCATTCTCGTGTGCGACGAGCTGGCGCATCAGAGTGCTCTTGCCTACTTGCCTGGCGCCAGAGATCACGGTGATCGGCGACTCTGCGATGATCTCTCGTGCCAGCGGGGCGATATTGCGCTCGACAATGGGTTCACTCATGTCCTCAGCCTAGCTGAGCGTGCCGTTTTGCAGGGTAGTCGTTGCCGTTTTACACGATAGATGTTGCCGTTCTGCATGCTATGTGTTGCCGTTTTGCACCTAGACTGTTGCCGTTCTGCATGCTTTGCTCGTCAGTCTCCGCGGCATCGAGCCGGTCGGACCGTCCACCGATGAGTCACAAATGTACTGCGGGCGGTTGTAGCTCGGCGGATGCTAGGTCCGCTGGGGCTTGGCCCAGAGCTGGGCTGCGCACCAGCTGATGCCGACGATGCAGTGCATTGCGGCCAGACCCCACATGGTGCCGGCGTCGGTCGCCGCGGTCAGCGGGGCCACGGCACTGAGCACTCCCACAACCAGGCCGATCCAGGCCAACGGCGTGTGGACCTTCGGCGCTTTGCGCTCGATGAGCCAGACGATGACCGCTGCGATGAGCAGTGGGACGAATGACGCCAGCGCGGGCATGAACCCTGCAACGGTGATGATGGGACCGCCGAAGCCGGCTGTCATCGCGGCGCCGGCGGCGTGCGCGATGGCGTAGATGATCGAATTGATGATGGCAGCCGCAAGTCCTGCGGCGATGCCGGCGGTGATGGTGCGTGTCATGACGACCTCCTCCGATTACCCCATAGGTTCCTCCCGCTGTGCGAGGAGGTCAAGGGTTCCTCTCCGCCAGGGCGTCACAAATGTGCGGTGGTGCGCTGGTTCCGCGCACATCTGTGACGACTCGGCGGGAGGGGTCAGGTCAGCCGGAGGAGTTCGCGGTGGATCGCTGGGTCGCCGGTGAGCTCGGGGTGGAAGCTGATGCCCAGGATGTTGCCCTGCCGCACGCCGACGATGGCACCAGGTACATCGTGGTCCGCCTCGTGCACGCCGTCCGGGGTGGCCACGGCAGGCCGCCGGGCAATAACTTCCACCCCGGGCCCCACCTGTACGACCTGCGGGGCGCGGATGAAGGCGGTGCGCACGGGGACGAACTCGGTGTCCAGTGCGACCTCGGCCGAATCGATCTGCCGACCGAAGGCATTGCGCCGCACCGTCACGTCCAGCACACCCAGGCTCTGCTGCCCGGGCGCGGGATCCGCGATGCGCCTGGCCAACATGATGAGCCCCGCGCAGGTGCCCAGGGTGGGCAGCCCGCCGGCGATCACCTCGATCAGTCGTTCGCGCAGACCCAGGATCCGGGTCAGCCGGTCGATGGTCGAGGACTCGCCACCCGGCAGCACCAGGGCCGACAATCCTTCCAGCCCGCCGGCCCTGCGCACCAACCGGACCTCGGCTCCCAACCCGGCGAGCAGCTCGGCGTGCTCGCGCACCCCGCCCTGCAGGGCCAGGACCCCGACGGGGCCAGGCACCTTGACGCTCACCAGCCGCGTTCGGCCAGGCGGTGCGGTGCGGGCAGGTCGGCGACGTTGATGCCGACCATGGCCTCGCCCAGGCCCCGCGAGGCCTCCGCGATGGCGGCCGGGTCGTCGTACTGCGCAGTCGCCTTGACGATCGCGGCGGCGCGGGCTGCGGGATTGCCCGACTTGAAAATGCCCGAACCGACGAACACGCCGTCGGCGCCCAGCTGCATCATGAGCGCGGCATCGGCTGGAGTCGCCACGCCGCCGGCGGTGAACAGCACGACCGGCAGTTCCCCGCGGGCAGCGACCTCGCGGACGATCTCATAGGGCGCCTGGAGCTCCTTGGCAGCGACGTAGAGCTCCTCGGGATTGTTCTTGTACAGGGCGGACAGCTGCCCGATCTGCCCCCGGATGGTGCGGATGTGCTTGGTCGCCTCGGACACGTCGCCGGTCCCCGCCTCGCCCTTGGACCGGATCATGGCCGCGCCCTCGGCAATGCGGCGCAGGGCCTCGCCCAGGTTCGTCGCCCCGCACACGAAGGGCACGGTGAAGCGCTGCTTGTCGATGTGGTTGACGTAGTCGGCAGGGGACAGGACCTCGGACTCGTCGATGTAGTCCACCCCCAGGTGCTGAAGGACCTGGGCCTCGACCTGGTGGCCGATGCGGGCCTTGGCCATGACCGGGATGGAAACGGCCTCGATGATGGAGTCGATGAGGTCGGGGTCGCTCATCCGGGCCACGCCGCCCTGGGCGCGGATGTCGGCGGGCACGCGTTCGAGTGCCATCACGGCCACCGCGCCGGAATCCTCGGCGATGCGGGCCTGTTCGGCGGTGACGACGTCCATGATGACGCCGCCCTTGAGCATGTCTGCCAGGCCCCGCTTGACCAGCGGGCTGCCCAGCGTGGGGGTTGCGGGATCGGTGGTGGTCCGCGATGTGGTCGGTCTGGTGTTCTGCGGTGCTTCGTTCAAAAGGGTCATGTGATCATCCTGAACCCGACAAGTGGTCTGACACCAGATCCAGAAAATGCGAGTTGAATTGGACCACTTAGTGATTCGGGTGGATTATGGGTGGCATGGCCCGTACCGCCCGCGGCGTGGATCTGCCGCTGAACCTGCACCTGGAGCCCACCGCCGCGGGGGCACCTGGAACACATGTTCCCCTGCCGGAGCGCATCGCCTGGCAGATTCGCGATCTCATCACCCGGGGAGTCCTCTCACCTGGGCAGATGCTGCCGTCCACGCGCGCCCTGGGTGCTCGCCTGGGGGTGTCAAGGGGAACCGTTGTGACCGCCTTCGAACAGTTGGTGGCCGAGGGTTATCTGGATGCCGAACGAGGCAGTGGAACGGCGGTGAGCGAGGACTTGCGGCTGTTGCCCAAGCCGCTGCCTCAACCGCTGCCCGAACCCGTCCCGAAAACGGTGTCGGGAACCGGGCGGGAACCTCGGCGCAGGGGAGTCGGGCCCGACCCCCGTGTCTTGAGAAGCGAGACACACGAGGCGGGGGATCCTATCGACCTGCGGCCCGCGGCCAGCCGGGGCATCGCCCTGCCGACTCCGCAGTGGCGAGCTGCCTGGCGCGCCGCGGCGGCCGGTGGTGGCGACCAGCCGGAGCCACTGGGATCCTGGTCGCTGCGCGCAGCACTGGCCGAACGCACCCGGCGGGTCCGCGCGGTGGCCGGCACCCCCGCCGACTACATCATCACCGCAGGTGCCCGTGAGGGGCTGCAACTGCTGCTGACCGCACTGCGGGCCCGAATCGCCCGGCCCGCCGAGGCCGCCGGCCGGCCCGTCGGCCAGGCGCGGTCCAGTGCCGGCGCCGCCTGCCGGGACCGGCCCGCAGGCCGACTGCGCATCGCCTTCGAAAGCCCCGGCTACCCCAGCCTGCGCCAGGTCCCCCTGCTCACCGGCGACGAGGTCGTGCCCGCCCCGGTGGACGCCCACGGGGTCGATCCCGCGCTCCTGCCCGAGGGCATCGACGCGCTGGTCGTCACGCCCTCGCACCAGTATCCATCAGGCGGTTCCCTGCCGGTCGAACGGCGGTTGGCCCTGCTGGCCGCGGCCCGTGAGCGTGGTTTCCTGGTCGTCGAGGACGAACACACGGCGGAGTGGCGCTGGTCGGGCGCGCCGCTGCCCGCGCTGGCCGGACTGGACGATCCGGAACATCCGGTGACGGTGCTCTCGGGTTCCCTGTCCTCGCTCATCCATCCGGGGGTGGCGGTGGGTTACCTCAAGGTTCCGCCGTCTCTGTTGGAGCTCATGCGCCGGGTGCGCGAGGTCACCGCGAGTCCGGTGAACACCGTCGCGCAGGCGGCGCTGGCCACGTTCATCACCTCCGGTGCGCTGGAGAGGCACCTGCAGAGCGCGCGCAGTGCCAATCGGCGCAGGCTCGACGTGGTCCACCGAGGTCTGGAGGGTGCCCCCGGACTGCAGGTGCAGCCAGTGCCCGGCGGACTGCAGGCGGTGGTGAACATCGTGGGGCGTGCCGCGGGTGAGGCCGAATGGATCGCGGCGGCGCGCCGGTCAGGAGTGCTGGTCACGGGTCTGGGGGAGTATTGGCTGGGCGGATCGAGTGCGCAGTTGCCGCGGGCCCAGGGGATCGTGCTGGGCTTCGGCGTGGCCGATGCACAACTGCGCGAGGGGCTGGAGCGCCTGCGGGTGACGGCGCAGCATCTGAGCCGCTCCACTCCGACCCCCACCCCTTGAGTTCCACTACGTCCTGCATTGTCGATTGGGTGCGTTCCCGCACCGGATTTTCGACGATTCGAGACGTAGTGGAACCGGACGTAGAGGAACTGGGCGGGGCGGAAGCGGGTCAGTGGTGGGGATTCGGGTTGCGGGTGTCCGATTCCCAGGTCAGTGAAGTGTCTGCGGTGACCTCATAGGCCTCGAGGCGCTCATCGGTCAGGATCCGGTCGATGAGTGGCCGGGGTCCTGCGATGATCGTGGAATCCCAGTCGATCTCGCTGGCCAGCACCCACTGGTGGTCGTCGGGCCAGAGCATTTGCGGGGTATTGCCGCCCAATGGGGTGCACCATTCCGGCAGGTCCCATCCCGTCGGGTCGGGGTCGTCGGGCGGGCAGGGGACGGGCTGTTCGCTCAGTTCCTCCGCGCTCGCGGTGAAGAGGAAGAATTCGCGGCCGGGCCACTCCATCTTGGGCCCTGCGGCCCGCGCGACTACTCCCTGACCGGTGGCGCCCGCGGTGCGTCCGGCCTCGGCGAAGAGCCTGGCGTATTCTGCCCGCCACGAAGGCCCCCGTGTGACCGGTTTGCGCAGCGCCCAGAGCTCGGCCTGCATGGTCGAGGTGAACCCCAGTTCCGCGCTCCGCGGGTGACTGCTGAAGCCGTCCCAGACGGCTCCATAGAGCTGCTCGGCTGTCGAGGTGTGCTGAGCCAGGTGCTCGAGCAGTGTGGCGAGGCAGTCCAATTCCAGATCGCCCTCGGCCGGGTCGCTGACCACCCAGCCATCGGGGAATGCCGTGCAGGCCATCGACCCGTCGTCTGTCAACGCGGTCCACTGCACCTGCGGGTGCATGATCCGCCCATTGCGGCGCGCCACATCCGCCCAGCGCCAGACGGTGCGGTCGACTTCTCTGTGTTCGAAGTCGGGCGCATCCGACTCCGCCCATGGCGGATCGAAGCGTGTGGCAATCAGCGGATGGAGGATCCGAGCATAGGCCTCGAATCCGGTCCCGGCCACTCCACCGGCGGTCGCCCAGCTACCGGCCCGTGCCGTCAGCCAATCCCCGGCCTCGGCGGTTTGCAGAATCCTCATCTGGCAACGGTATCCCGTCCGGCGGAGCATCCGGTTCTGTGCGCAGGGCGTCCGGCGCCGTGCCCAGCACCATGTCAGGGGTCGGGACTAGAATCCAGCACAAACACGTTGGACCGGATACGGGCATCGGGCGTGAGCGACGTGAGCGGAGGCAGTGATGGCGAAGAGGTCGTGGAGGACCCTGTGGCGCAATGAGTGCGGGGGTCTGCGCCCGGACTACCGGATCCTGGTGCCCGACAGCGTCAGCCCCGGCGTCATCGACGCCTGGCGCGCTCGCGGATACCGCGTTTCGGCGGCGCCGAACAGCAAGGGCGGGGCCTTGGCCCTGCCGGGTGTGGCCGCGGTGCCGGTGAAGGACCTGGGAACCTTCTGGCCGGTGGACCGGCCGGGGATGCGTCGCAACCTGCTCAAGTCAAATGCGGCCTATCGGTTCACGGAGACGGCGGGCGCAGTGGCCACCGGCGCCACCGCGATACCGGCGACGGTGAGCACGCTGGCCACGGATCAATTCGCCGCCGGCGGCTTCCTGGCCACCGGCATCGTCGCCGCAGTGTCCCTTGCCGCGGCCGGTTATACGGGGGTCAAATACCACCGCGATCCCAAGCGGCTGCGGAACAAGGACAAGAAGTCCGCCGCCGGCGCCCGCTGGATCACCCCGGAGATGCTGGGCTACACTGGCGGCCGCGGTGGCCAGGACACCGACGAACAGCGCCTGTTCCAGGTCACCTGCCGGATCGCCCGCAAGATCGCGGCCACCACCGCGTGGACCCATCCACTGCTGACCGACCACGTCGCCAAGGTCGATCTGGATCATGCGGTCGCCTCGATCGGGCAGCGTCTGGTGGAGCTGTACCGGCTGCGCGCAGAACTGGAACGGGTGCGCGAACCGCAGCTGGCCGACCAGATCGACGCCTACCAGGACCAGCTGGCCACCGCGTTCAACTCCCTGTCCGGTCGTGTCCTGGCTATGTCGGACTACCTGCTGCAGCTGCAGGAATTGGATGTGCAGCTGCGGCTGCTGGAGCATTCGGAGACCGCCGGTCGGCTGGGCGAACGGGTGCTCGACGTGCTGGCGCGTACGGCAGCCGACGAGGACGCGGACTGGCGGTTCCGCGAACTGGGCGTGGAGACGCAGGCCCATGCCGAGGCGATCCACGGGATGCTCACGCACCTCGACGTCACCGCGGGCCGCTTCGACGACATCGACCGGCAGCTCGACGAGTCGCGGAAACAGGACGGGTGAACTCAGTAACCGAACTCAGTAACCGAAGGGGTCAGGATCGACCCCTGGCAGCCAGGTGTTGCCCGGAATGTTGAAGCCCTCGGCCTTCTGCGCGCGCTTCCAGCGCTTCGCCCACTTCTTGTCCAGCCGGTCGACGTAGAGCAGGCCCTGCAGGTGGTCGAACTCGTGCTGCATGATGCGGGCGAACCAGCCCTCCACCGTCAGCGACACCGTCTCGTTGTTCTCGTCCACCCCGGTGATCGTGACCTTGTGGGCCCGTTTGAGGGGGAAGTCCAAGCCGGGCACCGAAAGGCAGCCCTCGGACTCCTCGTCCGGGTCGGGCCGGCCGTCGGGCACCTTGGAGGCGACCAGGATGGGATTGATGAACACGCCCTTGCGGCGGACCCGGGCTGCCTCGTCGTCGGCGTCGTAGACGAAGATCTGCTTGCCCACTCCGATCTGCGGGGCAGCGAGGCCCACCCCGTTGGATTTGTCCAGGGTTTCGTACATATCGGCGACCAGCTGCTTGAGCTCGTCGTCGAATTCGGTGACCTTCTCGGCCTTGACGTGCAGGACGGGTTCGCCGTAGACGACGATGGGATGAACTGACATAATCTCCCATTCTAGTGCGCGCCCGGTGAGTGCGATCCAGCACGTGGGACCGCCGCCGGCCGGCACCCGTCCGGAGCAATTCCGGATGGTGACCGAAGATGCACCGCTGCCGGATCTCCGACATAATGGGAAGCGTGACCCCGGCCCCACCGGGGATGAAACAACAGCTGAAGCCATTGGCTGGTGTATGGGCGATGACGCCATGCGCCGTCGTGCATGCCGCGAGCATGTGGGCATTCGGCGCGAACCGGAATCCATCGCCTGGCATACCCAATCCAGAACAAAGGATTCAACAGTGAACATCTACTCCAATGTCACCGAACTCGTCGGCCGCACCCCGCTGGTGAGGCTGAACAGGGCCAGCGAGCGCAGTGGCGCTGAGATCGTCGGCAAGCTCGAATACTACAACCCCGCGAATTCGGTCAAGGACCGGATCGGCGTGGCCATGGTCGACGCTGCCGAGGCCTCCGGTGAGCTGCGCCCCGGCGGCACGATTGTGGAGGCCACCAGCGGCAACACCGGTATCGCCCTGGCGATGGTGGGCGCGGCCCGTGGCTACAAGGTCATCCTGACGATGCCGGAATCGATGTCGAAGGAACGCCGCGCCCTGCTGCGCGCCTTCGGCGCCGAACTGGTGCTCACCCCCAAGGGCGACGGCATGAAGGGCGCGGTCGACGAGGCCGAAGAACTGGGCAAGGCGGACAACGCCGTGCTGGCCCGCCAGTTCGACAATCCCGCGAACCCGGCGATCCACCGCGCCACCACGGCCCAGGAGATCCTGGTCGACACCGAGGGTCAGATCGACATCTTCGTCGCCGGCGTTGGCACTGGCGGCACGCTGACCGGTGTGGGCTCCGTGCTCAAGGAGAAGAACCCCGATGTGCGCGTTGTGGCAGTCGAGCCCTCGGCCTCCCCGCTGCTGAGCAAGGGCGAGGCAGGCCCGCACGCGATCCAGGGGATCGGCGCGAACTTCGTCCCCGGCGTGCTGGACACGAACCTGTTCGACGAGGTCGTGGCGATCGACAACGAGGCCGCGCTGGACTCGGCACGCCGCCTGGCCACCGATGAGGGCATCCTGGCCGGCATCTCCGCCGGCGCCGCGGTGCTGGCCGCCGAGGAACTGGGCGCGCGCCCGGAGAACCAGGGCAAGCGGATCGTGGCGATCATCCCCGACTTCGGCGAACGCTACCTGTCGACCCCGCTGTACGCGCAGTACATGGACGACTGAGATGGGCTTCAGGGGAATCATCACCGCGGCGGTGGTCACGTCTGTGGCCGCCGCCGCGGCGTCCGCTCTGCGCAAAGGCCGTCCGGCGGGGGCCTCGGCCCAGGGCTTCCGCGCCCGGCTACGGGAGGACCTGGACACGGTCAAGCGGCGCGATCCGGCTGCGCAGTCGGATTTCGTCACCGTGCTGAGCTATCCGGGGATGCACGCGATCTGGGCGTATCGGGGTCTGCACCGGCTGTGGGCGGTGCCCGGTGGGCGGGCGCCGGCGCGTTTGGGCTCGCAGCTGGTCCGCGCGGTCACCGGGGTGGAGATCCATCCCGGGGCCACGATCGGGCGCAGGTTCTTCATCGATCACGCCGACGGGATCGTGGTCGGGGAGACCGCGGAGATCGGCGATGACGTCATGCTGTACCACCAGGTCACCCTGGGCGGGACTTCGATGGCGAAGGTCAAGCGGCATCCGACCGTGGGCGACGATGTGCTGATCGGGGCCGGGGCGAAGGTGCTGGGCCCGGTGACGATCGGGGCGGGGGCCTCGGTCGGGGCGAATGCCGTGGTGATCAAGGACGTGCCCGCCGATGCGATCGCCGTGGGCATCCCCGCGGTCATCAAGCATCCGCGCGGGGTGGCCGAACCCCACGGTGGCAAGTGGGAGCTGACGGACCCCGCGATCTGGATCTAGTGCGATTTCGATCGAGTGTGGTCGGACCCGGTGGAACGGCCCGAGTGCCACTGCACAAGTCCCCACATGTGCGCGGGGAGTGTCCCCACATGTGCGCAGGGAGTGCGGAATCGCGGGGGGAATAGACCTCGGGGTGCGCATGTTAAAGTTTTAACAAACAAGTTGAAGCCTTAACTAGCACTCGAGGGGCACGTCATGGAGTTCGGCATCTTCACCATCGGCGACGTCACGGTCGATCCGCACACCGGCCGGGCGCCGAGCGAACACGAGCGGATCAAGAACACCGTTGAAATCGCCAAGCACGCCGATGCGGCCGGGCTGGACGTTTTCGCCACGGGGCAGCATCACAACCCGCCCTTCGCGGCACCCGGCAACCCGCCGGTCCTGCTGTCCTATCTGGCCGCGCAGACCGCACAGATCCGTCTGAGCACCGCGACGACGCTGATCACCACGATGGATCCGGTGCGCCTGGCCGAGGACTACTCCTACGCCCAGCACCTGGCCGATGGTCGCATCGACCTGATGCTGGGCCGCGGCAACACCGGACCCGTCTACCCCTGGTTCGGCCGAGACATCCGCCAGGGCATCGACCTGGCAGTGGAGAACTACAACCTGCTCCACCGTCTGTGGCACGAGAAGAACGTCGACTGGGAGGGCCGTTTCCGCACACCGCTGCAGTCCTTCACTGCGACGCCCCGGCCGCTGGACGATGTGGCGCCCTTCGTTTGGCACGGCTCCATCCGCAGCCCCGAAATAGCCGAACAGGCCGCCTACTACGGAGACGGCTTCTTCCACAACAACATCTTCTGGCCCATCCACCACACCGCCCGGATGGTCAACCTGTACCGCCAGCGCTACGCCTATTACGGTCACGGTACCGCCGAGCAGGCATTCGTCGGCCTGGGCGGACAGGTGTTCATGCGGAAGAACTCGCAGGCCGCCGTCGACGAATTCCGTCCCTACTTCGACGTCGCACCCGTCTACGGCCACGGGCCCAGCCTCGAGGACTTCACGGAACAGACGCCGCTGACCGTCGGCAGCCCGCAGCAGATCATCGAACGCTATGCCTCCTTCCGCGACTGGGCCGGGGACTACCAGCGCCAGCTGTTCCTCATCGACCACGCCGGCCTGCCGCAGAAGACCGTGTTGGAACAGATCGACATCCTGGCGGAGGAGGTCGTCCCCGCCCTGCGCAAGGAATTCTCCGCGCGCCACGATCCGGCCGTACCTGAGGCTCCGACGCACGAGTTCCTTCTTGCGCGCCACCTGGCGGGCGAGGATCCGGTGCCCGGCGGAAGTGCCGATTCGCAGGCCGCACAGGACCGGGCCGCGCGAGCCGCCCGCACGGCGGACAAAGCGGCCGAGACCTCGGCCCAGGACGGACAGGGGGAGAAGTGATGCGGGTCCTCGCGATCTCCGGTGGGATGTCCGCCGAATCCTCGACGGGGAAGCTGACCGACCGGCTGCTGGCGGAACTCGCGCAGTCGGCGGAGGCATCGACGAGCGGGCGGGGAGTGTTCGGCGGCGTCGAACCCATCATCGGCGAGCGGCTCGACCTGCGCCCGCTGGGCCACGACCTGGTCAACATGGTCACCACCGGCATGGCGTCACCGGCGCTGGAGGCTGCGCTCGACCGGGTGTCGGCCGCCGATGGCCTGATCCTGGCCGCACCCGTCTACAACGCGGCACCGGTCGGGCTGTTCACCCTATTCCTGCAGCTGTTGCCCCAGCGCGCACTGGCGGGCAAGCCGGTGCTGCTGGCCGGTACGGGCGGCAGCGTGCGCCACAGCATGGTGTTCGACGGAC
This sequence comes from Brevibacterium sp. 50QC2O2, assembly GCF_024580675.1. Classification (NCBI taxonomy): domain Bacteria; kingdom Bacillati; phylum Actinomycetota; class Actinomycetes; order Micrococcales; family Brevibacteriaceae; genus Brevibacterium; species Brevibacterium sp. 50QC2O2. The sequence goes on from NZ_JANIJZ010000016.1 coordinate 20,093, forward strand.
AGATGCGCCCGCTCATCGCCTATCTCAAGGGCCTGGCCCTGCCGACCGTCGTGTTCGCCGCGACCGAGGACTGGGGCGCGCCAGAATCGCGGTCCGGTTTGAGCCACCGGGTGCAGTCTGCGGCTGGGGAACTGCGCGCGGCGCTGGAAGCCGGCGGTTTCGGGCGGCAGCCCGGCGCTCTGGTCGACGAATTCGATCCCATGGAGGTGACCCCCTTTGAACAACTCCTCAACGGATAGTTCCCAGCCCGCAGCTTCACCGGCAGAGTCCATCCGTCCGCTGTCGGGGCCCATCGGCCCCTTGGCCGGCAATCTGCTGCGCGATCCCACGATGGACGCCTGGGGTGCCTGGTTCGTCACGGCGGCGCGCCTGCAGACGGAATTGGACGCCAGACTCAAACGCGATGCGGGGATCTCGCTGGTCGATTTCAATATGCTCATGGCCCTGGCCGAGGCGCCGGCCCACACCCTGCGGATGAGTGAACTGGCCTCGGCCATCGCCTTCTCCGCACCGCGCCTGAACTACCGCGTGGCCCAGGCCGTCGAAGCCGGCTGGGTGCTCAAAACCGCCTGCGCCGAAGACAAGCGCGCCCACAATGTGACACTGCGCCAGCCGGGGATGGAGGTCTTCGTGCGCGCCGGCCGGGTGCACCGCGAACAGATCCGGCAGGTCTTCGATCCGGCCCTGCACCCCGGCGACGCCGAGGTCCTGGTCCGGGTCAGCCGGGAAGTCGAGGGCCGGCTGGGGCGCTAGATCCGGGCCGCTGACCTGGGGCAGTAGGATGTGGCCATGACCACTTTGGATATCACGACGATCGCATTTCCCACCGAGGCGCTGAGGGACCGGATAGCCGAACTGGTGCCGGCATCCGACCGAGAGGACCTCGACCTGGTCGTCTGGTCGGCCGAGGAACCCGATGCGGATCCGCAGACGCTCGACGCAGTGGTGCTGAACTATCTGAGTGCACCGGCCACGGTGGCGCGCCTGGCCGAGGCCCCGAATCTCAAACTGCTCCAGGTCCAGACCACCGGCTACGATGTCGTCACCGGATATCTCGACGAACTGGCGGTGGCCTCGGGCGCCGGTGCCCATGCCGATGCCACGGCGGAACTGGCCGTCGGCTTGGCCCTGGCCCGGCTGCGCGGGATCGACGATGCCGCGCGCGATATGCTCACGGGTTCGTGGAACCACAGCCAGCACCGCTCCCTGGTCGACAGGAAGACCATGATCATCGGCGTGGGAGGGATCGGCGAGGGGATCCGCGCCCGACTGGAGCCCTTCGGCGTCGACATCACGCGAGTCGGCACGCGCGCCCGGACCGATGAACACGGTCCCATCCACGCGACCGCGGAACTCCCGGAGCTGCTGCCGGACACCGAGATCGTCATCCTCATCACGCCACTGACGGACTCGACCCGGCACCTGGTGGACAAGGACTTCCTGTCCCGGCTGCCCGATGGCGCACTCATCGTCAATGTGGCCCGCGGCCAGGTCGTCGACACGGATGCGCTGGTGGCCGAACTGGAATCCGGACGCCTGCAAGCCGCTCTGGACGTCGTCGATCCGGAACCCCTGCCGGCCGACCACCCGCTGTGGAAGACGCCGAACACCCTGGTGGTGCCCCATCTGGGCGGCAACACCGACGCGTTCACCCCGCGCATCGAGAAGATCCTGGCCGAACAGGTCCGACGGATCCAGCGCGGGGATGAACTGCTCAATCAGGTGAACTGAGCGATACAAGCGGATACGACGATCGAGAGGACACGACGATGACCGAGACCGAAAAGCCCCAGGCCTTCAATCTGTACTTCGGCGATGTGCCGGACCGCCCGGCGGATGCCAGGGAAGTCGGCTGGATCGGCACAGAGGGCCCCGGTATCGCGGCGGCTCAGTGGCCCCGTGGCCCACTGACCGGACTGCCCATGCTGCACGCCTTCACGCTGGAACTGCCCGAAGCCTACCGGCGCAAGGGCGCCGACTACCCCGCGATCGCATTCTTCCAGGGCGAGGGCCAATTCGCCGAGGAGTCCGAACCCGGGCCCAGCGCGGATTCCGAGGACCCCTTCCTGCAGGATTGGGCCCAGGCGGTCGAACACCCGATGCTGGCCCGCCGCGAGGACATCATCGACGGCCAGTTCGCGTTGATCTGGTTGACGGCCGAAGAATTCGCGGCCGGTCCGAGCGCCCCGCCGGAAGACACCCGGCGTCTCGGCGAGCACGGCCCCGAGGACGAGGGCCCCAATGCCTGGGACACGCACGTCGACCGGGCGCCGGTGTTCATCGCCGGGCGCGAGGACCCGAATGCCGGTCTGGCGCCCAATGAGTTGGGCGAGGGTGGCTACCAGGACATGTGGGACGAATCGGCCGGCGCCGTGCACGGCTGGGTCGACCAGCTGGGCTCAAGTGACCACCTGGGTGGGACCTCGCTGCCGGTGCAGGGGATGCCGGAGGGCCTGAGCCCCTGGTATGTGGAGTTCAACGAGTTCGGGGGACTGAACTTCGGCGGGGGATCGGCGCAGCTGGACCTGGAGACCGAGACCTTTGACTGGGCCTGCGACTGAAACCCACAGTGGCTCTCGCCAGTCGGGAACGACTGGCGAGAGCCACAGGTAAGGCGCGGGGTCAGGCCTTCGGGTCGACCAGGATCTTCACGGCGGTGTCCGCGTGGTTGATCAGGGTGTCGAAGCCCTTGTCGACGACTTCGTCGATCTTGATCCGGCCGGTGATGAACGGGGCCAGCTTGATGGCGCCGGACTCGACCAGCTTGATGGTGTCGGGGTGGTTGGACACGTAGCCGATGGTGCCGCGCAGGTCGATCTCACGGGTGACCAGGGCATGCATGTCCAGTTCGGCCTTCTTGCCCCAGATGGCCTCCATGACGATGACGCCACCGGGGCGCACAACGTTGAGCAGGGCGTTGATCGTGGCGTTGACACCGGCGGCGTCGAAGCCCACGTCGGCTCCCTTGCCACCGGTGATCTCGGTGACGCGCGCGGCCAGATCCTCCTGGCTGGGGTCGACCACGTAGTCGGCCAGATCCTTGACCTTGGCCTTGCGGGCCTCGGCGAGTTCGGACACGATGACGGTCACGCCGATGCCCTTGAGGACTGCGGTGGTCAGCTGGCCGATGGGGCCGGCGCCGGAGACGATCGCGGTTTCCCCGGCCTTGACACCCGAACGCTGCACGGCGTGGTAGGCGACGGTCAGCGGTTCGATGAGTGCGGCCTCGTCCAGCGGGACGGACTTGTCGATCTTGTGGATCCAGCGCTGTTCGACGACGGCGAACTTGGTCATGCCGCCGGAGCCGGCCAGGCCGATGAAGCCCATCTCATTGCACAGGTGGTAGTCGCCGCGCTCGCACTGCGGGCAGTGACCGCACACGTAGTAGGGCTCGACGACGACGTGGTCGCCGACCTCGAGGCCCTCGGTGCCCTCGCCGAGTTCGGAGATGACGCCGGAGAATTCGTGGCCCATGGTGATGGGGGCCTTCTCGCCGGACAGCGAATGAGGCGTGTCTTGGGTCGGGGTGAAGATCGGGCCGTCCAGGTATTCGTGCAGATCGGAACCGCAGATGCCGCAGTATGCGACCTCGATCTTGGCGGTGCCGGGGCGGACCTGGGGCTCGTCGATGTCTTCGACGCGGATGTCGTGGTTGTCGTAGAAGCGCAGTGCGCGCATGTCAATCTCCTCGATTTCGAGGGTTCTGGTCCGGACCCTCTGTTTTCAGGCAGTCGAGCGCTCCCGGCGGTAACCGTGTGCGCGCTCTCATGACCAACACTGTTCACACTAATAAGTCACGGCTAATAAGTAAACGCCGAACTGATGTATTCCCCTGTGATCTTCGTCTGCTAATCAAACGTTCACTCTGAATTCAGTACAGCTGGCAGGGGTGGGCGCGGAGGCGGAATCGCCGATTTGCCCCGGCCGGGGCAAATCGGGATAGGGGGTTCTGTTAGAACTCTCCTGTTAGAACTCGATGGCCCTGGCCAGTTCCGCATCGCCCAGGTGCTCCGCCTCCGTGCGGCGGATCAGCTCCTTGGCCTTATCGGTGGAGTCCCAGACGTTCCACAGCAGGACGCCGCGGACCCGGTCGTTCGCATCCAGGTAGTACACGGTGCCCTGGGTGAAATCGTCCTTGAGGTTCTCCACGGTGCGCAGCCGCGCATCCAGGTCGCCCACGGCCTCGTAGCCGAAGTCGAACAGATCGGACCAGAAGATCGGCGTGTAGTCGTAGACGTGGCGCTCGGTCGCCCGGCGGGCGGCGACCATATTGCGCCCGGCGATCCGCCCCGAATTCTCCGCCTGGTCCACGTGTTCCGCGCGGCGCCGCCCCAGCAGTGAATCGTAATAGTTCGCCACGTCACCGGCCGCGTAGACATCCGTCGTGTTCGTCTCCAGGCGTTGGTCGACGACAATCCCGTCGTCCACGGTGATGCCGGCCCGTTCTGCCAGCGAGTCGTTCGGACTCACGCCGAGGCCCAGCACCACCGCATCGCCGGTGAAGGTCTTCCCGTCGACGGATGTGACCGTCACGGTCCCGCCCTCGGCATCGGGGACGATGGTGTCCACCCGGGTGCTGCCCACCACGTCGACGCCGCGGTCGACGAAGGTCTTGGTCACGGCGGCGGCCAGGTCCTCGGGGAACATGGCCTGCTGGATCAGCTCTGTGGGCATCACCAAGGTCACGTGTATATCGTTTTGCGCCAGGGCCGAGGCGATCTCCCCGCCGATGTACCCTCCGCCGACCACGATCACATGGGAGCCGGGGCCGGCCAGGCGGCGCAGCCTGCGGTAGGTCTCCACCGTGCGGTAGTAGATGATGCGCTCGCTGCCGGGGGCCTGCGCGTCGGCGGGCGACTCGGAGCCCAGCCGGTTGGGGGCGGCGCCAGTGGCCAGCAGGAGTTGCGAATAGGCCACGGTGGCGCCTGTCGAGGTGGTCAGCGTGTGGTCGCCAGGGTCCAGCGAGGTGACCGTTGTATCGGTCAACAGCGTGACATCTGTTTCGTTCGGATCGAGCAGCCAGCCGGCGCCGGGGACCGCCTTGGGATCGAGCCACAGGGTCTTGGACAGATCAGGCCGGTAGTAGGGACCGTCGGGATCGGCTCCGAAGACGGCGATCGTGCCATCCGGGTCGTCGGCGCGGATCGCCTTGGCCGCCGAGGCCGCAGCCACACCTGCCCCCACGATCACATAGTCGTATTCCTGGTCGTACTCACGTTCATCGTCCTGTTCCGTCATGACCTACCTCCGTTGAGTTCGCTTCTTCGGACGGTCGGTGTCGCCGATCGTCCTCTTCTTCAGACATAACACGATCAGCGCGTGCCGTGTTCCGAAGGTTCGTCCCGGGCGCGGATGTCGGCCGCGACGCTGCGGTTCGCTTTGCCCTGCGCCATTGCAGACAGAACACCCAGCCGGTGATGAGGATGAATCCGCTGCAGGACATGAGGATCTGCTCCAGCCCGACTGCGTCGGGATCCGGGTCGTGATGGACGATCAGTCCCGTGTCCAGCAGGGGCCGCCCCGTGCCCTTCTCGGAACACCAACTCCCCATGAAAGCCAGGTAATAGAGCCAGCAGACCACGAACTGGACCACCATCTGGGCCGGGCTGGAGGGCCGTTCGAGCTTCCGCGGATCCAGGCCCTGGGAGCGCGCTCCGCTGTTGAAGGCGAGGGCCACGATCATCAGCAGGACTACGGGGACGATGGACCACAGCCGGAGCCCGATGGCCGCGGCCAGAACGGATACCAGCCCCATCGTGATCATGGCCAGTCGGTATCCCAGCCGGTACCCCCGCAGCAGCGCGTCCTCGTCCATGACGTCGGTGTCCATAACCCCACCCTGCCGGGCGATACCGGAAGACGCAAGGCCCCTGGAATCGGGTGCCGGAACTGATATAAGCTGAAAGGCTATGCGCGCAATCCTCCGGTTCTGGCCCGACATCAGAGAACGCCTCTGGGTCTACGGTGTCATCATCTTCCTCAGCCTGTTCGCCAACGGGCTGCAATTGGTCGTCCCGCTGCTCACCGGCCGCATCATCGACGGGCCGATCGCCCACCATGACCCGGCCGGTCTGGTGGTGCCCGTTCTGGTGATCTGCGGCCTCGGCGTGCTCGAAGCCGCGGCGCTGTTCGGCCGCCGCTATCTGGCGGCCCCTGTCACCTCGTTCTGGGAAGTGCTGTGGCGCGGCCGGCTGTACGACAAACTGCAGTACGTCCAGGTCGCCACCCACGATGCCTGGGACTCCGGACAGCTGCTGTCCCGCGGGGTTCAGGACCTCTCCCAGATGCGCCGCTTCTTCGCCTTCGGGGCCCCGTTCCTGCTGGTCAACCCGGTCATCATCGTGGCCGGCGCGATCATCCTGACCGTCATGCAGCCGCTGTTCGGACTGATCTTCCTGGTCATGGCCGTGCCCACGGTGGCGATCGTCGCCGTGTTCGAACGCAAGTACCGCCTGGCCGCGCGCGCCGCCCAGGACCAGATGGGGGCCATCACCACCAATGTCGAGGAATCCATCCAGGGCATCCGCATCATTCGCGCCTTCGGCCGCACCCCGTGGATCCGCGGCCGGTTCCGCGAACTCTCCGGCGGCCTGGCCCGCCTGGAAGTCCGCAAGGCCCGCCTGGATTCCTGGCTGTGGGGCACTCTGATGATGCTGCCGACCATCGCGCAGGCCGCAATCGTGGGTCTGGGCGCCTGGGGCGTGGTCCACGGCTGGATGAGCGTGGGAACGGTGGTCGCCGCGGTAACGGTGACGATGATTCTGCGGATCCCCATCGAGATGTTCGGCTTCCTGCTCTCCGACGCCCTCATGGCCGCCACCGCAGCAGCCCGCTACTGGGAGGTGATGGACCTGCCGCTGGGCATCACCGACACCTCCGGCGACGTCGCCGACGACCCCGCCCCGGTCCTGGACCCGGCAGGCGTGCGCGGGGAACTGCGCTTCGAGCACGTCGGCTTCCGCTTCGCCGACGCGGACACCCCACTGTTGGACGGCCTCGACCTCACCGTGCAGCCGGGGGAGACCCTGGCGATCGTCGGGGCGACCGGATCGGGCAAGTCCACCCTGGCCGCCCTGGTGCCGCGCCTGGCCGATGTCACCTCCGGCCGGATGAGCATCGACGGGACGGATGTCCGCGAGCTGCCCCTGACCGAGCTGCGCCGTCTGGTGTCCGTGGCCTTCGAGGACCCCATCCTGTTCTCCTCCAGCGTCCGCGACAACGTAGCCCTCGGCGTGCCACACGCCACCGACGCCGAGGTCCGCCGCGCCCTGGACATCGCCCAGGCCGCCGATTTCGTCGCGGCCCTGCCCGAGGGTCTGGACACCCAGGTGGGGGAGCAGGGCTTGGCCCTGTCCGGTGGCCAGCGCCAGCGCCTCGCCCTGGCCCGTGCCATCCTTGGCACCCCGCGCATCCTGGTGCTCGACGACCCGCTGTCAGCCGTGGACGTCGACACCGAGGACCGGGTCCAGCGCCGCCTGCGCGAAGTCCTGCCCGATTCCACCACCCTCGTGATCGCCCACCGGCCGTCCACCGCCGCGCTCGCCGACCGGGTGGCCGTGCTCCACGGCGGTGGCATCGCCGCCCTGGGCACGCACGAAGAACTCCTGGAGACCTCGACCATGTACCGCGATCTGATGGGGGCGCACGTATGAGCGCGCCCGCGAACCAGAAATCCGCAACCGCCGTGGACGAACTCGACCAGTTGCCACCGGGCGTGGCCCGCAGCGCCCGGCGCCTGCTCATGAGCCTGGTGCGGCCCCGGCTGCTCAGCGTCATCGTCCTGGCACTGCTCATCGTCTTGACCAGTGCCGGCGCGGTGATCGGACCGGTGTTCGTCCAGCGCGCCCTGGACGACGGCCTGCCGGCGGCCCAGGCCGGTGACTTCGCGCCCCTGGCTTGGGCGATCGGTGCCTTTATGGCCTCGGCCCTGGTCGCCGGGGTCTGTTCCTGGGCATCGGTGCGGCTGATGGGCAAAACCGCCCAGCGGATCCTGTTCGATCTGCGCGGGCGCCTGTTCAAGCACGTGCAGCGACTGGACCTGGGGTATCACGAGAAGTCCACCTCGGGTCGGCTGGTCGCCCGGCAGACCTCGGATATGGAATCGGTGCAGGAGTTCCTGTCCTTCGCGCTCATCGACACGGCGCTGGGACTACTGCAGATGGCCGCGATCGCGGTGCTGCTGGTGTTCCTGGACGTGCCGATGGCCCTGATCGCCTTCGCCGGGTTCATCCCGCTGTTCTTCGTCACCGTCTACGCCGCCCGGACCCAGCGCGGGGCCTACCGGCGCACCCGCACGTGGATCGGCAAGTCGATCGTGCACTTCACGGAGACGATGGGCGGGATCCGCGCGGTGCAGGCCTTCCGCCGGCAGCCCGCCGGACGGGCGCGCCTGCACCAGAGCGACGACGCCTACCGGCAGGCCAACCGCGATGCGCTGACCGGCGTGGCCTGGTTCGCCGGCTGGACGCGGCTGATCGGCGATCTGACCCAGGTCGCCATCATCCTCGCCGGCGCCTATCTGGTGATGACCGGACACACGCAGATCGGCGTGCTCACAGCATTCATCCTGTACCTGCGCCGCTTCTACGGCCCGCTGGACGAACTGGTCAACTCCTTCAACCTGTATCAGTCAGCCTCGGCGGCGCTGGAGAAGATCACGGCGATCCTCGACACCGAACCCGCCATCGAGGACCCCGCCGCGGCCCGCGCCCTGCCCACCGGAGCCGGCGGGCGCGAGCTGAGCTTCGAGCAGGTGCGCTTCGCCTACGAGGACGGCCCGGACATCCTGCCCGACTTCGACCTGGAGGTCCCCGCCGGCCAGACCGTCGCCCTGGTCGGCACCACGGGCGCCGGCAAATCGACCCTGGTCAAACTGGCCACCCGGTTCTACGATCCGCTGGCGGGAAGCGTCCGGTTGGACGGAGTGGATCTGCGCGAGATCGACGATGCCGCGCTGCGCCGGGCGATCGTCATGGTCACCCAGGAGTCCTTCCTGTTCTCCGGCACGATCGCCGACAACATCCGCATCGGCAACCCCGAGGCCACAGATGAGCAGGTGCGCGCGGCGGCCCGGGCGGTCGGTTTGGACCGGTTCATCGCGCGATTGCCCGAGGGCTACGGGACCGATGTGAAGAAGCGCGGCGGCCGGCTCAGCTCGGGGCAGCGCCAGCTAGTGTCCTTCGCCCGCGTGTTCCTGGCCGATCCGGGCGTGATCGTGCTCGACGAGGCCACTGCCCACTTGGACATCCCCTCGGAGCGGGCGGTGCAGCAGGCCCTGGAGACCGTGCTGCGCGGGCGCACCGCGATCATCATCGCCCACCGCCTGTCAACGGTGGAGATCGCCGATCGGGTACTGGTGATGGAACACGGGCGGATCGTCGAGGACGGCACCCCGCAACGGCTGCTGGCAGACGGCGGCCGGTTCGCGCACCTGCACGCGGCGTGGGAGGAGTCCCTGGCCTGACCGCCCCTCGGGTCAGCGGGAGAGGCGCACCAGGACCTCGGCGTGGCGGGTGTGGGGGAACATGTCGAGCAGGCGGGCGGCGGTGATCCGGTAGGCCGACATGGCCTCTAGATCGCGGGCCAGGGTCGCGGGATTGCAGCTGGAGTAGACGACATCGGGAATGCCGGAGTCCTGGATCCATGCGGCCATCTCGCGCCCCACCCCGCGCCGGGGCGGGTTGACGATGAGCGCATCGGGTCGTCGGCCGGCCGCGGTCCGCTCGCGGAACCAGGCCGCGGCATCGCCCGCGTAGAAGTCCGCGTCCAGTCCGTATTCCGCGGCGCTCTGTTTGGCGGACTCGATCGCAGCCGGCGAGATCTCCACCCCGGTGACCCTGCGTCGGCGCGGCTCGAGCACGATGGCGCCGGGTTCCAGCGTCCTCGCGCCAGGGTCGGCGCCAGGAGCGGTGCCGGCCGGGCGCGGCTCCGCGGGCTGGGCGCAGTGCAGCGCGAAGCCGCCCACGCCGCAGAACAGGTCCCAGACCTCGCCAGGGTCGATCTCGTCTACCCAGTTCGAGACCTGCCGGTACAGACCCGAGGCCACCGTCGTGTTGGTTTGCAGGAAGGACTGCGGGCGCAGCAGCAGGCGGATCCGTCCCTGTGTCACAGAGAGGGTGTCGGGGCCCGCCAGGTGGACTTCGGTGGGGCCCTCGATGATGGCCTTGGGCTCGGGTTGGATGTTCGCGGTGACCACGGAGCCCGGAGCCAGGGACTCCACCAGCAGGTGGAGGTGTTCGCGCAGGCGCTCCACCGGCTTCTCGGTGCGTAGCACGAAGCGCACCAGGACCGCGGGATCGCCCGCGCCAGCCGGGACGTCGCCGGCGGTGATGAGCACGTATTTGAGCTCGCCCCTGCGCCGGGCGATCGAATAGGGAGAGACCTGGGCGCGCTTGATCAGGGCGGGCAGCAGGTCGAGCACCTTCATGATGACCGGAGGATAGAGCGGGCAGTCGCGCAGGTCCACGCCGTTGCCGGCGGGATCGACGATGCCGAACACCGGTGCGTCGGCGGTGCCGGTGACCACCATCTTGGCCTTATTGCGGAAACCGGCTTCGGGTCCGGTGATGGGCGCCCGCCAGATCCGTGCAGCCGCGTCCCGGGTGAACGGCGCCAGCAACTCCTCCAAATCCGCCTGGGCACGGTCGACTCTGGTGCCGAAGGGCACCGGAAGCAGGGTGCAGGAGCGGCAGGTACCGGCCTCGTAGTGTGCACATCTCACCGGACGATTCTACCGGCGGTACTGCAGACCGACCATGAGAACCGCAATCTCATCATGCGGACTCCGGTGGCCTGTGGTTTGACACCCCGCGAGCGGCGGGCGTTAGATGATGACATGCACAAGCTCGTACTCGTCCTCGTTATCGGCAGCGCGCGGTGAACCCGTAAGCGTCACGAAGACGAACGCCGCGCGCCCCACCGGAAACCGGATGGGGCTTTTTTTATGAGCGGGTCCGGCCGGACACCACGGCCCCACCGATCATGAGCGGCACACCAGGCGCGGCTTGGACACATTTAAGGAGACACAGTGGCAGCGACGACGAAGAACGCTGAACCCAAGGCGGAAGCGGGGGCCCAGGAGGGCGCCCGGTCCGTCCCCAAACCAGGGCCGCGCAAGCGACCGGACAATGCGCCGGAGGTGCTCACCGGCGCCCAGGCGATCGTCCGCAGCCTCGAGCTGCTGGGGGTCACGGACGTCTTCGGCCTGCCCGGCGGCACGATCCTGCCGACCTATGACCCGCTGATGGACTCGGAGCGGATCCGCCACATCCTGGTCCGCCACGAGCAGGGTGCCGGTCATGCGGCCGAGGGCTATGCGGCGGCCACCGGCAAACTGGGCGTGTGCATCGCGACCTCGGGCCCCGGCGCCACGAACCTCATCACGGCGATCGCCGATGCGAATATGGACTCGGTGCCCCTGCTGGCCATCACCGGTCAGCAGGCATCCACCCTGCTGGGCACGGACGCCTTCCAGGAAGCCGACATCGTCGGCATGACCCTGCCGGTGTCCAAGCACAGCTTCCTGGTCACCCGGACCGAGGACATTCCGCAGGCCATCATGTCGGCCCACTACATCGCGACGACGGGTCGCCCCGGCCCCGTGCTGGTCGACATCACGAAGGACGTACAGGCCGGCAAGGCCCCGTTCGAATGGCCCCAGGCCCCGCAGCTGCCCGGCTACAAGCCCACGGTCAAACCGCACCTCAAGCAGATCCGGGAAGCGGCCTCGCTCATCGAGAAGGCCAAGCGGCCGGTGTTCTACATCGGCGGCGGCGTGATCCGCAGCGGCGCCCACGAACAGCTCAAGGCCCTGGCCGAGGCCACCCACATCCCGGTGGCGACGACCCTGATGGCCCGCGGCGCATTCCCCGACTCGCACCCGCAGCACATCGGGATGCCGGGGATGCACGGAACCGTCTCGGCGGTCGCGGCCTTCCAGAAGTCCGATCTGCTGATCGCGGTGGGCTCCCGGTTCGACGACCGCGTCACCGGCGACCTGGACAGCTTCGCGCCCAAGGCCAAGATCATCCACGCCGACATCGACCCGGCGGAGATCGGGAAGAACCGTCCGGTGGACGTGCCGATCGTCGGCGACGCCGGCGAGGTGCTGACCGAACTGCTGCGCGAACTGGAGGCCAACCACGCCCAGGCGCTGGAGAACGACCGACCGCGCTGGTGGAAGACACTCAACGCCTGGAAGGAGACCTACCCGCTGGGCTACGAGCCCAATGAGATCGGACTGTGCGATCCGCAGTACGTGATCGGGCGGATTTCCGCACTGTCCGGGCCCGAGGCCGTCTATGTGGCGGGCGTGGGCCAGCACCAGATGTGGGCCAGCCAGTTCGTCGACTACGAGCGCCCCAACTCCTGGGTCAACTCAGGTGGCCTGGGCACCATGGGCTACTCGGTTCCGGCTGCGATGGGCGCGAAGGTCGGTGAACCGGACCGCACGGTCTGGGCGATCGACGGCGACGGCTGCTTCCAGATGACGAATCAGGAACTGGCCACCTGCATGATCAACAACATTCCGATCAAGGTCGCCATCATCAACAACTCCTCGCTGGGCATGGTGCGCCAGTGGCAGACCCTGTTCTACGACGGCCGCTACTCCAATACGGAGCTCAACACCGGCCATGATTCGATCCGGGTGCCCGACTTCGTCAAACTGGGCGAGGCCTACGGCTGCCTGGCGCTGCGCGTGGAGCGCAACGAGGACGTGGACGCGGCGATCGAGCAGGCCCTGGCGACGAACGACCGGCCCGTGGTGATCGACTTCACCGTGCCGGCCGACGCCATGGTGTGGCCGATGGTCGCCGCCGGCGTGAGCAACGATGAGATCCAGTACGCTCGGAATCTGCGGCCCGACTTCGCCGGAGAAGAGGAAGAGGAGGGCCAGGAATGAGCCGTCACACCCTGTCCGTTCTGGTCGAGGACAAGCCCGGTGTGCTCACGCGCTTCGCGGGTCTGATCTCCCGGCGCGGCTTCAATATCCACTCCCTGGCCGTGGGCAACACCGAGGCCGCGGGGTATTCGCGGATCACAGTGGTCGTCGACGTCGGCGAGGCGCCCCTGGAACAGGTGACGAAGCAGCTGAACAAGTTGGTCAACGTCATCAAGATCGTGGAACTCGACGCGGCCACAGCCGTGCGCCGGGCCCATATGATCTTCAAGGTCAAGGCGGATGCGGCGACCCGGCCGCAGGTCCTGGCCGCCGTCGAGATGTTCCGCGCACAGATCGTGGACGTCAGCACCGAATCCGTCAGCGTCGAGGCCACCGGCGAACAGGCCAAGCTCGATGCCCTGCAGACGGTGCTCGAACCCTTCGGCATCAAGGAGATCGTGCAGTCGGGCACCGTGGCGATCGGCCGTGGCGCCAAATCGATCACCGACAAGGCCCCGCGGGTCTGACCGCCCGCATGGCGGACGTGTTGTCCCGCCTTATAAGACACCCATACAATGGAACCGTACGGGTTCCAGACGTGTGAAGCACACGTGACATATGAAGGAGAAAACCCCCATGGCAGCAGAGCGCTTTTACGAGGACGATGCAGACCTGTCCGTCATCCAGGGCAAGAAGGTCGGCGTCATCGGCTTCGGCAGCCAGGGCCACGCCCACGCGCTGAGCCTGCGTGATTCCGGCGCAGAGGTCCGCATCGGTCTGAAGGAGGGCTCGAAGTCCCGCGACAAGGCCGAGGCGCAGGGCCTGACCGTCGGCTCGAACGCCGAGATCGCCAAGTGGGCCGACGTCGTCGTCATCGCCGTGCCGGACCAGGTCCAGGCGCAGGTCTACGCCGACGACATCAAGGACAATCTGGCCGAGGGCAACGCCCTGGTCTTCACCCACGGCTTCAACATCCGCTTCGGCTACATCACCGCCCCGCAGGGCGTCGATGTCATCATGATCGCCCCGAAGGGCCCGGGCCACGTGGTCCGCCGCGAATACGTCGACGGCCGCGGCGTGCCCGTCGTCATCGCCGTCGAGGTCGATGCCACCAACACCGCCTGGGCGACCGCGCTGTCCTACGCCAAGGGCATCGGCGGCCTGCGCGCCGGCGGCATCAAGACCACCTTCACCGAAGAGACCGAAACCGACCTGTTCGGTGAACAGACCGTGCTGTGCGGTGGCGTCTCCCACCTCATCCAGTACGGCTTCGAGGTCCTGACGGAAGCCGGCTATCAGCCGGAGATCGCCTACTTCGAGGTCTGCCACGAGCTGAAGCTGATCGTCGACCTGATCAACGAGGGCGGCATCTCCAAGCAGCGCTGGTCCTGCTCCGACACCGCGGAATACGGCGACTACGTCTCCGGCCCGCGCGTCATCACCCCCGACGTCAAGGAGCACATGAAGGAGGTCCTGTCCGATATCCAGGATGGTTCCTTCGCCAAGCGCTTCATGGACGACCAGGCCAACGGCGCCAAGGAGTTCAAGGAACTGCGCGCCAAGGAAGAGGTCCACCCGATCGAGACCGTCGGTCGCGAACTGCGTGGTATGTTCTCCTGGCTGAAGCCGGCCGACTCGGACTACACCGAGGGTTCCGCCGCGCGCTGAACCGCGTAACCGAGAACCACACACGAGGGGCCCGGGCGATCGATTTCGATTGCCCGGGCCCCGCGTGACGTCGCCGCGTAGTATTGCCGGGGACCCAGAACAGTCGGAAAGATCTGCTGGAAGAGCAGGGAAGAGGAATGCCATGTCGGAGCTGACAGTCGATGAGTTCGCGGATATGTTCGTGCGCAGGGCCGAACGGGAGCCGCTCCCGCTGGACCCCGCCAATACGGTCCTGCTGCTCATCGACATGCAGAAGTGCATCCTGCCCGATCACTTCTGGGAGTTCGCCAGGAGCCGGGGTATCCCCGAGGCAGACTGCGCCGAGGCCATCGGCCGGATCGAGCAGGACTGCCAGGCAACCGTGGCCGCCGGAACCCGGGTCCTGCAGGCCGCGCGGGCCGCGGGCATCCGCCCGATCCACGTGCGCATCCAGGAGCTGCTGGAAGACGGTGCGGACGTGGGCCTGTCGCACCGGCGCAAGAACTTCAAGGTGCTGCCCGGGTCCGAGGCCGCGCAGTTCCTGCCGGGCGTGGAACCCATCGCCGGTGAGATCGTCTTGGACAAGTCCTGTTCCGGCGCGGTGCTGGGGACGAACCTGGACCGTATTCTGCGGAACCTGGGGATCGAGAATGTGGTGACGATCGGTTTCTACACCGATCAGTGCGTGAGCTCCACGGTGCGCGACCTCTCCGACTCCGGCTATTCGGTCGGCATCGTCGCCGACGCCTGTGGGGCGATCACGCCCAAGCACCACGAAACCGCGCTGTGGCATCTGCGCAATGTCTACGCCGCCATCGAGTCCAGCGAGGAGTTCCTGGCCCGACTGGGCTGAGTCCCGCGGCGGGCTGCGCCCCCGGACCGAGCTCCCGGTCGGCCCCCATCGCTGGGATTCCTGCTGGGATTCTGACCCATGGCCGTGGGACCGGTGCGCGGTCGATAACCCGTGTATGGAAACATGGCGTTCGTCACCCATCCGCACCGACCGACCCGAATGGAGCCGTGCATGCCGCGCAGATCTCGCTGGTCACTTCTCATCCTGCCAGTGCCCGTCGTTCTCTATCTGTTGACACCCGTGGTCGCGAACTCGATCCAGCCGGTGGTGCTGGGGCTGCCGTTCGCCTTCGCCTACGTCCTCATCGTCACCGTGATCACGCCGCTGCTGGTCTGGCTGGTGGCCCGCCTGGACCCCTTCTACCGGGAGAACCGCGGAGAGTACATTCCGGTGGATGCGGCGTTCGAGGACACGTACCACGCCGATTTCGTGGAGGAGGACGCATGAGCTCGTCGGCGATCATCGCCATCATCATCTTCGCCCTGGCCATGGTCGCCACCGTGGCGATCGGGGTCTACTCCGGCCGTGGCCGGGAGAAGTCCATGGACGAATGGTCGGTCTCCAGCCGCGGCCTGGGCTTCATCTTCGTGCTCCTGCTCATGGCCGGCGAGTCCTACACCAGTTTCTCCTTCCTGGGAGCGGCCGGGTGGTCGTACAAGTACGGGGTCCCGATCCTCTACCTGATCGGCTACCTGAGCGTGGGCCTGATCATCGCCTACGTCCTGGCTCCCACCCTGTGGACCTATGCCGCCAGGCACAAGCTGGTGGGTCTGACCGACATCATCGAGTACCGGTTCAAGTCCCGGCCCCTGGCCATCTTCGTGGCGATCGCGGCGACCATCTTCATGCTGCCCTACATCCAGCTGCAGATCCAGGGCATGGGCACGGTCGTCAACGCCATGTCCTACGGGGCCATCGACCTGAAGGTCGCGGCGATCATCTCCTTCATCGTCGCGGAGCTGTTCATCCTGGTCTCGGGCCTGCGCGGCTCCGCCTGGGTCAGCGTGCTCAAGGACGGTCTGACGGTGGCGGCCATCGCCTTCCTGGCGATCTACGTCCCCCTGCACTACTTCGACGGGGTGGGCGAACTCGTCGGCCGGATGATCCAGGAGAAGCCGCAGTGGCTGACCTTCCCCGGCGCCGGCGGCGGCGAGTACGGAGCGGCCTGGTTCATCTCCACGATCCTGCTCAACACCTTCACCACGGCCATCTTCCCGACGACCCTGGCCGGCTACATCAGCGCCGACAGCGCCAATTCGCTGCGCCGGAACTCGATCATCCTGCCCTGGTACCAGGTGCTGCTGCTGGTGCCCGTGATGATCGGGATGGCCGCGTTGTTCGTCGTGCCGGCTCTGGCCAATGGCGATCTGGCCCTGTTCTCCGTGGTCATCGACTCGCTCCCAGCACCCCTGGTGGCGATCATCGGAGTCGCCGGGGCGCTGAGCGCAATCGTGCCGATGAGCGTCTTCATGCTGGCGATCGGCACCATGTGGGGCCGCACCGTGCTCGGCGGCGGATTGACCAGGGCCCACGCGCCTGCGGATTCTGCGGCGGCGGCCCAGGACCCGGCCGGAGCGCGGCAGCGGAAGCTCTCCCAGGTAGTGTGCCTGATAGCCGGCCTGGTCGCGCTGGCCGGCAGCCTGTTCATGCCCAATGCCCTGGTCTCCCTGTCAGTGCTCAGCTACGAGGGCATGGCCCAGCTGGTGCCCGCTGCCCTGCTGGGACTGTTCTGGCCGCGCATGAGCAAGCACGCTGCGGCCGCCGGCATCGTGGTCGGCGGCATCGCGATGCTGACCCTGTACTTCACCGGCAACGACCCGCTCTGGGGCGTCAACGGCGGGGTATGGGCTCTGGCACTGAACTTCCTGGTCGTGGTCGTGCTCAGCCTGGTGTCGCCGGATCCGCGCTGGCGCAAGACCTGGCGCAGCGAGGCCAGGGCGACGGCCCGGGCCGCCGCCTCGGCCCGCCCCGCCCAGGTGGTGGAATCGTCCCGGACGGACGCCCAGGGCTGAGCCGGGAGAGAACCCGGTCATGGGCGGACTAGGCTGGGCTGCATGCCGCGCTACCTGTACGCACTCGATCAGACCCGTGACGGGACGCGCATCGCAGTGCCCAGCCGGATGTTCCCCTGGACGGGGTTCGGCTACTGCCTGACCCTGCTCGTGTGCTCCGTGCTGTGGTTGCTCACTGCCGCGCTGAGTGCGCAGGACGAGACGGCCCGGGCCGGCGGGGACGCCGTCCTGTGGGCCCTGGCCGGGCTCGAGGCCCTCATGCTGGGGTGGATCATCGCCCACCTCTGCCGGGTCGGCGCGCTGCGGCACCGCCTGGCGCGCGGCCTGCGGGGGATCGAGCCGCCGCCGCGGCCCTATCTCGAAGGCGTCATCGCCCGCGATGTGGCCCTGGCCGGGCGCGACGACCGGCTTCCGGCCATCCGCTTCCTCACCGGCGTCCAGGCGTGGAGCGGCCTGCTGCTGGACTGGATCGGCTCGATTCTCAGCCTGCAGGCGCCCACCGACGACGGTTCGATGTTCTCCGCTGCACGCAGTCCGCGCACGGCTCTGCTGACCTCGGCGGTGTGGGTGGGCCTGTGGTGGTTGGTGCTCGGCGGGATCGGGGTGATCGGCGCCGGGTCCCAGTCCGCCGGTGATGCGGCTCTGTCGCCGGCGGCCTGGGTGGCCCTGGTGACGGGGTGTGCCGATGTGATCTGCCTGTTCTGGCTGGCCTTCGTCCGCTACAGCATCGACAACCAGCTGGTGAGACGGTTGCGGGCCCTGCACACCCTGCTTTCGCCCGAGCCCTCCCAGGTCTATCCCTAGCCCGCGACCACGGGTTCGGGGACGGCGGCGATGAGTTCGCGGGTGTAATCGTCCTGCGGTCTGCGCAGCACGTCCAGCGTCGCACCCCGTTCGACGACCCGGCCGTGGCGCAGCACCACCACCTGCTCGGCGATCTGTTCGACCACCGCCAGATCATGGCTGATGAACAGCGAGGCGAAACCGTACTCCGCGTGCAGGTCCCGCAGTAGGTCCAACACGCCTGCCTGCACGGAGACGTCCAGCGCACTGGTCGGCTCATCGGCGATGAGTAGCCGGGGCCGCAGGGCCAGGGCCCTGGCGATCGCCACCCGCTGCTTCTGCCCACCGGAGAGCTCATGGGGCATCCGCGCGGCGAACCCGGCCGGCAGCTGGACATCATCGAGCAGCGTGTTCACCCGCCGATCGATCTCCGTCCGACCCAAGTCCGTGTGGACCTGCAGCGGCTGGGCCAACTGGGCCGCGACCGTGCGGCGCGGGTTGAGCGAACCGGCGGGGTCCTGGAACACGGTGCCGATGCGTGCGCGCAGCCTGCGCTGGTCCCGGCCATTGCCCGTGCGGACCTCGGAACCGGCGATCCGCGCGGTCCCCGCGGTCAGCCGCTGGGCGCCGATGAGCACATTGGCGATCGTCGACTTGCCGGAACCCGATTCGCCCACCAGCGCCACCACGGTCCCCGCGGGCACGCACAGATCGACATCGTCGACGGCCACGGTGGTGCGCTTGCCGCGGAACTCCACCCGTCCGCCCACGAGCTCGGCGGCGGGCGCCTCGTCACTGGTGTTCGGGTCGGTCCCGGAGCCGGCTACGGCCGAGGCCGCGGCGGCCACCGCGCCCAGCCGGGGTACCGCGTCGAGCAGCTTGCGGGTGTAGGCGTGCCGGGGCCGGTTGAAGACCTCGGCCGCAGCACCGGTTTCGACGATCCGTCCGTCCTTCATCACGGAGATCTCATCGGCGACCTGCGCGACAACGCCCATATCGTGCGTGATGAGCAGGACGGCGCGCTCGGTCGCGATGTGCCGCAGCAGATCGAGGATATCGGCCTGCACGGTGACGTCCAGGGCCGTGGTCGGCTCATCGGCGATGAGCAGTTCGGGATCGTGGATGGTCGCCAGGGCGATCATCGCGCGCTGCAACTGCCCGCCGGAGAGCTCGTGCGGATAGGACGCGAGGATGCGCTCGGGGGCAGCCAGGCCCGCGGCTCGCAGGGCGGCCGCGGACCGCCCGGCCGCCTGCTCCCGGGTGACCCGCTCACCGTGGGCGCGCAGGGCCTCGGCCAGGGTGTGGCCGATCCGGTACATCGGGTCGAAGGCGTTCATCGGCTGTTGGAAGACCACGCCGATCCGCTTGCCGCGGACCCTGCGCAGCAGCTGCGCCTCGGCGCCGATCAACTCGGTGCCGTCGGCCAGGCGGGCAGAACCCGTCGCACGGGAGCCGGTGCCGGCCAGGCCCAGCAGGCTCAGCGCGGTCACCGACTTGCCGGACCCGGACTCGCCGACCAGCGCCATGACGGTGCGCGGACGCACCAGCAGGTCGATGCCGTGGGTGATCTCGGTGGTGCCGAAGGACACGCGCTGTCCGGCGATGCGCAGGGCCGGCGCGCCCGGTGCTGGGGTGTGCTCCACTGGTATCAGCCCTGCTTGAGCGAGGCCTTGAAGTACACGGGGTAGGCCGGGAACTTGCCGATGACGAAGTTCTCCACGCCCGAGCCGTGGATGAAGGTGTTCTTCGTGTAGATCAGCGGGACGATGGGAGCGTCTTCCATGATCAGCTTGTCCGCCTGTGCCCAGACCTGCCCGGCCTTGGTGCGGTCGACCTCTTCGGTCGCCTGCTTGATCAGCGCGTCGACCTTCTTATTGGAGTAGCGGGAGATGTTGTAGTTGCCCCCGCCGATCTGCGAGGAGTCGAACAGCGGCTGGATATTGCCATTGGCCGAGGGGAAGTCTGGCTGCCAGGAGCCCAGGTACAGGTCGTAGTCGCCCTTGGCATCGGTCGCATCGGCCTGCAGGGACTGCTGGTCCTCCGACTTGATCGACACCTCGATGCCCGCGCGGCCCAGCGACTGCTGGATCGATTCGGCCTGCGCGACGTTCGTCTGGTCGTTCTTCACCAGCAGCCGCAGCTTGCCCGGCTTCTGCCCGGATTCGGCCAGCAGGGACTTCGCCTTGTCCACGTCACCGGCGGCATCGGCCTGGTACAGGTCGTAGTCGGCGCGTCCGGGGATCCCCGGGGTGATGAGCGTCGAGGCGAAGTCGCCGGCGATCTCACCGCCGGCGGCCACCCGGAAGGCGTTCTTGTCCACCGCGTAGTTGATGGCCTGGCGCACCTTGAGGTCCTTCAGCGCCCCGCGCTTCGTGTTCATCGCCAGATAGGCCAGCGCCCCGTCGCCACTGGTGACCAGACGGTCCTTGGCCGCCGGGTTCTGCTGGGCCTGGGCCAGCTGCGAGGCGGGCACGAAGTCCGCGGAGAAGCCGTTCTTGGCATCCCCGGAATCGGAGATCAGCGACTGGGCCGACACAGTGATGTCCTGGCCCAGTTTGAAGGTCACGGTGTCGGGACCGGCGGTGCGCACGGGGTCGGTGTCCTTGTCCCAGTGCTCATTGCGCTCCAGCACCGCCTGATTGCCTGCGGTGTACTTCGCGACCCGGTACGGTCCCGATGCCACGGGCTTCTTGGTATAGGCCTTGATATCGTCCTTGGCCTTGGGCACCGGGGCGAAGGCCGGCATCGAGGCGATCCACGGGAAGTCGCCAAAGGCGGACTTCAGCGTGAAGACGATCGTCTTGTCGTCCGGGGTCTTGATCGAGTCGAGGTGCTTGCCGCTGTAGGGGCCGCGGTAGTCGTCCCCACCCACCAGCAGCGACTTGTGATATCCCAGGCCGCCGGAGAGCTCGGTGGAGAAGGAGCGCTCCAGCCCGTACTTGATGTCCTGGGCGGTGATCGTGGAGCCGTCCTCGTACTTCAGCCCGTCTTTGAGCTTGAAGGTCCAGGTCTTGCCGTCCTTGGACGGGGTGCCGGTGTCCTTGGCCAGATCGGGCACGACCTTGGTCTCCTTGCCGGGTTCGGCATCCCAGGTGGTCAGCCGGCGTTCGACCAGGCCCAGTGTGGTGATGGCCAGGTTCTGGCTCTTCGCGGGGTCCCATTCGATATCGGTGGCGCCCTGCATGATGGTCAGGTTGCCGCCGGACTGGGTTTCGCCCAGGTCCTGCCCGGCGTCGGAATCGCCGGAGAGGTCGTTGGCGTTGCAGCCGGTGAGCAGCAGGGCGGCAGCGGCCACCAGGGACGTCAGGCTCAGGCCGGTTCTGGTTGATTTCTTCATGCGTGTGCTCCGATTCTTGGGTCGAGGACGCTGTAGAGGATGTCGATGAGGAAGTTGGCCACGATGACGGCGGCCGCGGCGAACAGGGTCACGCCCACGACCACCTGCAGGTCGAGGTTGTTCACGGCGTCCAACAGCAGGGATCCCACACCTGCCAGGTTGAACACCTTCTCCGTGATGACGGTGCCGCCCAGCAGCGACCCGAAGTCCAGGGCGATGAGGGTGGCGATGGGCACGACCATATTGCGCAGGCCGTGGCGCACCACCACCGCGGATTCCCGCAGGCCGATGGCCCTGGCGGTGCGCACGAAGTCCTGTCCCAGGGTCTCCAGCAGGGTGCCGCGGGTCAGGCGGGTGTAGATGGCGGCGTTGATGATCGCCAGGGCCACCCACGGCATGATCAGGTGGTAGGCCCAGCCGGCCGGATTCTCCGTGAAGGCGACGTAGCCGCCGATCGGCAGGACGTTGAGGGTGAAGCCGAACAGCAGGATCAGCAGCAGCGCCACCAGGTAGCTCGGCGCGGACACTCCGAACACGGAGGCCCCCATGAGCAGCCTGTCTGTGGGCTTGCCGCGTTTGAGGGCGGCCCAGACACCTGCGCCCACGCCGGCGATGGTCCACAGCACGATCGCGCCGATCGCGATCGACAGGGTCACCGGCAGCCGTTCGCCCAACAGTCCGGTGACATCGGACTGGAGCCGGAAGGAGTAGCCGAAGCAGGGTGCCGCGCAGTGGATCGCGGTGGCGCCCGCCCCGAAGGTGCGGCCGGCGACGATGCCCAGCAGGAAGGCTCCCAATTGCGCGTACCAGGGCTTGTCCAGGCCCATATAGGTCTGGACCTCGGCCAGCCGGTCCGGCGTGCAGGGCTTACCGCAGGACAGCTGTGCCGGGTTGTTCGGCAGCAGGTAGAAGATCGCGAAACTGATGGTGGCGATGATGAGCAGCACCAGCACCGCCCCGCCTGCCCGGGCGGCCAGGAAGCGCAGGATCGACAGGGCGCGGTTCACTCTCTGCTCCCGTCCGCCGCCGAGGTGCCGGTCGGCTGGTCGCAGGAACCCGCCTCGGCCGCACCGGGCACCGCGGCGGGTGCGGCGGCGTCGCCGGCGGCCGCGGCCTCGGGAGCGCGGGCGGTGCGCTGGGGGTCGAGCGCATCGCGCAGCCCATCGCCCAGCAGGGTGAAGCCGAGGGTGACGCCGAACAGCGCCAGGCCCGGCAGTACCAGGTACATGGGATCGACCTGGACCCAGGAGATCGCGTCGGAGATCGACCGGCCCCAGCTGGGGGTGGGCGGGGCGATGCCCACGCCCAGGAAGCTCAGCGCGGCCTCGGACCCGATCTTGCCCGGGATCGAGGTCGTGGTGAACACGATGATGGTCGCCGCCAGATTGGGCAGCAGTTCGCGGGTCAGCACCCGCCAGGGGCCGATCCCGGCGGCGTTGGCCGCGCGTACGAAACCGCGCTCGCGCAGGCTCAGCGTTTCGGACCTGACGACCCGGGCGATCTGCGGCCAGCCGAACAGCCCGATGACCAGGATCAGCATGAGGGGACGGGGGAAGGAGTCGGGGACGACGGCGGCCAGTGCGATCGCGAAGATGAGGAAGGGGAAGCCGAAGACCACATCGGTGAACCGGCCCAGCAGCTTGTCCGTCCAGCCGCCGAAGTAGCCGGCGAACAGGCCGACGGCCACACCGATGACCACCGAGACCAGGGTCGAGGCGATGCCGATGAGCAGCGACACCTGGGAGCCCCAGGTGACGATGGCGAACAGGTCCCGGCCGGTGCGCGGCTCCAGACCGAACCAGTGGCCGCCTGAGGCCCCGCCCAGGGCACCCGCCGGCGCGGTGTCGGCTCCGAGCAGGTCCGTGTTGTAGGTGTAGGGGTCGTTACCGGTGAGCCAGGTGAACAGGGGAGCAGCCGGCATCATGAGCACGAAGAGCGCTACGAGGACCAGACCGGTCATCGCCGCATGGTCGTGCCGCAGCCGGGACCACAGGTCGCGCCATGCGGACCGTCCGGCCGCGGGCGCCTGTGGTGCAGTGGTGGTGGCGGCGTGCATGGTTCCCTTCATCGATGGTGTGCAAAGTCTGTGCGCCCGGTGTATGTGAGCGTAAACAGAAGACTATAACGGGTGGTATGAGGCGGATATTCCTTTATGTCATGCGGATCGGAAAGCTGTCATGGAGCTCACGCGCGCCGGGATCCGCGTTAGGCTGAGAACATGGCCGATTATCGCTTTGAGACATTTGAACCGGGGCTGGCCGATGGCGCCCCCGATGCCCAGACCACCGCGTACCTGCAGGCCGTTCAGGCGGGGTTCCACGAACCCCGGCTGGAAGAGGAGCCGCTGGGCGACAAGGTGCGCAGGTCGATGCTGGACGGCCGGAAGTTCACCGCCGCCTATGTCGACCGCCAGCCCGAATACGCCCTGGATCCGGCGGTTCCGGTGGCGACCTTCGCGCACTTCGAGAAGGAGTTCAACGTCGGCGGGGGGAACCTCGTCGACGCCCACCTGATCACCTGGGTGACGGTGCGGCCGACGCACCGGCGCCGGGGCCTGCTGCGCGCGCTGATGACACAGAACCTGGCCCACGCCGCCACCGCTGGTTATCCGTTCGCCGTGCTCACCGCGACCGAGGGCGGAATCTACCGGCGCTTCGGTTTCGGCCGGGCCACCTGGATCCAGCGGGTCGAGGTGGATACCTCACCCGGATTCGCCCTTGCGGTGGAACCGGACCGGCGGGTCGAAATGTGCGATCCGCAGGTGCTGCGCGAGCTGGCACCACAGATCTACGCGCAGTACATGCGCAAGTTCCCCGGGGCAGCCGGACGCCAACAGAGTTACGTCGAACGGGCCGCCGGCAGCCTCGATCTGGACACCGGCAAGCCGGATCCCAAGGTCCGGGCGGCCCTGCACTTCGATGAGGCCGGCGCTCCCGACGGTTTCGTCAGCTACAAGATCTCCGGGTGGGACGACTGGACGGCCACGATCGACATCATCGACCTGGTCGCCGTGTCCGATGCTGCCTACTCCGCCCTGTGGGGCTATCTGGGTGCGATCGACCTGGTCAACCGGGTCCGGTATCCGGCGGCGGCCACGGACTCGCCCCTGTCCTGGTTGCTGGCAGATCCGCGGCGGATGACGGTCAAGGCCGTGGAGGACTCCGAATGGCTGCGCATCCTCGACGTGCCCCAGGCTCTGGAGGCCCGGCCCTGGGGGCTGATGGGCAAGTTGACCCTGTCGGTCACGGATTCCCTGGGCTTCGGCGCGGGCGTCTTCGAGCTGACCGCGGCCGACGGTCGTGGCACCGTGGTCCGGCTGGCCGATGAACCCGATGATGCCAGGGCGGATCTGTCCCTGGACATCGCCGAATTGGGTTCGCTGTACCTGGGCGGGGCGGATCCCGCAGTGCTCTCGCGCGCCGGGCGGATCCGCGCGGCCCGGCCCGAGGTCGTGGCCCAGGCCCGCGCGATGTTCGCCCTGGAACGCCTGCCGTACAGCCCGAACGACTTCTGAGCCTGTTCGCGCGAACTCGGGCTCGTACGAACGCCGACCCGTCGATCTTCTCCGGTCTTCCTGCGTGGGGACGGAGATCATCGACGGGTCGGCGTCGTTTTATCTGCTGCCTCAGCCCGGATGCCCGGTCCCGAGCAGTGCCTCCCGGTAGGCGGCGGGCCGTTCACGCACCCAATCGGAGATGATCAGTCTTGCGGTGGAGGGCCGGCTGACATACGGTGCGGACAGCGGCAACACGATGATGGCGCGCAGGCCCTTTCCGGATTCGTGCGCAATGGCCTCGCGGACTCCGTCTGCTTTCTCCCGGTCAAAGGATTTGCCCGCTTCGCGCAGTGGCCACGACCAGGAGAAGAACGCCCGTTCGAAGGCCTCGGAGGCGATGGCCTCGACCGACCACGGAACGTCCTCGGCAGGGGGTTCGGGTAGCGGTGGTGCTGCGGTCGCCTTGCCGATCGCGTCCTCGGCGTAGGCGAGCTCGCGGGCTGCCCATAAGCCGTCCCAGCGTTCGGCTACGTTCTTCGGCGTGTGCGGCGGGGCGAGTCCCTCGATCGGAGTGATGCCGCGGGGATGGGGAATGCTGTGTCCCGAGTCCAGGTCGAAGACCTCGCGGGCGAATAGAAGTCGTAGCAGCCCGGTGGGCTTGGTGTCCAGAGCCGGATACAGCACCTTCATCTCTCCCTCCTCCATCTACGCCGACCTTTTCCAAAGCGGGTGCAGATAAACGCCGACCCGTCGATCTTCTCCGATTTCCTCAATGGAAACGAAAAAGATCGACGGGTCGGCGTGTTTCGATGCCGGGGTGATCAGGCGGACAGGCCCTCGGCCGGTTTGGTCCGGCTGACCGCGCGGGCCGGGATCAGGGATGCCAGCAGCGATGCCAGGATAGCGGCGACGATGACCGCGCCGATCTGCCCCCAGGGGATGCCGACGGTGATCGCGATCCTGTTCGTCTGGATGAGCGAGGAGATGCCCGCCCAGCTGAAGAGCAGGCCCAGTACCAGGCCCAGGATGATGGCGACCAACGCCATCAGCAGAGCCTCGACGGCGACCATCCAGGACACCTGCGAACGGGTCATGCCCATGGCACGCAGCAGTGCGGTCTCCCGCCTGCGCTCCATCACCGACAGCGACAGGGTGTTGGCCACCCCGACCACCGCGACCACCAGGGACGCGGCCAGCAGCACCAGGACGATCGCCAGGACCACGTTGATGATGTTGGACATGGTCACGCGCATAATGGCGCCTTCCTGATCCACCCGGTCATCGGCGTTCAGGGCGCTCGTCAGCTTCTGCACATCCGAGCTGGTGGCCTGGTCGGAGATCTCCGTCCACATCGCACCCTCGGACGCAGTGGGCTGCAGCTGGGAGAGGTCCGAAGTGTCCATTACGGCCTCGGCCCGGGGGATTCCATGGCCGGCCACGGCCTTGAGCTTGACTGTTCCGCGCTCGCCTTTGAAGGTGAACGTGCCCACGGGATCGCCTGTGGTGTACGAATCCGAATCACTCTTGAGTTCCCTTGCTTGGTCGTCGTTGATATAGACGGTGCCGGCCTGGGGAGTCAGATCCTTGCCTCTGGCCGCTTTGAGCGCTTGGGAATCCGGTGCCAGCGCTGTCAGCGCAAGGTCCTTGGACTGCCCTGCGGACTCTGCCGAGTCGTCTCCAGCCGGATTCTCGTCCGCGTCGGCGGCAGTCGGATCGGCGGTACCGGGCACTGTGACCTTGGCCCCGTCGAGGTGGGCGTGCGCTGAGACGATATCGGAGCCCTGGATGACCGACTGTTCGTGCTCGCTGGGCTGGGCGATCGACATATCGACCGCATTGCTCTCAGCCAGCGCGGCCTGCGATGTGGTCTTCATCGTCTGCGCGCCGATCATCATGGTCGAGACCAGGGTGACGCCGATCAGCAGCGCGGTGGTCGTCGACGCGGTGCGGCGCGGGGCCATCTTGATATTGCGGGCCACCAGGCCGATCGCTGGGGACCGGGTGATGGCGGAGAACAGATGCCCCAGCACCTGGACGAACGGTGGGACGATCACCCGGGTCAGCAGCAGGACACCGCAGAACAGCACGATGGCGCCGGGCAGGGCCAGCAGGATCTGGTGGGCGATGCCGCCGAAGACAGTGGCCACGAGGCCCACCAGGCTGACGATGCCGCCCAGAATCGCGCGGATCCAGGGGAATCCGGCATTGGGAGCGGGGATGTCCACGGGTGCCAGTGCCTGGATCGGCGTGACCTTGGTGGCCTTGCGGGCCGGGGTCAGGCAGGCCAGCACTGTCACGACCACACCCAGCACGGGACCGGCGATGGCCGCGGACACGGGCAGGGTGGCGATCTCGAATTCGCCCATCCAACTGCGGGCGAGGTACGAGAAGCCCACTGCCAGGCCCCAACCCAGCAATACGCCCAGGACGGAGCCGACCAGGCCCAGGACAAAGGCCTCGGCCAGGGTGGCGGCGCGGATCTGGCCGCGGGTAGCGCCGATGGCGCGCAGCAGGGCCAGGGTGCGGGTGCGCGATGCCACCAGAACCTGGAAGGTGTTCGCGATGACCAGGGCCGCGACGAACAGGGCGACGGCGCCGAAGGCCAAGACGATCGAGGTCAGGATGTTGGTGCCGCCGGAGAGCGTCTTGAGGTATTGGTCGACGACCTGTTCATTGGTCTGGACGGTGAAGCCCGCCGCCTGCAATCCCTCGAGGTCCTTGTCGACGACCTTGCCGCCGCGCTGCTTGGCCAGCAGATCGGCGAAGTCCTGGGCGACCTGAGATTGTGCTGTGGTGTCACCCGGGGTCTTGAGCACAATGCGCAGGGATTCGTAGTAGGAATCCCCACCCAGGGCGTCGAGGCCCGCGTCGTCGGTGTACACGGTGGGGTCGCCGCCGTCGCTGCCGCGCAGAATGCCGGTGACGGTCACGGTGGACTTCTTGCCCGTGTCCTTGGCCGTCTTGCCGGAGTCATCGGTTTCGGAGGCGAATCCGGTGGTGTCCAGGTTCACCTGCTGGCCCTGGGACAGGCCCAGGGATTTGCCCGTGTCCTGATACAGCATCACCTGGCCGGGCCCCTGAGGCGCCTTGCCGGAAACGAACTCATAGTGTCGTCCGATCGGGGTGGTGGCAGCCGTAATGTACTGTTCGACCCCGTCCATCTTCGTCAGCGCAGCGATTCTGCGGTCCGCCTGGGTCTGGGAGATCTGCGGGATCTGCTGCGCGTCGGTGGCGAGTTTCTTGGCCACCTTGGCGTCGAATTCGACCGGTTCGCCGGAGTCCGCCGCGTCGTCACCCGAGGACTCGGACATCATCGATTCGCTCGAGCTGATGATGACGTCGGAGCCGGCATAACTGCCCTGGGCGGTGGTGCGCATGGTCCGGTTGAAGGCATCGGACAGGGACAGGACGGTGGCGATGAACGCTACGGACACGAGGATCGCGATGCCGGCGGCCACCAACCGGCCGGCGCCCGTGCGCAGGAATGATTTGAGGATGTCGGTCATCGGGTGACCTCCATCATCGCCGCGGAGACCTGGTCGGCGCTGGGCCGGGCCATATCGCCGACCAGTCGGCCGTCGGCCAATAGGACCACTCGGTCGCCGGTCGCGGCCGCCGCCGGGTCGTGGGTGACCATGACGACCGTCTGCCCGAACTCGTCGACCGAGGCGCGCAGCAGTTCGAGGACCTCGGTACCGGTTGCGGAGTCGAGGTTGCCGGTGGGTTCGTCGGCGAAGATGACATCGGGGCGGGTCACCAGGGCACGGGCCACGGCGACGCGCTGCTGCTGGCCGCCGGAGAGCTCATGGGGTCGGTGTTTCAGGCGCTCGGTCAATCCCAGCATGCCGGTGATGCCGTTGAACAGTTCGCGGTCGACCGAGGTCTTGGCCAGGCGGCTGGGCAGCAGGATGTTCTCCTCGGCCGTCATCGCCGGAACCAGGTTGAAGGCCTGGAAGATGAAGCCCACGTGATTGCGGCGGACCTGGGTCAGCTGCTTCTCATTCAGGCTGGTGAGTTCGCGCCGACCCAGGAACACCTGGCCGGCGGTGGGGGAGTCCAGTCCGGCCAGGATGTGCATGAGCGTCGACTTGCCAGAACCGGACGGCCCCATGATGGTGGTGAACTGGCCGGCTGTGATGTCCAGGTTCAGGCCGCCCAGCGGTTGCACGGCCGCATCGCCGGTGCCGTAGGTCTTCGTCAGGCCGACCGCACGGGCGGCGGGGGCGTCGAAATTTTGTGTCGTGGTCACGGATGCTCCTCGGATCGGGGTGAGCCGGGTGGCTCATAGCGTTGGTCTCAACGCTATGCGGGGGACCGGGTGGGACACATCCTCTTGCAGGATGATTTTGTGCGTGTCGTGGCTCACCGGATATCCCCCGTGGGGAGTAGGGGAATCCCCACATGGGGCCGTCCGGTTGGGGGTGTCCGGGGTTCTTGGGTAGTGCGACGTCCCGTGCAGGCTCCGGCACTCATTCCATGGGCTGACATGCGTAGCCGGATTTCATCCTGTGGGTCGATGTGCGCTGCGGGCCGGCTGAGTAGCGTCGAAGATGACGAATCACACGACGTATATGAAGCGGAGGACTTCTTGTGATGATGTATCTGGCAAGTTCAGCAGGCGCCACTGATAATTCGGGCCTGGGGTTCCTGGTCTTGGTGTTCATGGGCCTGGCCGTGATCGCCTGGCTGGCATTGTTCATTGCGGCACTCATCAGCATCGTGATGTCGCCCAACCTGACCCTGGGCGGCAAGCTCCTCTGGGTCATAGCGGTCTTCGCTTTCCCATTCCTGGGTTCCCTGGTCTGGTTCATCTGGGGCCGGAGTGCTCAGTTGAACAGGAGTTAGCGGAAACGAGCAGGCGCTTTGGTCTGAATGTACCGTCTCGGAACGGACTAAAGTGCCTGCGCAACAAGAGGGAATACGGTTTAACATACCGGAGTCGATGCGTCCCATGTCATAATGACATGCTCATGTCATTCAGTCGGCGATTCCGGCCCGGTAGGCGAAGACCACCGCCTGGACCCGGTCGCGGGCACCCAGCTTGGAGAACACCCGGCCCACATGGGTCTTCACCGTCGCTTCCGACACTGACAGCGCATCGGCGATCTCCTTGTTCGACCGGCCAGTGGCGATCTGCTTGAACACATCCAGTTCGCGTTCGGTCAGCGTCCCCACCGCCTCGCGCAGCCGGACCGTTTCGGCATCCTCGGCGGTTTCATCTGCAGCGCCGCTGCCGCTCGCCCCGGCAATCTGTGCGCCCGTCTGAGATGCTGCACCGCTCGACCCGGTGGGGGCCTCGGCCTGCGCGGGCCCGCCACCACTGAGCCCACCCGCGTCCAGCAATCTGCGCGTGGTGGTGGGCGCGATGACCGCGCCGCCGCGCACCACGGTGCGGATCGCATCCAACAACACCTCCGGCTGGGTGTCCTTGAGGAGGAAGCCCGAGGCCCCCGCCTGCAAAGCGCGCAGCGCGTAGTCGTCCGTGTCGAAGGTCGTGAGCACGATGATCTTCGGCCGGTAGCCATCGGGCCCGGCTGGCAGGCCCAGGATCTCGCGGGTCGCCTGGATGCCGTCGCCCGAGGGCATCCGGATGTCCATGAGCACCACCCGTGGGCGATACCGCAGGGTCGCGGCGATCGCCTCGGCGCCGGTGCCGGCCTGGGCGATCACCTGCAGGTCCGGCTGCGAATCGATGACCATCTGGAAACCCGTGCGCAGCAGCGCCTGGTCATCGGCCAACAGCACGGTGATGGGTTCGGTCTCGCTCATGCGCGGGTCCTTTCGATCGAGGCCAGGGGCAGCAGAGCCGTGATGTGGAAGCCGGAGGGGTCGGCGGTGTGCGCGACGGTGCCGCCATAGAGTCTGGCCCTCTCATCCATGCCCCGCAAACCGGAGCCCCGGCCGTCGTCGTGGGCCACGGCGGACAAGCCGGTCACAGCATCCCCGGTGGAAGGGTCGGAGTGTGGTCCGGGGGCCGCGGCGCCGCCGGTCTCGGCCTCGGCTACCGCCTCGGCGCCGGCCCGACCGGCTGTCGGCTCGGCAGGCCCCGAATCGTCGACGCGGATCAGCAGGGCGTCCTCGGCCCGGTCGACCGTCAAACGGACCGCGGCGTGGGCGCCGGGGCCGGCGTGCTTGAGCGTATTCGTCAAGGCCTCCTGCACGATCCGGTAGACCGCCAGGCCCGCACCGGACGTCAGCTCCGGCAGGGAGCCGAGGTCGGCCAAGAGGTCCACATCGACCCCGGCCGCCCGCACATCGCCCACCAGATCGGGCAGATCCGCGACCTGGGGCAGCGGTGCACTCTGGGATTCGGCATCGGCCGAACGCAGTACCCCGAGCATCTGGCGCATCTGGGTCAGCGCCTCGCGGCCGGTGTCGCCGATGGTCCTGAAAGCCTCCTGGGCACGTGCCGGGTCGACGGCCGCCACGAAGCGACCGCCATCGGACTGCGCGATCATCACCGACATGGAATGGGACACGATATCGTGCATCTCCCTGGCGATCCGCAGCCTCTCGGCATCGGCGGCCAGCCGCGCCTCGTGTTCGCGTTCGCGCTCCAAGAGGTCATTGCGCTCGCGGATCGAGGTGGCTTCGTTCCGGCGGCGCCGCCGGATATCGCCCAGCAGCCAGGCGACCGAGACGATAGCCGCGCACAGCCCGCAGGCCAGGCCGGCCAGGACGAACGCTCCCATGCGGTCGGTGTCATCGGAGATGGCCGGCGGGAGGAAAAGGAGCGCGAGGGTGAGACCTCCCAACAGCAGGGCCCCGAGATAGCCGAGGCAGGCGAAGACCGTGCCCCAGCGCCGGGGCGCGTAGACCACAGTCGTGTAGACCGTGATGGGAACGGCCACATAGTGCAGATCGGGCGTCGCTCCGAACGTCAGTGAGCACAGCGCCAGAGCCACCATCGTCCAGGCGATGAGCACCGGCCAGATCCGGCGCACGGCCAGGATCGCGCACATCGCCACGGTCACCCAGAAGCGCAGCACGGACAGGGTGGGACCGAAGGATTCCGGCCACCAGATCGGTGCGCCTCGCACGCTGCTCAGGTAGAGATCTCCAGAGATCAGCAGCTGCACCAGGGTCAGCGGTAGCGCGATGAACAGGGCGTCGAAGGCCCACGGATACCGGTCCAGCCCGCGCGCCACCTTGATATGCCAGGGGGTGCGCCCGAGGAACTCGCTCATGGCCCCAACTGTACGTGGGAGAGCGGGCCGGGCCGGACCTCGGTCGCGGGCAGATCTGCCCAGCCGGGACTCCGGCCGCCCGAATCCTGAACCGGTCGGAGCCGGCCGGCAGGGGATCGCTAGACTTGGGAACGGCCCCGCCGTGGCCCACACGCGCACGCCCGGCCATGCTCACCCAGCATCACACTGTAAAAGGAGACACAGTGGCCAAGCCCGTTGTGCTGATCGCAGACAACCTCTCACCTGCCACCATCGACGCCTTAGGGCCCGATTTCGACATCCGCACGTGCAAGGGTTCGGACCGCGGCGAACTCATCCCCGCACTGGCCGGAGTCGACGCCGTGCTGATCCGGTCCGCCACCCAGATGGACGCCGAGGCCATCGCCGCCGCGGATTCCCTCAAGGTCATCGCCCGCGCCGGCGTGGGCCTGGACAATGTCAACGTCCCCGCCGCCACCAAGGCCGGCGTGATGGTCGTCAACGCCCCGACCTCGAACATCCTGTCCGCCGCGGAACTGACCATGGCGCACATCCTGGCCGCCGCCCGCAACCTGGGCGCCGGCAACTCCTCGCTCAAGGCCGGGGAGTGGAACCGCTCCAAGCTGACCGGCGTCGAACTGTTCGAGAAGACCCTGGGCATCATCGGCCTGGGCCGGATCGGCGGACTCATCGCCGAACGCGCCAAGGCCTTCGGGATGAAGCTGGTCGGCTACGACCCCTACATCTCGCAGCAGCGCGCCGCACAGATGGGTGTGACGGTGCTGAGCCTGGACGAACTGCTGGCGCAGTCGGACTTCATCACGGTGCACATGCCCAAGACCCCGGAGACCATCGGCATGATCTCCGATGAGCAGTTCAAGCTGCTCAAGCCCACCGCGCGCATCGTCAACGTGGCCCGCGGCGGCATCATCGACGAGGCAGCACTGGCCCGCGCCCTGTCCGAGGGGCGCGTGGGCGGCGCCGGGATCGACGTGTGGGACCAGGAGCCGCCGCAGGACTCGCCGCTGCTGGCCGGGGACTTCCCGAACCTCAACGTCACCCCGCACCTGGGCGCCTCGACCGTGGAGGCACAGGAGAAGGCCGGCATCGCAGTCGCCAAGTCGGTCCGCCGCGCGCTGGCCGGGGAACTCGTCCCCGACGCCGTCAACGTCGCCGGTGGTGCGATCGACCCCGATGTGCGCCCCGGCGTGCCGCTGGCCGAGCGCCTGGGCCGGACCCTGACCGCGCTGGCCGGTGGCGACGCCATCACGCACCTGCGCGTGGAGATCCACGGCGAGATCGCGGACAAGGACGTGTCCGTGCTCAAGCTCTCGGCCCTCAAGGGCGTGTTCATGGACCTGGTCTCGACGCCGGTGTCCTATGTCAACGCCCCCGTGCTGGCCGAGGAGCGCGGCGTGACAGTGGAACTGGTGCAGGACAAGGAGGTCGAGTACTTCCGCAATGAGACCGTGCTGATCGCCACGACCTCGGCCGGGCGCCGGGTCCGCGTGTCCGGCACCGTGACCGGTCCCAAGCTGGTGCAGAAGCTCACGGGCGTGTCCGACTACGAACTGGAGATGCCGCTGAGCGACCACCTGGTGGTCTTCGAATACACCGACCGTCCCGGCATCATCGGCCAGCTGGGCCAGGCCCTGGGCCGCGTGAACATCAACATCGCCGGCATGCAGGTCTCGCCCTCGGCCGATGAGACGAAGGCCCTGGCCGTGCTGGCCGTGGACTCCATCGTCGAGGACGCGGTCGTGTCCGCCGTGGCCGGCGCAGTGGATGCCGCGTACTTCGCGCTGGTGGACCTGACGGAGGACTGAGCCGCACGGCCACTTCGGCCCTTCGGGTTCTCCGAGCCTTGACACCGCGGATGCGGCTGGTATCGTGCGGGGCACATAGGAGACGTCGTCGATTTCGAATCCACTGAGGAGGGATGACGATGACCATCCAGAAGAAACTCCGCAACGCAGTCGGCGCGGTCGAGGACACACTCGACAAGTACATTGCCGGACCGGACGTGACCACAGGTCAGCGTCCCGGCTATGTCGAGGACGACTCGGAGAAGCACCTGCGGGAAGTCGCAGACGCCCACGGGGACCGGCTGCTCGAACAGCCCGACGGTTCGCACATCGTCGAAGAGGTCTCTGCGGAACCCGGACCGGAGATCGTCCGCGAGTACCCTGCCGGCGATCAGCTGACGGCCGAAGCCGAAGAGGCCGAGGAAGCCGCCGAAGTCTGGGAGCACGATGATGCGGTCGTCGACGAATGGGAAGTCGAGTCCTTCCCGGCCAGTGATCCACCGGCGAGTGATCCCCGGATCGGCTGAATGCCATCCGATAGCTCTGGCGCATAGCCCTCTCGCAGCGGCGGGCCGTTTTCAGTCCTTGGGCTCCCAATGGTCGCCGACCTTGTGGTGCGTGTGTTCCAGGGCAGCATAGGCGACCTTATGGGCCTGTTCCTCGTTGCCGTATTCGGCCAGGGCCGAATCGTGGGCCTTCGCGAATGTCCGCTGCGCCTTCTCATCGGAGCGCAGCAGAGTATCCGGCAGCTCGGATTTCCTGGGCCGTCCCGACCCTGTGGTCTTGGGCATCCTCATCATCTCCTGAATGCGTCATTGCCGTTGGGCGTCGTGCGGGGAGTTGTCCGGGAAGTAGTGCCACCAACCGTACCGCGGATCCGGCGGGAATAGAACACCCGTCCTGCGGTGTTAGTTGAGTCGTACGCACTCAAGTCTAGGTTTTCACCATAGAAAAGG
Source organism: Brevibacterium sp. 50QC2O2 (assembly GCF_024580675.1). NCBI lineage: Bacteria > Bacillati > Actinomycetota > Actinomycetes > Micrococcales > Brevibacteriaceae > Brevibacterium > Brevibacterium sp. 50QC2O2. Next base: position 55,028 of record NZ_JANIJZ010000016.1, read on the forward strand.
GAGGAAACATGGCCACATTCTATGGACCCCAGGGCAGCGGCGGCGACTCGTTCGAGGAGTTCCTCGCCCGCATCTTCCAGGGCCAGGGACAGAATCGCCAGGGCCGCGCGATCGACATCTCGCGGCAGCTGAGCAAGAAGACCAGGGAACTCATCGACGCCGCCGGCCGTTATGCGGTCGACCATGGCCACGCCGAGGTCGACACCCTGCACATCCTGCACACCATGCTGGGAGACGATCCGGCGGCTGGATCCGTCCGGGCCGCGGGCGCGGATCCGGCCGCACTGGCCGAGGCCGTGGAGGAACGGCTGCCGGCCGCCTCGGACAAGGAGGTCGAGGGCAAACCCACGCTGACCGGCGCAGCCCAGCGCGCGCTGCTCGACGCCTTCCAGGTGGCACGCGCCTTCGGGTCGACCTATATCGATCCCGAACACCTGTTCTTCGCCCTCGTGCTCAACCAGGACATGCCCGCCGGGCGCATCCTGGCAGCCGCCGGCGTCACCCAGTCGTCCCTGCAGGCCGCGGCCGCGGGCGCCCGGCAGTCCGCCGAGCAGCAGGGGCAGCAGTCCGGGGGACAGCAGGGCACGGCCCCTGACGACGAGGGCTCTCTGTTGCAGAAATACGGCACGGACCTGACTGCGCTGGCGGCCGAGGACGGGCTGGACCCGGTGATCGGCCGGTCCGAGGAGATCGAACAGACCATCGAGATCCTGGCGCGGCGAACCAAGAACAACCCTGTGCTCATCGGTGAACCCGGCGTGGGCAAGACCGCGATCGTCGAGGGCCTGGCCCAGGCGATCACCGAGGGCTCGGTCCCGGCCCAGCTGGCGGGCAAGCGCGTGGTGGCACTCGATCTGCCCGGCATGATCGCCGGCACCCGGTACCGCGGCGACTTCGAGGAGCGCCTGACCGGGGTGCTCGAGGAGATCGCCCAGTCCGGAGATGCGATCGTCTTCATCGACGAGTTGCACACCGTGGTGGGCGCCGGCGGCTCCGGCGAGTCGAACTCGATGGATGCCGGTAATATCCTCAAGCCGCGCTTGGCCAGGGGCGAACTGCACCTGGTCGGGGCGACGACCCTGCAGGAGTTCCGCACGATCGAGAAGGACGGCGCGCTGGCACGTCGCTTCCAGCCGGTGACGGTCGGGGAGCCCTCGGTCGAGGACGCGGTGCAGATCCTGAGCGGACTGGCAGACAAGTACGCGCAACACCACGGGGTGGTCTATACGCCCGAGGCGATCCGCGCGGCCGTCGAACTGTCCCACCGCTACATCACCGACCGCTACCTGCCGGACAAGGCGATCGACCTGATCGACCAGGCCGGTGCGCGCTTGTCCCTGCGGCGCGGGCCGAAGGTCGACACCGCCGCCCTGCGGGCCCGCCTGGGGGAGCTGGAGGCGGAGAAGAACTCCGCCATCAGCTCGGAGCACTTCGAGCGGGCCGGCGAGATCCGCGACGAGATGGCGGAGCTGACCCGCGAACTCGACGCGGCGACGACGGGCGCCAAGCCGGGTACGGCCTCGGCGCCGGGGTCCGCGGCCGGAGAGCCGCAGACGGTCGACGCGCAGCAGATCGCCGAGGTCGTGGCCAGGGCCACCGGCATCCCCGCCGCCCGCATGACGCAGGAGAAGAAGACACGCCTGGCGCATCTGGAGGACGAACTGCACGAGCGTGTGATCGGGCAGGACGACGCCGTCGCGGTGGTCTCGCGTGCGATCCGGCGCAATCAGACCGGCCTGGGGGATCCCGCGCGGCCGATCGGCAGCTTCCTGTTCCTGGGCCCCACGGGCGTGGGCAAGACGGAGCTGGCCAAGGCGCTGGCCGGGTCGCTGTTCGACGATGAGTCCGCGCTGATCCGCTTCGATATGAGCGAGTTCGGCGAGCGCCACACCGTCTCCCGTCTGGTCGGCGCGCCCCCGGGATACGTCGGCTACGACGAGGCCGGGCAGTTGACCGAACGGGTGCGGCGCAATCCGTACTCGATCGTGTTGCTCGACGAGGTGGAGAAGGCACACCCGGACGTGTTCAACATGCTGTTGCAGGTCCTCGACGACGGGCGGCTGACCGACGGGCAGGGGCGCACGGTGGACTTCAGGAACACTGTGGTCATCATGACGAGCAACCTGGGCAGTGAGTTCATCGCGGCATCGGGTGCGCCGTTGGGGTTCAGCTCTGCGGCGGCGGGCGCGGGTGATTCCGAGTTGCGCGCCAAGGTGATGGGCCGGCTCAAGGAGGTCATGCGCCCTGAGTTCCTCAACCGGATCGACGACACGGTGATGTTCACCAAGCTGGACCGGTCGCAGCTGCGCCGCATCGTCGACCTGCAGCTGGCCGAGGTCCGCGAGCGCCTGGCCGCGCAGGACATCGCCTTGGAGATCGACGGATCCGCGCTGGACCTCTTGGCCGATCATGGCTACGAGCCGGAGTACGGTGCCCGGCCGCTGCGCCGGGTGATCCAGCGCGAGCTCGACGACGCGATCGCCGATCTGCTGGTGACCGAGGCCGCGGACGCCGGGTCGACCGTGCGGGCCACCGCGGTGGATGGTCGCCTGGTCGTCACAGCGGATGAGCCGGCCGGGTCTGCGCCCGTCGCAGGCTGAGCCCCCAGCCGGACACACAAAGCCCCCTGTGTTGTGGATATCCACAACACAGGGGGCTTTGTGTGTTGCTCAGGCGACCGTTTCGCGTGCAGCGGGCGCCTTGGCGCCGGCGTGCTGCTTGTGGCCGTGTGCGAAGTGGTAGAAGATGCCGGCGGCCACGACGATGACGGCCAGAATGCCGTACATCAGGGCGTAGCCGGTCTGGGCGACCAGGATGCCCAGGGCGATCGGCCCCAGGCCCACGCCCACATCGGTCAGCAGCAGCAGGGTGGAGATGCCGGTGCCCAGCTTGTCGGCGGACACCAGGTTCACGGCGATCGCCTGGCTGGCGGGCATCAGCGTGCCGTAGCCCAGGCCGGTCAGAGCGCCGGCCACGACGATCTCCCAGTTGGTATTCGCGATGGCCAGCAGTGCCAGGGCGAGTGCGAAGAAGACCAAGCCCAGGTAGACGACGATGTTGTCGCCGTGCTGATCCTGCACTTTGCCGAGGACGAAGCGCATGACGAGCATGGCTCCGGCGTAGGCGATGAAGAAGAACCCGGCGCCGGTGACCACGTCGCGCTGTTCGGAATAGCTGTTGAGGTAGGTGATGACTCCGGCGTAGCACAGGCCGACGAGCAGCATGAAGCAGCCGATCGGGATGACCGCGGGGTGGGCGATATCGCGCAGCGAGAACGAGGCCTTGGGCTCGGCCGCGCGGGCGGCCTTGCGCTGGACCTTCTGTTCCGCGTCCAGGGACTGGTGGGTCACCAGGTGCAGGACGAGGCCCAGCACCATTCCGACGACGGCGACGCCCAGGGCGATCAAGAACAGCATCGTGTAGTCGAAGCGGTTGACGATGATGAGACCCAGGGCGGGTCCGAAGGCGCTGGCCAGGGTGGCGCTGACTGCGAAGTAGCCGGTGCCCTCGGCGCGCCGGGCCGCCGGGATCGTCGTCTGCGCCATGGCCATCGCCGCGGTTCCGGCGAAGGCATAGCCCAGGCCGTGGACGAACCGGACGATCAGCAGCAGCGACAGGGAGTTCGCCGGGACGTAGAGCGCGCAGATGACGGCGACGACGATGAGCGCCACCAGCAGCGTCCTGCGCTGGCCCAGGGTGTCGACGACATAGCCGGTGAACAGGCGGGCGACGGTCGCGCCGATGACGAAGGCGCTGGAGGCCAGACCACCGGTGGTGTCCGAGGCCGCGAACTGCTTGATCGCGTAGAGAGCCATGGTGGTGACCAGGCAGTAGAAGACAAGGAACTGGCTGAAGTTGATCAGCCAGGCCATCATGAAGGTGGGCGTCAGCAGGCGGGGCTTGGAACCAGTGGCCTTCTTCTGCGCATGTCCGGGGGAATCCGTGGTGCTGGTGGTGCCGAGGGTGTCGTGGCTCAACGACGAAGCGCCTTCCTTTCTGGAGGGACGAGAACGGTGTCTCACAGTGGTGGCCCGGGCCGAAGCGGGCGAATTCTATCAAAAGAACTATATAACTTAATACTATACCGGTTGTGGGGCGGGGCCCCAGTGGGGTCGGACACGCCGTTGTGAGGTGTCATCGTGTTGGGGTTGATCGCGCTGCGTTCAGGCACGCCAGCCCTGCCGCATGAAAGACTGGAAGGGTGTTCGACGCCGTGCTTGCCGTTCTCCTCTGGTTCCTGTATCTGCGGATGCGAGCCGGTGATCCTCGGCGCCTGCGCATCGCGGTGACGCTGGTATGCGCGGTCTGGTTCACGGCACTGGCCGTCTTCGAAATCCTGTTCTATCTGGGGCTGAACGTCTACATCCTGCTGATGGTCGCGGCACTGCTGGCACCGTTCTCCATCCTGGCCCTTGCCTTCGTGCTCCTGCGCAATGGACTGCAGATGATCCGCAAGGAGGGCCGCTCGCTGGGCAATTCCCTTGCCGGGCTGCTGGGCCTGGTGGTGCTGGCGATGCCCGTGCTGGGACTTGTGGTCGTTTTCGCCTTCGGTAATGCCGGGATCGGACTGGCGCTGCTCATGCTCTACGGCTGTGCTCAGGTGGGGTTGACGTTTCTGGTCTTCCTCGTCTTCACCGGCTGGTACGCGCGCCGGCCGACGCGCACGGATCCCGACGCCGTGGTGGTGCTCGGTTCCGGGCTGATCGGAGGCCGCGTGCCGCCGCTGCTGGCCTCACGCTTGGATTTGGGACTGGCCTGGTTCCGGCGCCTGCGCGGTGCGGGATGGACGGGGCCGCTCATCCCATCGGGAGGGCGGGGTCCGGATGAGCCGCGGGCGGAGTCCGAGGCCATGGCCGAATACCTGCTGGAACGACTGGCCGAGGACTGCGGGGGAGGAGAGGCGGGGCAGGAGTGCGCGGGTTCGGTCGCGGGCGGCGCGGATGTGATCGCCGAGGACCGCTCGCGCACCACGGAGGAGAACCTGCGTTTCTCCCGCAGGATCGCCGACGCCGAGGTCGTGCGCCGGGACGTGCCCGCGACCGGCCATCTGCTGGTCGCCACGAACGGGTATCACGTTCCGCGGGCCGCGCTGCTCTCGCGCAGAATCGGAGTGGACGCGGATGTGCTCGGGTCGAAGACCGCGCGCTATTACGTGCCCAGTGCCTTCATCCGGGAGTTCGCCGCTGTCGTGCTCATGCACAAATGGCTGCACGTGCTGCTGGCACTACCCGGCCTGGCCGCCGGGATCTGGTTCATCCTGGTCTTCATCTGAGTCGGCGCGCCCGCTGGGCACAAGATTGGGCCGTTTGTTTCAGATTGGGCTGTTCGAACGGCGGTTTCAGGGGGTGGTTGCAACACCGGTGTGCTCAGGCCTCAAGGACCTCCCGCATCCGCTCCGCGGGCGTACGCCATTCTAGCGTCTTCCTCGGCCGATCATTGAGCTCGTTTTCAACGTACTCAAGATCGGCCGGGCCATACACGGACAGGTCCGTTCCCTTGGGAAAGTACTGACGCAGTAATCCATTCGTGTTCTCATTCGTTCCACGCTGCCACGGGGAATGAGGATCACAAAAATACACGTCCATACCAGTCAACATCTTCACGGACACGTGTTCCGCCATTTCCGCCCCCTGATCCCATGTAAGAGAACCCCGAACGGACTCCGGTAACGTCTTCACCTTCTCAACGATCGCGTCACGCACATGCAGGGCAGTATGCCCATCGGGCAGATGCAAAAGCATGGTGAAGCGTGTATTCCGTTCGACCAGAGTCCCAATAGCGGTTCTATTCTGCGCTCCGGTGATCAGGTCTCCTTCCCAATGCCCGGGAATGGCGCGATCCTCGATTTCCGGTGGACGCTCACTGATCATGATCATGTCGTCCTTGAAACGTGGAGTCCGCTGATCCTGACGTTTCTGCGGTTTGCGTTTCACCCTGCCCGTCCGCAATCTCTGCTGGACGTCACGCTTCAAACTGCCGCGGGCCTGGACGTAGATGGACTGGTAGATCGTCTCGTGACTCACGCGCATGCTCTCGTCGTCGGGGTAGTCCACTACGAGCCTATGACAGATCTGTTCGGGTGAACGATGCCGGGCCAGGCCGTCTTCGACGACATCGCGCAGGCGCGTATTGGTTGCCAGTTTCATCACCTTCGGACGAGCGCGGTTCCTCGCCGCGTGATGGTGTGCATGATACGGGTGATACTGGCTCTTCCGGATTGAGGGTGTAGAGAATTATCCGACAGGGGTAGGTGTGTCGTAGGGGGTGTGAAGAAGGCCCCGCGGTGAGAATGGGAATTGTCTAGAAACCGATTCCTCACCACAAGGCCTTCG
>NZ_JANIJZ010000017.1:0-60854 GCF_024580675.1 Brevibacterium sp. 50QC2O2
CTCACGTGTTACTCACCCGTTCGCCACTAATCCATGACACAAGTGCCACTTCATCGTTCGACTTGCATGTGTTAAGCACGCCGCCAGCGTTCGTCCTGAGCCAGGATCAAACTCTCCACAAAAAAATTTGCTTAAAAGCGATCCCGACCGAAAAGAACAGACTGACGAGAAAAAGAACAACACCCACCATCAAGAGAGGCATTGTTCTTCGTATCATCCATCATTATTATTTTCAGCCAGAAAATATGTACTACTTAGTTCTGGCATCACGAAAAAAACTATTCAAGTACGCTATTGAGTTCTCAAACAACAGGCACACACCCACACAAGTAATCCCAACCGCCTGCACAAGACAGACAATGATAGGGACACCGCGAAGGGATGCTCAATCTGATTGTATCACCAGGCCGCGGTTCTAAAACCTAACCCTCAACAGTCCGGGAAGGACTGGCGGTTACTTCAGTGTTTTCCGCCTGGCAACACAGTTAACTATACACACGCTTGGTGGGGCCCGCAAACCGAACAGACATGACACGCACCACAGTCAGTAGTACTGCCCCTGCCGGTAGTCCCAGCTGGGGAATGCGGCGGCCAGATTGGCCATGATCGAGCCCAAGTCCAGCCCCTTGCGGATCAGGGTGGGCACAGGCTCCACTCCCCTCTGACCGTGTTGCTCAGGAACCAGCTGGCCGGCCTCGTCGACGAAGGACACCATGACCCCCTGTTCATACCGGGTATCCGCTGTTTCATTCGGCTGGATCGAACGGACATAGTCATCGGCCTCGATCACCAGATCGGCCTTTTCCGCGATCGCCGGCCCGATCCCCTCGATCCGCCCACGGTTGCCCTTGCCGGACGGATTGGCACTGCTGGCGAACACCAGCCGGCCATCCTTCTCCCACAGGGTCCGCACGATGTTCTCCGCGGGCCGGCCGAACCGGACGACGAAGCAGCTGGTCGCGCGCTCATCCGTGACGAACTCGCCGACCCGCCCCAGGTGGCGTTCTGCGGCTTCGGGACGCCAGGGCAGAATGCAGCCCATCAGAACATCCTGATCCCAGTGGGTCCGATAGAAGGCCTCTGCCTCCCCGGTCAGCTGCGCCAGCTCGCGCAGCTGGTCCATGGATGAGCACAGAACGACGCCCGGCTTGTTCCGGGCCCGGTTCTTCACCGTGAACTTCCGTTCCAAGCCGATCCTGTCGCTGGTCAAAATGATGTATCCGACCTTGGTCGGGCTGACCACGATGCACCCTTCCCGGCGCAGTAGCTCAACGGCCAGAGCCTCGGCCGCCGCGTCCCAGTGGACCGGCACCCCGGTATCCGCATCCGGAACCTCTGCACTCTGCGAATCCGACCTCGGCGCGCTTGTCTGCGTCATCTCACCCTCACTCAATCATTAGGTTACCGTTACCTTATTTGCCTGAGAAGGTGTGTCTCAAGGCCTGTCCACTTAGTGGACGCCTGATGCCGCCGGGCATTGGGCCGCGGCGCGCCGAGCGCAGCGATTCAGGGTCTGAGCGCCACGTTCCGACCACGCAGTGCCGCGACCAGCAGGAGCCCGCACATCAGAACGGCCAAGAGCAGAATTCCCATGAGGATCTGCGACAGGGCGATGTACTGTCCCAGCATCGCAATCGGCAGGGGAGCCAGGAATCCCACATAGCTCAGGGCCTGGAACACCGCGGTATTGCGGCCCAGCCGAGTCTGCTGACTGATCTGGGCCACGATGCGCAGTCCGGCGGTCTGGCACAAGCCGTGAGCCAGACCGAAGACGAAACAGGTAACCAGGAGCAGCGACAGGGATTGCGCACGGACGGCCAGAACGGCAAGTCCCAGGGCACAGGCCGCGATGGCCAGTGCCACCGGTGCCTGCACGCGCGGTGAGACCTTCGCATGTCCAGCCACGGGCTGCACACACAATCCACCCAGGGCCGGTAACGGGGTGAGGAATGCGCTGAACAACAGAGGATCGATCCCGGCACCGCCTCCCACCGCGCTGGGCAGGACGGCCAGGGGGACGCCGGTGCACAGCAGTGTCCATGGGGCCAGCGGGACGACGATCCGCCAGAACCGGCCATCGCGCAGCCCCCGCTGCCCCTCCGCGCCGGCGAGTGCGCCGGCGACCGCACCGGTTGGCGGCCCGGGAACCGACCCACCCGGACCAGCCCCCGGCGCCGTTCCGCCGGACATCTGCACTGCGCCAGGTGCGGCCTCGGCCACGGCGTCCCCGACCGGCAGGGTCACCATGGCTCCGCGGAGCCGACGCCGATGCCACACGAGCAGAGCCAGCGCCACCAGGGCCAGGCACAGGTGGGGGAGCATGACCCAGATCTGCGGGCCGGGCACGTGGGCGGCCAGCAGCCGGGAGGCCAGGATGCCGATGAACAGCGGTCCCACACCCATTCCGGAGGTCATGAGGATCATCGACAGGCGGGAACCGCGCGGCGCCGGCAGAAGCTCGGTGGCCCAGGCAGTCGCCGAGCTGAAACCAATCCCACAGCCGACACCGGTCAGGATGCGTGCACAGACGATCGCAGCCGGCCCTGTGCCGCCGGCCAGCAGCACTGCGGAGGACAGCGCGCACAGCAACACCGCGACGGTGAGGACTCCCGCGCGGCCCAGCCGGTCCGACAGCCACCCGCCCACCACCAGCATCGGGATGAGGCTGAGGCCGTAGAGAACGAAGAGGATCTGCACCTCGACGGGCCCCAACGGCATGATCCGCGGGTAGAACAGGAGGAGCGGTGCGAACTGGTTCGAGCCCCAGCCCAGGATGAACAAACAGAACAGTGGAACGAACGCCCGGGCGTCGGACGAGGCGGCACTGGGTAGGGCGGCGTCGGACAGGGGCCGGGGGACTTCACTCACCCGACAATTCTGGCTGCTTTTCCGGATGGGTCGAGATACCGGAAACGATGAATATCACCAGTCCAGTATTCACTGGGTGCGTCGATTGCCCGGGGCCATCGCCACGAAGACATCCCAGAGAGAGTCCGCCGGCCAGGCGGATCATGTGCCGGGAATGAGAATGAGCAGTGCCAGAAAATGCGCGGCGGCCACTGCGATGAACTGTTCCACTGTGCTCCCGGCTCCGTGGCATTCGCTCGATGCCCGCCACACTGGCGGGACCGGAAACGAGTATTCACCCCGGGGGTGGAATCGGCCTTGTATGTTTGTGCAGCGGAAGCGGGGGAGCGGGCCGAGGCGGCTCGAAGTGGGCATACCGTGGTCCAGCATGTGCCGAGCGCGCACGATCCGGGCGTTCTGCCGCCATGCCAGCTGGCTGAGCCCAGTGGCGCGTTTGACCGCCCGACTCAGGCCGTACCCGTCCATTCCCACCAGCGCGGCGAGGTCCGCCGCGGGGGCCGCGGCGAAGAACAGATCACCCAGGTCCGCGATCGAACGGGTCAGATCCGGCCGGAATGACGATGACATCGCCTTCGCACAGTTCGATCGGGCCACTCAAGGGACCGGTGAGGACAGAAACGCCACGACCTTGCCTACACCAGCACCCAGATGCCCAGCGCCGCAACGCCGGCGACCAGGCAGGTCGCCAGGGCAGCCAGGGCCACCGGTTTCAGACCCAGGCCGATGAGCGATTTGATGTGCACCCCGCAGCCCAGACCGAACATCGCTGCGGTCAGCAGAACCGTCTGGCCCGTGGCGGCGCCGTGCTGGAACCAAACCGGTAACAGGCCGGTGGTGGCGATGAGGGCCGCGACGATGAAGCCGACCACCCACATGGGCACCAGGGGCGGCCGCTTGCCGGGGGCCTCGGCCCCGAGGCCATCGCCGGCCGGCGACTGGGCACGGGCCCTGGCTGCGGCGCGGGCGACCACGGTGCCCAGCACCATCATCAACGGGGCGAGCAGGACCACGCGGCCCAGTTTCATCAGCGTCGCGGTGGTCAGAGCCTCGGGGCCGAGGATACCGCCGATCGCGGCGACCTGTGCAACCTCATGGGTCGAGGCCCCCGCCCACATGCCAGCGGTGTGCTGGTCCAGGTGCAGCAGCCCGGTGACGCTGGGCACGATCGCGATCATCAGGGTGCCGAACAGGACGACCAGGGCGACGGCCGCCGTGACGTGTTCCTTCTTCGCCTTGATCGTGGATTCCGCGCCGGCCACGGCCGCGGCCCCGCAGATCGAGAAGCCGGCGGCGATGAGCATGCCCAGTTCGTTGTTCACACCCAGCAGACGGCCCATCGCCACGGTGCCGGTGAAGCCGATCGCGACGACGGCCACGATGACGATGATCGCACCCCAGCCCAGGCCCAGCACATCGCCGAGGACCAGGCGGAAGCCCAGCAGCACGATACCCAGGCGCAACAGGGTCTTGGCGGTGAAGTCGATGCCGGGCTGGAGCACCGCGGGGATCGCCGGCAGCACATTGCGCACCAGCACGCCCAGCACGATCGCGATGAGCACCGCGCCCACATAGGGGATGAGGGTGGCGAGCCACATGGCCACGCCCATCGCCGCTGCACACACCACCAGTCCGGGGATGCGCGATCCGTAGAGCCGCATACGGGCGGCGAGCGCGGACGTGGTCTGTGGGTTCGACCCGGGTGCGGGCGGGGGAGTGGTCTGCGTACTCATAGGGTTCAGTCTGCGCCGCCCGTGCTCACTCCGCTAGCCGGGTATCACGCATTGGGACATGCGCAATTGATATGGGTCGTATGAGACGATGGGCGCGTGCACGATCCCGACCCCGCAGTTCTGCGCATCCTGGTCGACCTGGCCCGCCAGGAGGACGAGTCCGGGCATGCCTCTCTGGGTACCGCCGCCCGGAATCTGCAGATGGCCCAGCCCAATGTGAGCAGGGCGGTGAAGGCCTTCGAGGCCGAATGGGGTGTGCACATCGTGCAGCGTTCGCCCAGCGGCTCGCGCCTGGGGCCCGATGGCCGGGTCGTCGCCGGCCTGGCGGCCCAGGTGCTGGCCGATTACCGCAACCTCACCGAGACCCTGGCCGCCCTGCACCGGCGGACCAGTTCCACGCTGCGGATCAGTGCGTCCCTGACCATCGCCGAATACGTCCTGCCGCCCATTCTGCTGCGGTTCCGCCAGCACCATTCCACCACCCGCCCGACGCTGCGCATGCAGAACTCCCGCCAGGTGCTGGACGCGGTGCGCGGGGAGCGGGCCGATCTGGGCTTCGTGGAGACCAGGACGCGCCCGCGCGGGGTGCACTACCGGTCCTTCGACCGGGACGATCTGGTCATCGTGGCGCTGCCGGACCACCCCCTGGCCATGGGTCCCGCGCTCAGCGCTGCGGATCTGGCCGGGCTGCCGCTGATCGTGCGGGAGAGGGGTTCTGGTACGCGCGAGGTGATCGATGCCGCGGTGCCGGGCGGGGCCTCGGTCGCGGCGGAACTGACGAGTTCTTCGGCGGTGAAGACGGCCGCGGCCACGGGAGCCGCTCCGGCGGCCATTTCGCGCCGGGCGGTGGCCGAACAGCTGCGCACCGGCGCGCTGGTGGTGGTGCCGACCGCGCCCGAGGTCGCGCTCACCCGGCCGCTGCGCGTCGTGTGGGCGCGCGGCCGGCGGCCGACGGATGCCGCGCAGGCCTTCCTGCAGGAGGTTCTGGGCGTGCCTGTCTAAGGGCCCGGGGTCCGCACTCGCGCGGCCGACCCCGGTGCGGTTCTGTGACCGTGCGCTTCGGGCCGAACCTGTTGGCCGACAGGCCATGTCAGGGCCTACCGGTAGTGTGGATCACACCTGCTGCACAGCTCGCAGCAGTCGCCAGTCGTCTACCCCATAGGAGCCATCGTGGACACCATCGGTTCGGACTCCCCCGTAGCGTCTTCGAGCAAGTCGCAGGCACAGCCGGCGCCCACCTCACCGCGTCTTGGACTCCCGGATTCCTGGGTCAAGCGCATGCCCAGGGACCGCACCCTCCACCGGCCGGCGCGGGCCATGACCATCAAACGGGAACACGTCGACGCAACCCTGAATACCTTCGCACATATGGCCGACCAGGTCTCCGACGACATCGCGGCCAGCCCGGACCCGGACATCGTGTCGTCCGACCCGGATTCCGCTCTGGGAATCGCAGCGCGGATCATCTCATTGGACTCCCATCTGGGCTATTCCCTGCGAGGCCACTTCCCCACGTACTTCGTCGAATACCTGGTCGGCGAATATCCCCTGCCCCTGGCCACCGCCGCATTGGTCGAAACGCTGAGCATGTACGAGAGCTACGGCACTCAGTTCGGGGTACCGGCGGGACTTATCCGGGAGTCGCCCGGCACGGGCTTCTTCCAGTCTCAGCAGGATCTGAGAGCAGAGTTGTTGAAGGGCTTCCGCACGTACGTGGCCGGCGTATCGGAGGAGGACCATGCGGTCATCATCGCGGCACTGGCACCCTATATCGAATCGCCCAGGTTCCTCCAGGTGCTCGTCGCCGCCTATTTGGTTCCCGAACGCACCGATTGGGCGGATGTGGCCCTGACCCGCTCGCACGACTGCAAACATCTGGCTCCCCATGCCCTGCAGTTCGCGGACACCGGTGCCCGGCTGATAGAGCTGATCGAACACATACCGGTCTGGCAGTTCAAACATCAGCCGGAGGAATTGGCCGCCGCAGTCGAACGACTGGGGGAGGACGCACTGCCCGCACTCCTGCGGGTCATCGATGCCGAGCACGGCTGGGCCGAAGTCATCAAGACCTGCTGCGACCTTGTGGCACTCATTCCGACGGAAGCCGCAGCGCTCGCACTGCTGGACCGCAGGTCGGGGGAGAACACCGCCAGAGCCGCCACTGCTGCGCTCTTGGACTTCGCCGCTCGTTTCCCCACCCTGGCACTGGGGGCCTTGGCACGGCGGGCCGGACAGGACTCGTTCGCAGCCCAGCTCCTGGGGTCAGGGTCCCGGCGGATCCCGAGGCCGCGGCCCAGGTGGCGGCCGAACTCACCGATGATTCCTCTGCCGCACGCATCCGGGCGATCTTGGAACGCCCACGGCTCCCGGAGGCGGACCCCGCGGACCTGCCGCGTGTCCTGGCCGCCCCACCGTGGACGGTCAAGCGCAAACGCGTCAAGGCCACGGTCATCAAGGATCTACACGTTCCCCAGGACATGCACCTGGACTGGTTGCCAGGGGAAGAGGACGAGTGGCTCCACTCCAGCCACTACCTGGTCGGTCAGGACTATGACGAAAGCTGGCAGCATCTACTGGACGACTGCATGTCCGGGAGCGGTTGGTACGATGCCATTCCCATGTTCCTGCTCAACGGGCCGGTCGAACTACTGTTGCCGGTCATCGACTCCCTGCCCCAGCCCCGGAACCTGTCCTATGCGGCGGACTATATGGGGGTCGCACTGTCACGTTTCGGGGATCCGATCGTGCCCTTCGTCTTCACCGCGGCACAGGACACACCCACAACACTGGCGCAGGTGCTCATGCCGGTCGGTGGCGCGCGCATCGCCTCGTTCATGGTCACCACCGCGGCCCGGGCGAAATCGGTTCGGCCGGTGGCCGCCGCCTGGTTCGCCCGGCACCCACAGGATGCGGCCGCAGGCCTCATCCCCCATGCCCTGGAAAAGGCGGGAAAAGTCCGCAAACACGCAGAGGATTCCCTACTCCGGCTGCTGCGGGACACTGCACCTACCGACTCCGCCACCACAGACACCCAGGAGAACCGCCGGGCCATCATCCTGGCCGCCGCGGACTCCTACGGTCCGGAGGCCAGGGCCGCGATCGAAACCCTGTTGGACTCCGACCCCTTGGAGGCTCTACCGACCCGGATGCCGGAACTGCCGGACTGGTTGGCACCGGCTTCGCTGCCACAGCTGACGGCCCGTGCCGGGACCTCGATCCCACTAGATCTGATCCCTCATGTGTTCACGATTTTCGCCCTATCCACCCTGGACGAACCCTATGCGGGCCTGGGCGATCTGCGGGAGGCCACCGACCCCGTATCCCTGGCGGCTTTCGCCCGCGGCATGTTCGAGCTGTGGAAACTGGCAGGGTATCCGTCCAAACAGGGGTGGATCCTCGATGCTCAGGGTCTGGCCGGCGACGATGAGACGGTCCACATGTTGTCCCCGCTGATCCGTGCCTGGCCGGGGGAGTCCGCCCACAAACGAGCGGTGACGGGCCTCCGGGTGCTCACCGCGATCGGCACCGACACCGCTCTGACCCATCTGAATAGGATCGCGCAGAAGGTCAAGTTCAAGGCGCTGCGGGAGACCGCGCGGGATATGATCGACCAGATCGCCGATCGTCTGGGGCTGAGCACGGATGAGCTGGCTGACAGGCTAGTGCCAGACTTCGATCTGGGCCTCGATGGTTCCCGCGTCCTGGACTACGGGCCCCGACAGTTCACCGTGGGCTTCGACGAGGCGCTCAAGCCCTTCGTCTCCCAGGACGGACAGCGCCGCAAGACCCTGCCCAAACCCGGTGTCAAGGATGACGAGGAGCTGGCCGAACCGGCTTATGAGTGGTTCAAGACCCTGAAGAAGGAGGTCAGAGCCTCGGCCGGGGAACAAATCGAACGCTTGGAGCGCGCCATGGTCGAACAGCGCTCATGGACTGCCGAACTGTTCACCACCCTGTTCCTCGAACATCCCTTCATGGTCCATCTGGCCCGCCGTCTGGTGTGGGTCACCGCTGCGGACCCGCAGGATGCCGCCCACACGGCATTCCGCGTCGCCGAGGACGGCACCCTGGCCGACGCCGAGGACGATGAGTTCGTCCTCCCCGAGCAGGCCACTGTGCGGCTGGCCCATCCGCTGACCCTGGACTCCGGGACGCAGGATCAGATGGCCGAACTCTTCGCCGACTATGAGATCCTCCAGCCCTTCGAACAGCTGGGCCGCGAAGTCTACGAACTCACCGCACAGAACAAGTCGACCGGCATCATCGAGGCCTTCGCCGGCTCCACCGTGGCGACGACGAAGATTCTGGCCATGGAGAAGCGGGGCTGGGCCAGGGTCGCACCGGAAGACGGTGGCATCCAGCCCGCATTCCTCCGGGACCTGCCCGACGGCTCCTCGCTCTATGTGAACTTGGACCCGGGCATCGTCGTGGGGGAGCCCTTAGCAGACGGTTTCGACGAACAGACCCTGGCACCGGCAGTCGCCACCGGGTCCACCCAGTCCTGGTACAAACCGGAACCGCGCCCGGCGGCGCTGGCGGGCCTGGACCCGGTGTTCGCCTCGGAAATGCTGCGCGACCTGAGCTGGTTGATTTCATGACCGGCGGCGGAAGGACAGATGAGACAGACGTGGCGGGGAAGACGGCGGCCGACATCCAGCGGCCCCCCGCCGAGGTGCGCTTCGCGGACGAACTGGCACAGCTGCGCGCAGAGGACTCCGCTCCCAGACCACCGGGCTGGACGATGAGCCTGGCCGCGGCCAGGGACTTCATCTGCGGGGACACCGCACGCGGGATCTCACCCAAGTTCGTCGGCGATGTGGCCCTGGTCGAACGCTGCCTGGTGACGCTGGCGACCAGTCGCGGACTGTTGTTGGTGGGGGAGCCGGGCACCGCCAAGTCCCTGTTGAGCGAACTCATCGCGGCCGCCGTCAGTGGGGACTCGACCCTGACCATCCAGGGTGGGGCGGCGACCACGGAGGACCAGATCTCCTATTCCTGGAACTACGCCCTGTTGGTCTCCGAAGGGCCCACAGACCGTGCCCTGGTCCCCGGCCCGGTGCTGCGCGGTATGCGCACCGGTGCCCTGGTCCGGTTCGAGGAGATCACCCGCTGTCCCCTGGAAGTACAGGATTCGCTGCTGTCCTTACTGTCGGAGCGGGTCGTGGCGATTCCGGAGCTGGTGGGCGCCCCCACGATGACCTATGCACACGAGGGCTTCAACATCATCGCCACCGCCAATACCCGCGATCGGGGCGTCAACGAGATGTCGGCGGCGCTCAAACGCCGGTTCACCTTCGAAACGGTTTTCCCGATCGCCGATCCGGCCGTGGAATTGGCCCTGGTCGAACAGGAGGCCGGGCGGCTGCTGGCCGAATCAGGGGTACCCCAGGTACCCGATCACGATGTGCTCGACGTGCTGGTCACGGCATTTCGCGAACTGCGCACGGGTTTGAGCGAACGCGGCGAGGCGATGGAGCCGATGTCCACGGTACTCAGCACCGCGGAGGCCGTGTCGGTGGCCCATGCTGCCGGCGTCAGTGCCTGGTATCTGCACGGGCGCACCCCGAACGCCTCCGATGTCGTGGTGTCCCTGGCCGGTGCCGCGGTCAAGGACGAGCCCGAGGACATGGCCCGGTTGCGCCGTTATCTGGAACAGCAGGTGCCCCGGAAGTCCGGGCCGCAGTGGAAGGCACTCCACGCGGCCCGGGGCCTGCTGCCGGGCTGAGCCGGAGGACTCATGAGCGTCGTCTTCGTGCCGGTCCGCCATCATTCCCCGGCTTGTGCCGGGGAGGTCGAGGCCGTGATCCGCCGGCTGCGGCCTCGCCACGTCCTGGTGGAGGGCCCAGCGGACTTCAACGGCCGGATCGACGAGTTGTTCCTCGACCACGAACTGCCGATCGCCGTCTACACGGGTTTTCACACTGCGGACCGGCTGCACGCCAGCTGGGCGCCGCTGTGCGAGTACTCCCCGGAATGGGTGGCGTTGAACACCGGACGTGTGTGCGGGGCGCAGCTGCACTTCATCGATCTACCGGTGTGGCACCCGGCGCTCTTCGAGGAAACGGAGGCACACGATTCCGAACCGGCGCCGGCCGATCGACGCTACGCGCGGGTCCGGCAACACCTGGCCGAACGCTTCCACACCGATGACGTCGACGCACTGTGGGACCACGTCTTCGAACTGCCGGACTTCACCGCTCCCGAAGCCGCTCCCGATACCGCTTCCGAAGCCGGCGCCGATTCCCTGGCTCTGCGGCTGGACACGTGGTTCACCGGTCTGCGCGGCGATACCGCGGCAGACCCCGCCGATACCGCGCGCGAGGCCTATATGGCCGAGTGGATCCGCGCTGCCCGGGCCGAAGCGGCCCAGGCGAAGGATGCCCAGGGGCAATCCGCCACAGGCGATGACATCGTCGTCGTCACCGGGGGCTTCCACATGCCGGCCCTGCGCCGTCTCATCGCCGAATCGGCGCCGCAAGCCGAAGGGGAGCTCGCCTGGCCCGAAATCCCATCCCCACCGGCGGATGTCGATCCGCCGCGCAGTTACCTGGTGCCCTTCTCCTTCCGCCGGCTGGACTCCCTGGCCGGTTATCGTTCCGGCATGCCGTCGCCCGCGTACTATCAGCGGCTCTTCGAATCGGGACCCCGGGCCGCCGCCGAATACCTGCAGATCCAGGTGGCCACGCGGCTGCGCGAGAGGCATCAGGCCGTGTCCACCCCGGATCTGACAGCGGCCAGGGTAATGGCGGAATCCCTGGCCCGGCTGCGCGGCAATCCGGTGCCGGCGCGTGTCGACGTGCTCGACGGACTGGCCTCGGCCCTGCTCAAGACGGCCTTGGACGCACCTCTGCCCTGGGCACGCAGGTCCTCCCTGGCCCCGGCCACGGATCCTGTGGTCGTGGAGATGGTGGCCGCACTCAGCGGGGACCGGGCGGGCCGGCTGGATCCGCATACGCCTCTGCCCCCTCTCTGGCATGATGTCGATGCTCAGCTGCAGGCTCTGCATCTATCGCCCGGCACTCATTCACTGTCCCTGGTGGATTCGGATGATCTGGAGCGCTCCCGCCTGCTGCACCGCCTGCGGATTCTGCACATCGCGCAGATCGACCGCGTCGACGGCCCGCTGACGGCCCTGGATCCAGAACTCACGGAGGTCTGGGAACTGGGCGAACGGGTGTTGGCGGGACCGTCCGTGATCGAGGCCTCGGGCTTCGGTCCCAGCGTGGCCGACGCCTCGCTGGCCGCTCTGAGCGCGCGACTCGGCGAGGCCTCGGCGGAGGCCGGCCCCGACCTGAGCCTCACCGCCGAGGTGCTGTTCGACGCGGTGCTGTGCGGACACGCCGGACTCACCGATGAACTCCTCGAACTGGTCTCCCGTGCCATCGGGACCAGCGCGGACCTACAGGGGCTCGCCCGAATGCTGGAAACGGCCCTGGGCCTGTGGCGCAACGGCGGGTACCTGGGCGCGGCAGGCTCCGTGCGCCTGGCCGGCACCGCTCGGGCGTGCGTGCCGCGGATCCTGTGGCTGGCCGAGGCCGTGCGAGGTGACGATGGTGCGGAACCCGCCGTGCGCGCCCTGGCCGGCGTCCGCGATGTTGTGCTGACCGCAGGACGGCTGAACCATGGGGCGCAGGAGGAGCAGGCCGCGAGCAGGGAGGCCGTCTTGGCGGTCGCCCACCGTTTGGCGGCCTCGCCCGCAGCCCCCATCCGCGTGCGCGGTGCCGGACTGGGCCTGGCCTGGGCGCTGGGCCAGGCGCCGGAGGACCCGGCACGGATGATTCGCGGCGCCGGGCTGCCGCAGGAACTGGGCGATTTCCTGTCCGGCCTGTTCGCTCTGGCCCGTGATGAGTCCCTGGCCTCGCCGGAGGTGGTGAGGGTGGTCGACCAGGTGGTCTGCGGCTTCGATGCGCAGGCCTTCCTGATCGCCCTGCCCGCCCTGCGAGAGGCCTTCGCCCTGTTCCCGCCCCGCGAGCGCGAGCGCATCGGCCGACTGGCCGCACGCCTGCACGGCCGCGACGATCCCCGGGCGGTAGCGCTCGGCGCGGACAGTGGGATCTCACCGGAACTACGGGCGCGGGCCGCTGCCGTGCAGGAACGCGCCCGCGCCCTGCTGGGCGCGGCGGGGCTGCTGGGCGAAGAGGAGGCCGGCGATGGACGCTGAGTTGGAGCGCTGGCGGCTGATCCTGGGCGAGGCCGCATCCGAGTTGGGGGACTTGGGGGAGCGGGCGGCCGCGCGCGATGCCGCCCTGGACTGGCTCTACGGCCGCGACGAGTCCCTGGGCCGGCGCGGGATCAGACGCGCGGGCAGTAGAACCCGCGGCGGTGCGGGCCGGACCGGGGGAGCCGGCGCATCCACCCTGTCCACCCCGGAGTGGATCGGTGCGGTCCATCGCCTGTTTCCAACCCCCACGATCGAACGCCTGGAGCGCGACGCGGTGGAGCGCTTCCGGATCGACGACCTGGTGACGAATCCGGAGGTGTTGCGGCGCATCGAGCCCAATCAGGCGATGCTGCGCGCGGTGCTGACCACCAAGCACCTGATGAACCAGGAGGTGCTGACCCTGGCCAGGCAGCTGGTCAACCGGGTGATCCGGGATCTGATGGAGCGTCTGGCCACCGAGGTGCGACAGGCCTTCACAGGACCACGCAGCAGAACGCCCACCCGGGTCCCGAACTCGCGGAATCTGGACATCCGCAGGACACTGCGGGCGAATCTGCGCCATTTTCAGCCCGATACCGGCAAGGTCGTGATCGAGCGCCCCTACTTCACCACACGCTCGGCCAAGCGGATGCGGCCCTGGCAGGTGGTGCTGTTGGTCGATCAGTCCGGCTCCATGCTCGATTCCGTCATCCATTCGGCCGTCACGGCCGCCTGCCTGTGGGGTCTGCCGGGCATCCGCACCCACCTGGTCGCCTTCGACACGACGGTCGTCGACCTGACCCGCGACGTCGAGGACCCCGTCGAGCTGCTCATGAAGGTCCAGTTGGGCGGGGGCACGGACATCGCCCAGGCGGTGCAGTACGCAGCAGGGCTGATCGACAATCCGCGGCAGGCCATCGTCGTGCTCATCAGCGATCTCTACGAGGGCGGCAACGACTTCACACTGCGCCGCGAGGTCGCCTCCCTGGTGGGGCAGGGCACCGAGGTGGTGGCCCTGGCAGCCCTGGACGACGAATCCGGGGCCGTCTTCAATCCGTTCATGGGGCAGCAGTTGGCGGATCTGGGCGCCCACGTCGGCGCGATGACTCCCGGGGAGCTCGCCGGTTTCCTGGCCGATACGATCGGACGCTCATGAGCCCGGACGCACAGGCAGGCTCCCCGGCGCGGGAATCTCCGGCGGGGCAGCCGACAGCACGGCTGACAGAACAGCGGCCGGATCTCCTGGCGCTGACCGATGACGCCCTGGCCGCCCTGGCCAACTGCGGCCTGGTCAAACGCGCGGCCAAGGACCTTGCCAAGTCGGCCCCACGGGTGGCCATCGACGAGGCGGACACGGTCACCGCGGACTTCGCCGACGGCACCCACACGGTCCTGGGCTCCGGCGGGCTGGAGGCCGGCACCTGCTCGTGCTCGGCATCCGGGGTGTGCCGTCACCTGGTGGGCACCGTGCTGGCAGTGCGCGCCCTGGCCGCGGAGGCCTCGGACGAGCAGGCCCCGCAGTGGTCGCCCGCGGACGTCGACGATACCGAACTGCTCCGTGTCCTGGGCAAGCCCGCGGTGGACGCCGCACACCGGCGGGTGCGCGCGGGGCTACGCGCCACAGTCCTCATCCCCGATCCCGCCAGGCCCGCCACCGGGGACAACGCCGCCGCGGTGGATCTGCCGACGACCACCGTGCGCTTCCTGGTGCCCGGCGACCTGGGCTATGCGCATACGGATGTGGTCGCGACCGAGCGCGGTGAACAGGTGGCGCTCGCGGTCCTGGCCTTCCGGGCGGCCCAGGCCGAAACACAGGCCGATGCCCCACCCGGCCCGGGCAAGCGCGAGGTGGTCCTGGGAACCCCACAGGTGGCCACCGATCTGCGTACACCCTTCGAACCCGCCCTGGAGTTCGCGACCGAACTGGTGGATCAGGGCGTGCGGATGCTGGCCGGGCACGTGGGCCCGCGGATCGCCGCGGCCCGTGCACCCCTGGCCGCCCGCGGTTTCCAGTGGCCACTCGATGTGCTCGACGAACTCGCCGAACAGCTCGAGGCCTATGCCGGCGGCCATGCCGGATACGCGCCGGGGAGGATCGCGGAGCTGACGGCCGAGCTGGTCGCCAGGGCCACTGCCGGCCCGGCCAGGCCCGCCGAGGCCGACCGGATCCTGGGCACCCGGCAGCCCGCGCGCACCGCCATGCGCCGCGCCCGGTTCTTAGGACTCGGCGCCAGGGTGAGCCGCACAGACGACCCGGCGGGGACCTCGGCGAGCATCACCACCCGGGTGTATCTGGCCGATGCGGACGCCGGTGCAGTGCTGGTGCTCAGCACCTCCTCGACCCATCAGGCGGACCAGGTGCCGGCCCCTGATGTCCTGGCCCGGCGCCGGGTCGGCGGGCTGCGATTGGGGGAGGTCTCCCGCGGCTCCCTGACCACCGAATCGGCTACCCGCACGGCGGGGCTGCGCCTGCAGTTGTCTGCCGGGCGGGCCGGCAGATCCACGGTGACGACGGGGGCCTCGGCCTGAGATGCCATGCCGGGCGGGCTCGTGGTGGAGCGCGCCGAGGACGCCGCCCGGGAGCTGGCGGACCGCCCCTTCCGACTGGTCGCGCCCCGCTTCGCGGCTCCCGCCGTGCGCCTGCTGCGCGTGGCCCGCGTGGTGGATCTGGGTTACCGACCCGGTGTCCAACTGTTGACCGCACAGCTGGAAGACGTAACGGGCGCCCCGATTGAACTATCGTGCCCCTATCGCGCGGCCGCACCCGGCGCCCTGGACGCCGTCGCCTCCGCGCTGACGGAAGCCGCCGAGGCCGAACGCGGTTTGGAGATCAGCGGGGTCCTCGGGTTCGTGGGAGGGCGACTGCGCATCGATCCCCTGGCCCTGCGCACCCCGCAGGGGATCGTGGTCCCGGATCTGCAAGGGGTTTCAGGGGCGGACCCCGGGCGGGGGAGTGCGGTGGCCGGCGATGCCCTGGACCGGGTGCTCGATGCCGTGGGGGATTTCCTCGCCGAGGTGCTGCACACCGGCCTGCACCGGCTTGCCGGGAGCCATGCGGCGCGGATCGACCGGCTGGCCGGGGACCTGGAAGCGGTGGGGTTGAGCGATCTGGCGCGGGCACTGCGGATCCTGCAGGTGCCTCGGGCGCGGGCCTGGTTGGATGCTCAGCTGCTGTATCTGGCGACGGTGGCCGCACTATAAGGCGGTGTCTCAGCGCGCCCGCCGCACCAGCAGGGCCAGTGCACCGGCGAGCAGACCCCAGATCGCATTGGTCGCCAGCATCGGCACGATCGCCAGTGGATTGGCCAGCGGCCCCTGCAGCCTGCCGTCGAGGATCGGGGAGAGCACCCCGCTGAGCACAATCGCGAAGACCGCATAGGCCAGCCCGGTGAACACCAGGGTGAGCAGGGGATGGGCCACCCGGCTCAGGCCCACCACCGCGATCCACACCGCGGAGATCACCAGGGTCGCAAGGATCGGGACCACGGGGGTGACGGAAACGCCGAGCTGTTCGGCGACGATCCGCAGGACCGGCCTGAGCAGGGCCAGGGCCCCGAGTCCGATGATGAGCGGCCAGTGCAGGGAGGCGATGACATTGTTCGAGCTGGTGGCATTCGAACCGTTGGCATTCGAACCATTGGCAGTGTTCATGCCACCGACTCTAGGAACACCGCACCGGCGAGCGCATCGGCCCTGCAGCTCGATTCCGCACGTCCGGCCGCGCACCCGCTATACGTCACGAAGCGACCCTGATCGTCGCCTCTGGGCCCATGCCGATACGCGCCCGAAGTCCCTATGCTGGACAGCATGGGCAGAAGAACCGGTGATGCGCTGCTGGGAGCGGCAACGGCCATTGCGCTGGCACTTATCATCGCACTCGGTCCCGGTGGCACCCGTTCGCCGGACGTCCTGGCCTATCTGTTCGCCGGCGGCCTCGGCGCCCTCCTGCTGTGCCGCCGCCAGTACCCACGAACCGTGCTGGTGCTCAGCATCCTGGGCATGTTCGGCTATTACATCCTGGATTATCCACCGATCGGCGTAGCGGTGCCCGTGGTGGCCGCGCTGTTCTCCGTGGCCGAGGCCGGACGGCCGGGCTGGGCCTGTGGCGCGGCCGCGCTGGTCTTCGCCGTCTCCCTGTACTTCCGCATCCGTGACGGGGGAGAGGCCCTCGGGTTCCTCCTCGGCTACGAATCGGTATCGAACCTGGCCCTGTTCGCTGCAGCGATTGCACTGGGATCGGGGCTGCGCTCCGCGCGGATTCGCGCTACCCAGCAGGAGCAGATCGCCCGGCTGACCCGGGAACGGGTCCTGCGCGAGTCGCAGCTGCGGATGCGCACGGAACGCGAGGACATCTCGCGCGAACTGCACGACACCGTGGGCCACAGCCTGTCCATCATCTCCCTGCACACCGGCGTTGCCGCCGAGGCGATCGGCCACGACGATACCGCCGCGGCACGCGCACTCGAACAGGTCCGGGCCACCTGCCGCCGCTCCCTGCAGGAACTGCGCGCCATGGTCCGCATTCTGCGCACCGACGAGGCCGAGGCCAGGAGCCCCCGATCGCTGTCGAACATCGCCGAGTTGATGGAGACCGCCAGGGCATCCGGCCTGCAGGTGACGGCCGACATCGAAGTCACCCCCGCCGAGCTATCCGAATCGGTGGATGCCGCCGCCTTTCGAGTCATTCAGGAGTCGATCACGAATATCATCCGCCACGCCCATGCCTCCCGGGCGCACATCGGCGCCGCACTCAACGGGCCCGCACTGTGCCTGAGCATCACCGACGACGGCCGCGGAAGGTCGGGGGCCTCGGCCGCTGCCGGGCTGGGCGGTGCCGTGGCCAACGATGCTGTGTCCGGCGATGCTGAGTCGGGCAGTGCCCGGTCCGCGGACGGTCGTCCCGCCGATACTCAACCGGAGCCTCGGCCGGGCTATGGCATCGCCGGGATGACCGAGCGGGTCGAACTACTCGGTGGGACCCTGTCCGCGAGCGCCACAGCCACGGGTTTCTCGGTCGCGGCTACGATTCCCGCGCGGCTGCCATGATCGATCTGGTACTGGTCGACGATCAGGAACTCGTCCGGATGGGGCTGCGCGCCCTGGCCGAGCACGACGGTGACATCCGCATCGTCGCCGAGGCCGCCGATGGGCGCGCCGGGCTGAGGGCGGTCAAGGAGTATCGGCCCGATGTCGTGCTCATGGACATCCGGATGCCGGGGCTCGACGGGATCAGTGCCACCGCGCAGATCATGGCCGATCCGGAACTGGCCGGGGTCCATGTGGTCGTGTTGACCACCTTCGACGAGGACGAGAACGTGCTCGCGGCGATTCGCGCGGGGGCCGGCGGATACCTGCTCAAGGACATCGCGCCGGCCGAACTGCGCGCGGCCGTCCGCGCGGCCGCCCAGGGCGATGCACTGCTGTCGCCTTCGATCACCGGGAAGGTCATGGGGATGCTGGCCGCACGACCGGATGTTGTGAACCGCCCGGACCTGCTGGCCGAGCTGACCGAGCGCGAGCGCCAGGTCCTCCTGCACGTGGGGATGGGCGAGTCCAATGCCGAGATCGGCGCGAGCCTGTACATCAGCCCGGCCACCGCGCGCACCTATGTCAGTCGGCTGTTGAACAAGCTGGCCGCCCGCGATCGCGCACAGCTGGTCATTCGCGCCTACGAGTCCGGCCTCATCACCCCGGGACGCTGAGGGGCCCGGTGAGGGGCATTTCATATGAGCCCGCTCCCGTGATCTAGGGTTGTTTCGACCCCTCCTCAACTTTTTTGGAAGTAGGCAGTAGTGAGCAGCGCGAACGCGTCAGCCCCCGAAACATCGCGGATGAAGGGGATGTTGAAGACCTTCGACGTGATCGAACGCGTCGGCAACAAGATCCCCCACCCGTTCTGGCTGTTCTGGATCCTGGCCGCCTGCGTCATCGTGCTCAGCGCGATCCTGGCCGGCATCGGGGTCTCCGCGGTCAATCCGGCCACCGGTAAGACCGTGGCCGTGCAGTCCCTGATCAGTGCCGACGGTCTGCAGACGATCATCGGCGATGCGGTGACGAACTATGCCACGTTCCCGCCCCTGGCCACCATCATCACCGTGCTGTTGGGCATTTCGGTGGCGCAGCGCTCCGGTCTGATCGACTCCCTGCTCCACCGCATGGTCGCCCGGGTCCCCGCCCGCTTCCTGACGTTCGCACTGGTCATTGCGGCGATGGTCAGCCACGTGGCCGGTGATGCCGCCTACGTCACGATGATCCCGTTAGGCGCGTTGATCTTCCGGGCAGCCGGGCGCAGTCCGCTGTTGGGCATCGTCGTCACCTATGTCGCCATCTCCGCCGGCTATGACGCATCGCCGTCACTGACCTCGACCGATGTGCTGCTCTCGGGCATTTCCACGGCCGCGGCGCATACGATCGACCCGGACTACTTCGTTTCGCCGGTCTCGAACTACTTCTTCGGGCTCGCATCCTCGATCCTCATCGCCGTGGTCATCACACTCGTCACCGAAACCGTCCTGGCCCGGCACCCACACCTGACCACCGACGATGATCTGGCCGAACTGAGCTCCGACGACCGGGCCAAGCTGGAGGGCACGGCCAAGGACCGGAAGGCGCTGAACGTGACGGGGATCGTCGCCGTGCTGTTCATCCTGGGTCTGATCGCGGCTCTGATCCCGCACACCTCGCCCCTGCGCGGCGAGGACGCGGGCATCCTCAATTCCGTGGTGTTCACCGGTATGGCGTTCATTCTGGGCTTCTTCTTCGCCCTGTTGGGTGCCGTCTACGGGTTCGTCAGCGGCAACTTCACCAAGCCCACGGAAATCATCACCGGCATGATCGAGGGCGTGAAGTCCCTCGCCCCGATCCTGGTGTTGTTCTTCGCCATCTCACAGTTCCTGGCCTACTTCAAGTGGACCAAGATGGGCGAGGTCCTGGCCATTTCGGGTTCGGACATGTTGGCCAAGATCAACGCTCCGGCCTGGGCGATCCTGCTGGGCATCATCGTGATCGTCACGATTATGAACTTCTTCATCACCAGCGGTTCGGCACTGTGGGCATTGGCCGCTCCCGTGTTCATCCCGATGCTCATGCTGCTGCACATCAGTCCCGAGGTCACGCAGGCCGCCTACCGCATCGCGGATTCGGTGACGAACTGTGTGACTCCGATGAGCCCGTACTTCGTCATGGCCCTGGGCTTCATGCAGCAGTACAAGAAGAAGGCGGGAATCGGCACCCTGGCGTCCTTCACGATCCCCCTGTCGGTCGTCATCTGGGTCGTCTGGGTCGCGTTCTTCCTCATCTGGTACCTCATCGGAATCCCGGTGGGCCCCGGCGCCCCGGCCGCGGTCTGAAAACCGACGAACCGATAGGCCGACACATGTAGGAGTCCGTTCACTCGCGGGGTCGAGGCCACCGCGAGTGAGCGCCCACCGCACGAAATCGTGCCCCGGGGCCCCGTGAGGTTACACTCGCGGGGCCCTTCTTCGCGCAACTGGACAAACACCTACATGTGTACCAGCATGAGCACTGACCCGAATTGCATAAACAGGTAATCCAAAAGGGGTGTCGATGTCTCCAAAGGCCGCAGGTCTGGGGTTGCCGATCATGTGGCTGTGTGTGGGCTTGGCACTGCTGCTACCCGGACTGTTGATGCAATCCATAGCCCGGCAGGACGCATCGCACCGCAACACCCAGACCACCGCCATTGTCCTGGACGGGGCGCAGGAGGAGAAAACAACCAGTGGACACTGCAAACGGGGTTCGTGCAATACCAAGTACGAGTGCCATTTCGACTATCAGTTCACACCCATCGGGTCCGATGACGTCATAACCGGCAATGCCTCCGACCGCAATGAATGCGATACCGCAGATGTGGCGGGCGCCCAACGGACCATCTTCTACGATCCACACGATCCCGGCGACAACGGCATCAATGATCCCAATGCCGGTTCCAACCGCTGGCTGGGCCTGTGGATGTTCGTCATTCCGGGTGCAGCGCTGGGCATCTACGGCCTGGTCACCGGAGCCATCGCACTGCGTCGCCGGCGGGGGAGAGGATGAACCCATGAATGGTGTTCTCACAGGGTTCGCGATCGTCGGCAGCATTATCGCGGCCGGCTATATCGTGGATCGGATCGGCTTCCTGGGCGAACAGGGCGAGCGGGTCCTGTCCCGCACCGCCTTCAACCTGGCCTTCCCCGCCTTCATGTTCTCCACCCTGGCCACCTCCCACTTAGCCGAGCTGGTGAGGCCCGATGTGCTGGTCGTCGTCATCGCCTCGCTGACGGTGATGACGATCTTCATTCTGGTGTCGGCCCTCGCCCGCTGGGGAGTGCAGCGGGCCCTGATCGGCGCACTGGCCTCCAGCTACGTCAACGCCGCCAATCTGGGACTGCCAATCGCGACCTATGTATTGGGCAGCGCGGACATCATCCCGCCCGTTCTGCTGTTCCAGCTGGTCTTTGTCGCCCCACTGACTCTGGCGGTCCTCGACGTGTGCACCGGCACCGGCCGGGGCCTGTGGGGCAGGGTGCTGCGGCCATTGCGCAATCCGGTGGTCGTCGCCTCGCTGGCGGGAGTGGTGGTCAGTGCCACCGGGCTCGGAGCCCGCCTGCCGGACCCTGTGCTGGAACCGTTCCACCTGGTGGGGCAGGCGACGGTACCGCTCATGCTGCTGGCCTTCGGCATGTCCCTGCGCGGGAACGGTCGGCCCTTCACCGGGGGCGACACCGCCGGGATCCTGACCGCGGTGATACTCAAGGCTGTGATCGCACCGACGGTGGCGGCGCTGACCGCCCTGTTCGTCTTCGGCCTGTCCGGGCCCGAAGCCCTGGCCCCGGTGCTCTGTTCGGCCCTGCCGACGGCGCAGAACGTCTACGTCTACTCCCAGCGCTACCCGCAGGCCACGGTGTTGGCCCGTGACACCGTCTTCCTCACCCTGTTGGTGGCCGTGCCGGTGTTGGTGGTGCTGTCCTTGGTGTTGGCGGTTCGGCCCGGATGACCCGGGATCATCGTTCCCATCATAGGGCTGTAGGCGATCCGGACCCGAGCCGCGACCGGCGATACGATGATGGTGCCGGCCAATGAAGATATGCCGGCTGAGTCGCCACGGTGTCATCTCCTCCCACACTGCAACCTGAGGCCCATTGTGCCCAGGGCCCGGCGACCGAGTGCCGAACCGGAGTCAAAAGGGAAGAAGATAGCGACCACCATGAGGAACCGATTCGTTTTAGGTCCGGCCCTGGTAGTGGCGTTGTCCACTCTGTCGACCTCCTGCACGGGTGCCGATCATGAGGCGGAATCGAAAACCATCGTGGCAACAGACGCGCCGTCGCCGTACCCGGGGCGGTGTCCGGGGGCTCAGGCCGAGGACCTTAAAACTGCCGATGCTGGGGATGTCAACGTAGCGCTCATCCCCACATTCCAAGGCAACCCCGATATGGACACCGTGGCTCATCCCAACTACAACGTGCCCTTCGATACGAAGCGCGCACTGCTTGTACTGACGACGAACAAAACCGGCTACCACTTCAGCGCACAGGACGTCTCCGATGTCACCGTCCTAGCTCAGAAGATCGAGGACGTTGATTCCGGCCAAAGCAATGCGTGTTCGACTGTGAAAACCATGGTGTCCTTCATCGGCACTGTGCCTGGCGACGCAGTGCACGATCCGGCAGGTCTATGGGAAGTCCGGGCCGTGGGCAAACCTCTTTACAAACCTTCAGCCAGCCGCTTGGTCCGGCTGAAGGTGCTGCAGACCTATACGAACCGTGCCGCTGATTTCTACTATGCCGCTACAGTTGCGAAAGTCGGCGACGATAGGGTCCAGAACACTGCCGGTTTCCGCCTCCTCGACTACTACTACGCGCATCGGTGAGTGTGTCCCTGGCGCTATTATCCCGGTCCTGATCTGGGTTGGGCACGGCGGAAATGGTCCCTGCCGTGGTCAAGTCCATACTCACAGGTGTAGGACGATAGACGAACGCCATTGCCCCTGTCGATGAGACGATTCGTTTGAAGCTGGTCGACGGTGCAGACAAGGTGCGGTATAAGAGTGCCGTGGAAGCGTTCCGTCTCACGAAGAACAACGGGGAAATCAAGTATCTCGGCGCAGCCTCCTCCGCCAAGCCGGCGATCTTCGAGCTCACGCGCGAAAGATCATGAACCTGGCTGACGAGAATTCGGCACGATGCCGCACGGGGGCTTTTTATGCCGGATTCAGCTTGGTTAGGCTGGATCGTATGACAGATGCAACGAACAATCCCACCCGGTTCCATCTCGACGTCGATCTGTCCGAGTAGGCCACCGCCCGGTCATAACACCACGTGTCCGCGTCCTCGGGCGAGTACACCCGACACCGGTCGTCGACCCGTTCCACCAGGCCACGGGAGCATCGTCATGAAGCCACGGTCTATTTGGACTCATCGGTTTTCCGGCGCCTCGGGAGGCTCTTCACCCCCACGCCAAGAACAAAGATCCCGAGGAAGACGAAGAGGATCCACCCATACCTGTCCATCAGGGAACTCGGGTCACGCAACGAGGATTCGGTTATATCCTCCGGGTTGAAGAAGACCTGGCGCTGCGCTCCGTTGGCCTGTTCATCCCCGCATTCGTCGTCATCCTCGTACTCTCCGTGGCCTTCTCCACCCATCGGCGCAGGGAAGACGTACTGGAACGAGCAGTAGTATTTCCTACTGCAGCTGTGCCCACTACCATTGCAGTCCGACACAGACCTTTCGTGCGGATCGCCCTTCACCGTAGCGGTGGCCGTGGCGGTCAGGGTCGCGGCATCATGTTGGCCGTAGTAGCCGAAAAGCGCCCCGAACACGAACATGATGGCGCTGAAGCCAAACGCGATGATCGGCAGAATCCACTTACCGCCGGGGGACTCCTCTTCGAAGTCCGACATCTTCCCGAACGGATTCTCATCAGCCATCCGCGATGTCCCCGAGCAGCACACTACTTAACTTGATCATGTAATTTACGCTACCATCCGGACGTACCGTGGTCACGGGCAAATTGTTCAAGTTCATCAACAGCGTCGCTGAAAGCGTTCGCCTGATCGGACAGCTTGGTGAAGAACACGAACGTCGTGAAGATGGTGCGCCGGTCCAGCACCGCCAGTCGGTCATGTGCCGTGTTCAGAAGCCGCTCACGCTGTGTCGGCAGCTCATGATCGGATGGTTCAGCGCGGGATAGTTGTAACTCGATACTCCGCAGTCTTTGGCGATCGCCTCGGACGGATTTACCCAGGGTAGCCAGGAGCAGCAGGGGGAGTGCCCCGAGAATCGGCCAGATGATGCCCACCGTCAAGAACGGAGTGGCAACGTGATCTCTAAACGTCTGCAGTTTCGGCCTGTCGATCAGCCACGATGCCGCCTCGACGATGCCGGCGACACCATCACCCCATTCGCCCTTGTCCAGCCGTTCAAGAGACCCAGCATACGGCGCAGAACTCCTCGAACCGGACTTCCCCGAATGTGCGGACGTCTCATGGAGGATCGAACTCTGGTGATACGCCAGCTGGTTGTAGTCCAGATTGCCACCGAACACGGTGCCGGCAGCATACCGCGTATGTTTCGAATCCATTGAACCCTCTTTGCCCTTCTGCGCAGAGAGGCTCACGAGTATGAAGTCATCGGCCCAGCGCGGCTCTGCCGATTCGTCCGCTCTATCCGTCAGATGGAGTTCGGGATGTGCCTGCGCCCATTTCCAGGTCTCGTCGAGAAGCCGATCATCCTTGACACCATGCTGGTCCCAGTGTGTCCAGACCACCAGACGAAGCCCCGGATGGTAGAAGCGAGCAGTGGCCAACTCTTTGGAGAGATCCTCGTGATTCAGGATCTCTGCTTCGTCGTGTAGTTCAATGGAGGCTGCAGCATGCGGCGGTGGATGCGGACGGAGTGCGCCCCAGATTCCTCCGGCAAGCAGCACCACCACCATGACGATCGTCAAGGCGATATGGCACCGGATCGTCCACTCCAACCGAACCCTGAAGACATTCATATAAATAAGCTATCATTTTCAAATCACCACACCCCGGGTTATCGGCAGGAACGTGTGTACACGATCAGCCCCGGCCGCTCATACTGGACAGCGAAGAGGCCCGGAATCTCAATGATTCCGGGCCTCTTCTTACGAGTGCTGTCTCAATGTACTCGAGTGGAGGTAAGGGGACTCGAACCCCTAACCCCCTGCTTGCAAAGCAGGTGCGCTACCAATTGCGCCATACCCCCAGGGATGTCCATTCTACACAGAATCAGTGTAGTCGGACCATCTTCGATGATCGCGTTGCCGGCGATTTCTCAAACCGAGCACCGTTCCGACGACGACTGTCAGAACTCCTGCAATCGAAAACCACTTCTTCAACGAGACTCCGTTCACCGTGGTTTCCGTGGGCCTTGGAGGACTTGAACCTCCGACCTCTTCGTTATCAGCGAAGCGCTCTAACCGCCTGAGCTAAAGGCCCTTATCGGGTCAACCGAGATATAACTCTATACGACAGGACAGCACATGCAAAATCGACTCGATGAGTCTTCCATCACACGATGGAACGCCGCTTCAGAAGCCGCTCCGCGACTGCGCACACGACTCGACAGCACCCCACCCTAATGCGCCGCGGGCCCCGATCCACGATCGGGGCCCTCGGCGGAATGGAATCAGTCGTCGGTCAGCGTCAAATGGAAGCCGCCCACGATCGATGCCGCAAGGTTGTACAGGAAGGCGAACAGCGTCGCCAGCGCGGTCAACAGCACGATGTTGATCACGGAGATGATCACGGCGAACGACATCACGCGCCCCAGCCCGAACAGTGCGATGAGCGAATCGGCCGATTCTGAACCGGCGATCTCGCTCAGTGCGCCCTGCAGACTGTCCAGCGTGCCGGTGGCCGACAGGACGAACCACAGCACCAACGACGCCACGACGACCACGATGCCGATCGCCAGCGACAGCAGGAAGCTCATCTTCATGACCGACCACGGATCGACGTTCGCCACCGTCAGTCGCACGGTCCGCGGGCCCTTGCGCTTCTTGCCCTTCTTCCCCGATCCCTTGCCGGAGTCCCGCGCGGGTGCGCCGGTGCCAACCGTCGAAGACGGGGTCCCGGCACCGGTTGCGAACACATCCTCACGGGGGCTGCTGGTCTGGGTCGCGCTGCTCGTCGCAGCCCCGGGCGAGGCCACCGCGGGGGCCGCGACCGTAGCCGTTGCCGGCGCGGCACTTCCCGTGGCGGGGAGCACCGAGGTCGCGTCGGCCCCGCCGGCCGCCTGCGGTGCCGAGCCCTGCCCGTTCCCGGTCTGGCCGTATCCGGCGGAATTCGCCGGCGTCCCGCTCGCGGAACCACCGGTGCTCTGCCCGGGGCGCGCCTTATCAGGGCTGCCCAGGCGCACACCGGAGCTGGCCTTCCTACCCGTTGCCGAATCGGATGCCGAGGCCCCGGAATTCCCCTGCGCTTGGCTGCCGGCGGCTTGTCCTCCCGCGGTCTGGGCGCCGGAGGCCGCGCCCCCGGATGACTGTGCATCGGACGTTGAGGCCCCTGACGACTGCGAGGTGGCCGCCTGCGCCGTGGGTGCATTGCCTGTTGATGCCGCGGCGGCGCCGGCGGAACCGGCCGCGGAGCCAGGGGCCGTAGAGCCGGAGGCGGCAGGAGCCCCGGACTTGGACTCGGACTTCGCGCCGTCAGGGGCGGCGGGGGAGGCACCTGCAGAGGCGTCCGGTGCGGGCTTGTCCGAATCTCCGGAGCCCGCGGTCAATCGCGTCCCCTTGCCGGACGAGGTCCGGATGATCTTGCCCGGTTTGGTTTCGCCTTCGCTCACTGCTCTTCACCCTCCGCGGTCTCGTCGGCGGTCTCTCCGCTGGTCGGGTCCAAGGCTACCCGATCGGCCTGGACCGCTTCGGGAGCCTCCTCGGACACTGCTGCGGAGCCCTCGACACCGGCTGCGGCCTCGGCCCCTTCGACTTCTTCGGCCCCTTCGACTTCGCCGTCGACCTCGGGCCCACGGGTGACTGCCAGGATCCGGTCCTTCTTGCCCGGCTTGGCGAAGACCACGCCCATCGTGTTGCGGCCCTTGGCGGGGACCTCGTCGATGGACGAGCGCACGACCTTGCCGCGCTCCATCACGACCAGAACCTCCTCGCCGTCCTCGACGATCAGACCGCCGGCCAGGCCGCCGCGTTCGTCGTTGAGCTTGGCGACCTTGATGCCGTAACCGCCGCGGCCCTGCACCCGGTACTCCTCGACCGGGGTGCGCTTGGCGTATCCGCCCTCGGTCACCACGAACACATAGGTGCCCGGCGTGATGACGTCCATCGCCAACAGCGCATCGTCGTCCTTGAACTTCATACCCGTCACGCCCGAGGTGGCACGGCCGGTGGGCCGGATCGCCTCGTCGTCTGCGGCGAAGCGGATCGACATCCCGCCACGGCTGATCAACAGCAGGTGGTCGGTGGGTTCGACGATCCGCGCGGAGACCAGCTCGTCGGGATTGCCGTCGGCGTCCTCGCGCAGATTGATGCCGATCACACCGCCGGAGCGGTTCGAATCGTATTCGCTCAGGCGCGTCTTCTTCACCAGGCCGGACTTGGTGGCCAGCACCAGATAGGCCGCGGCCTCGTAGTCCGGGATGGACAGCACCTGGGCGATCGTCTCGCCGGGCTGCAGTGCCAACAGATTAGCCACGTGCTGGCCCTTGGCGTCGCGCGAGCCCTCCGGCAGCTCATAGGCCTTGGCACGGTAGACCCGGCCGGTGTTGGTGAAGAACAGCAGCCAGTTGTGCGTGCTGGTGACGAAGAAGTGCTCGATCACATCGTCACCGCGCAGCTTGGCGCCCGTGATGCCCTTGCCGCCGCGGTGCTGGGCGCGGTAGAGCGCCGACTGCGTGCGCTTGGCGTAGCCACCGCGGGAGATCGTGACGACGACCTCCTCCTCAGGGATCAGGTCCTCCATCGACATATCACCGTCGAAGCCCGCGATGATGCGGGTGCGGCGGTCGTCGCCGTACTTGTCGACGATCGTGGCGAGCTCTTCGGAGACGATCTCGCGCTGCCGGGCGGGGGTGCCCAGAATGTAGTTGTACTCGCGGATCTGCTCCTCGATCCGGGCGGCCTCCTCCTCGATCTTCTGACGCTCGAGGGCCGCCAGGCGGCGCAGCTGCAGGTCCAGGATCGCATTGGCCTGGACCTCGTCGACCTCCAGCAGCTCCATCAGGCCGGTGCGCGCCTCCTCGGACGACGGCGAGCGCCTGATCAGGGCGATCACCGCGTCCAGGGCGGACAGCGCCTTGAGGTAGCCGCGCAGGATGTGGGCGCGTTCCTCTGCCTTGCGCAGGCGGAACCGGGTGCGGCGCACGATGACGTCGATCTGGTGCTTGACCCACAGGCGCAGGAAGGCGTCGATCGACAGGGTGCGCGGCACATTGTCGACCAGGGCCAGCATGTTCGCGGAGAAGTTCTGCTGCAGATCGGTGTGCTTGTACAGGTTGTTCAGCACGACCTTGGCCACGGCGTCGCGCTTGAGCACGATGACCAGGCGCTGGCCGGTGCGGCCGGAGGACTCATCGCGCAGATCGGCGATCCCGCCGACCTTGCCGTCCTTGACGTAGCCGGCGATCTTCGCGGCCAGCCGGTCGGGGTTGACCATATACGGCAGCTCGGTCACGACCAGGCAGGTCCGCCCCTGGATCTCCTCGACGTTGACCACCGCGCGCTGGGTGATGGAGCCGCGGCCGGTCCGGTAGGCGTCCTCGATGCCCTTGCGGCCCAGAATGGTCGCGCCGCCGGGGAAGTCGGGGCCCTTGATGATGCCCAACAGGGCCTCGAGCGTTTCGTCCTTCGTGGCCTCGGGGTGGCTCAGCAGCCACTGCGCACCGGCGGAGACCTCCCGCAGATTGTGCGGCGGGATGTTCGTTGCCATGCCCACGGCGATGCCGTTGGAGCCGTTGACCAGCAGGTTCGGGAACCGGCTGGGCAGGTAGACGGGCTCCTGGTTGCGCCCGTCGTAGTTGTCCTGGAAGTCGACGGTCTCCTCTTCGATGTCCCTGACCATCTCCAGGGCCAGGGGCGCCATCTTGCACTCTGTGTACCGGGGTGCGGCAGCGCCGTCGTCGCCGGCGGAACCGAAGTTGCCCTGCCCGGACACCAGCGGGTAGCGCATGGTCCACGGCTGGACCAGGCGGACCAGGGCGTCGTAGATCGCCGAGTCGCCGTGCGGGTGGTACTGGCCCATCACATCGCCGACCACGCGCGAGCACTTGTTGAAGCTGCGGTCGGGGCGGTAGCCGCCGTCGTACATCGCGTAGAGCACGCGCCGGTGCACGGGCTTGAGACCGTCGCGCACGTCCGGCAGCGCACGGCCCACGATGACGCTCATCGCATAGTCCAGATAGGACCGCTGCATCTCCAGGTTCAGATCGACCTGGTCGATCCGCTGGGCGATGGCGCCGGCCGCCACCTCCTCCGCGGTCGGTTCGGCCGCGCCGTCGAGCGGATCGGTCTGATTGTTATCGGTTTCGTCAGCCACGTGTGCCTGGTCCCCTTCGTGAAGTAGGAAAGTCTAAGAAGTCGGATATCCGTCAGATGTCCAGGAAGCGGACGTCCTTCGCGTTCTGCTGGATGAAGCGCTTGCGCGAATCCACGTCGTCGCCCATGAGCACGGTGAAGATCTCGTCGGCGGCCATCGCATCGTCCAGGGTGACCTGTTTGAGCAGCCGGTGTTCGGGATCCATCGTCGTCTCCCACAGTTCGTGGTAGTTCATCTCGCCCAGACCCTTGTAGCGCTGGATCGCCTGGTCCTTCGGCAGCCGCTTGCCCGCCGCGCGGCCCTCGGCCAGCATCCGGTCGCGTTCGGCATCGGTGTAGGCGTAGTCGTGCGGGGCATTCGACCACTTCAGGCGGTACAGCGGCGGGGTCGCCAGGTAGACGTAGCCGTGTTCGATCAGCGGCTTCATGTACCGGAAGATCAGCGTCAGCAGCAGGGTCGTGATGTGCTGGCCGTCGACATCGGCATCGGCCATCAGCACGATCTTGTGGTAGCGCAGCTTGGATTCGTCGTATTCCTCGCCGATCCCCGTGCCGAAGGCCGTGATCATCGACTGGACCTCCATATTGGACAGGGCCCGGTCCAGGCGCGCCTTCTCCACGTTGAGGATCTTGCCGCGCAGCGGCAGGATCGCCTGCGTGATCGGATTGCGGCCCTGCACGGCCGAACCACCGGCCGAGTCGCCCTCGACCATGAAGATCTCGGAGATCGTCGGGTCCTTGGACTGGCAGTCCTTGAGCTTGCCCGGCATGCCCGAGGACTCCAGCAGGCCCTTGCGGCGGGTCGCCTCGCGCGCCTTGCGGGCCGCCATCCTGGCCTGCGAGGCCTGGATCGCCTTGCGCACGACCTCCTTGGCCTGGTTCGGATTGGATTCCAGCCAGTGGCCCAGTTCGTCGCGCACGACCTTCTGCACATAGCCCTTGGCCTCGGAGTTGCCCAGCTTGGTCTTCGTCTGGCCCTCGAACTGGGGTTCGCCCAGTTTGATGGAGATGACGGCGGTCAGGCCCTCGCGCACGTCCTCGCCCGTGAGGTTCTGGTCCTTCTCCCGCAGCAGCTTCTGATCGCGGGCGTAGGAGTTCAGCAGGCTGGTCAGCGCGGTGCGGAAGCCCTCCTCGTGGGTGCCGCCCTCGTGCGTGTTGACCGAGTTGGCGTAGCTGTGCACGGACTCGCTGTAGGAGGTGGTCCACTGCATCGCGACTTCCAGCGCGATCATCTGGTCGGTGTCCTCGGCCTCGAAGGCGATGATGTCGTCGTTGACGATCTCCGTCTTCTTGGTGCTGTTGAGGTACTTGACGTAGTCCAGCAGGCCGTTCTCGTAGTGGTACTTGACCTCGCGCGGTTTGAACGGCGCGTCCTCG
Source organism: Brevibacterium sp. 50QC2O2 (assembly GCF_024580675.1). Classification (NCBI taxonomy): domain Bacteria; kingdom Bacillati; phylum Actinomycetota; class Actinomycetes; order Micrococcales; family Brevibacteriaceae; genus Brevibacterium; species Brevibacterium sp. 50QC2O2. The sequence continues at coordinate 30,631 of NZ_JANIJZ010000017.1, forward strand.
TCCGCATCGGTCACCTGCACGTCGTCGTCGTCGATCTCCGGCTTGCGCTCATCGCGCAGGGTGATCATCAGGCCCTTGTTCAGGAAGGCCGTCTGCTGCATCCGCTGGCGCACGGTCTCGAAGTTGAAGACGACCGTTTCGAAGATCTCCGGGTCCGGCCAGAAGGTGATGACGGTACCCGAGGTGTCCGTCGCCTCGCCCTTTTCAACCGGTGCCGTGGGTGCGCCGCGGCGGTAGCTCTGCCGCCACACATAGCCGTCGCGGTGGATCTCCGCGTCCAGGCGTTCGGACAGGGCGTTGACCACGGAGGAACCGACACCGTGCAGACCACCGGAGACCGCATAGCCGCCACCGCCGAACTTGCCACCGGCGTGCAGCACGGTCAGCACGACCTCCAGGGTGGACTTGCCCTCCTTCGGGTGCATCTCCACGGGGATGCCACGGCCGTGGTCGACCACCCGCAGGCCACCGTCGGCCAGGATCGTCACCTCGATGGTGTCGTTGTAGCCGGCGAGTGCCTCGTCGACCGAGTTGTCGACGATCTCGTAGACCAGGTGGTGCAGACCGCGTTCGGAGGTCGAACCGATGTACATGCCGGGGCGTTTGCGGACCGCCTCCAGTCCTTCCAGGACGGTGATATCACTGGCGTCGTAATGCTGGGATTCCTCGGCAGCCATGGAACTCCTCGTTAGAATGCGGACAAACTGGCACAATCACGTTCAATTCTACCAAGTCCTGCCCTGGAATTCGCCTTCAGCACGCCCTGGAAGCCGTTTTTCGCGACTTTTCCGTCCTCGGACGTACCCCAGCTCATCCGACGGGAGGAAAATGGCGCCTGTGGCGGTTTCCGCAGTTCCGACTCCCGGGCTCGGAATCAGATGGTGAGCATATTCCACACGAGTCGGGCCGAAACCGAGGTCGCCGCCAGCAGGACCAGGGCCATGAGCACGATCCACAGCCAGGCGGGCACCCCGGTGGCCTGTGCCAGGATCGCCGCGTCCGAGGATGCCAGGTCCCGGCGCCGGTGCGCTGCCAGCAGGTTCCCCAGTCCCCGGTAGGCGCCCACCAACAGGAACAGTCCCAGGCCTCCCACCACGTACCCCAGCAGGACGCCGGGCACGTAAAGCGCTGCCAGACAGGCCGCGGCCACGACCAGCACGTCGAGCGCGATGGCCAGGAAGCCGCGCATGAACACCAGGCAGACCAGGAGCAGTGCGCCGCCGAGCACCAGGGCCAGGCCGGCACGCCCGAAGCAGGCGGCGGTGATGAACAGCGCGCCCACCACGGCCGGCGCCGGATAGCCCCAGAAGGTGGAGAACGGTGCGCTGGCCGCGGTGCCGCGCGAGCTGGTCAGGCCCGAATGGTCACCGGAGACCCGGATCGCCACCCGGCGCCGCCCGCGCAGCAGGCCCGTGAGCCCGTGGCCCAGTTCGTGGACCACCGTGACCACGAGCCCCGCATAGCGCCACAGCGGGGGCACCACCACCAGCGCCAGGACTATCCCGGCGGTCACCAGGAGCGCCTGCGGAGCGGCCGGGGCGGGGGTGGGGGAGGTCAGGACGGTCAGCAGACGGCCGGGGATCTCTTCCATGAACACCATCTTCACAGCCGGGCCTGGCAGGAGGCCGAGGAGGCCACCCGGGGGAGTTGGGTGCAGGGGACTAGCCATAGGTGTCGCGGGGCCCCCGGCCCTTGATGGAACGGCGCCCATGACTCCACGACTTCTGCTTCGGCCCCAGGATCTCGATATCGTCGATCACCCGGTGTCCCAGTTCGCGTTCGAGGCGGTCCAACAGGGAGAACGTCATGATCTTCAGCTGGGTGGCCCAGGTCGTCGAGCTCGCGCGCACCGTCAGCTTGGGCGGGTCGATCTTCACCGGTTCGCAGTGCTCGGCCACCTCGGGGCCCACCAGGCGCGGCCAGGAGCCCAGCAGCATCCCCACATCCAACTGGGTCCGCCAACCGTAATCGCGGGTCAGCACGGCCAGGTCGTCCGCCAGTTTCCGCGGATCCCTGGCATCGGCGCCCGCCCCGGAGTACTGGGGTTCGCGGATGCCGCGCGGAGTCCGGCGGAAACTGCCGGAGTAACCGGGGCGCGAACCCTCACCCATCCGCCTGACCCGGTCGAGGGCCTCGAGCGCGGCCAGGGGCGGTTCGTCCTGTGCGGTCATGCCGTCCCCGCATCCGCGGCGGACAGGTCGATCCGGGCGCCGGCCAGGTTCTCCGGGATGTCGGCGGCCACCGCGGCGGTGATGAGCACCTGCTGGGCACCGGCGACCATCTGGGCCAGCCGGGTGCGCCGACCCGCATCCAGTTCGGCGAACACATCGTCGAGCACCAGCACCGGTTGCCCGTCCTCGTCGCCGGCGTCATCGCGCAGCACCTGCCACCCGGCCAGCCGCAGGGCCAGGGCCAGGGACCAGCTCTCGCCGTGGCTGGCATAGCCCTTGGCCGGCACGCCGCCGATGAGTAGTTCGACATCGTCGCGCTGCGGTCCCACCAGAGTCAGGCCCCGGTCGATCTCCTTGCTCCGCCGGGAGGCCACGGCCTCGACGATCGCGTCCTCGTACCCGGCGGTGGTGTCCAGCCCCGTGTAGTCGATCCGGCTGGTGTAGCGCGCCGCAGCGTCCTGGCGCTCGGGCCGGGCGTCCAGGGCCACGGCCTTGAAGTCCCTGGTCAGGGGCGCAGCCAGGCGCTCCACCAGGTTCCGCCGCCCCATCACCAATTGTGCGGCGGCCTGGGCGAAGGCCCTATCCCAGATGTCCAGGGTCGATTCCAGTGCGGGGTCGGGCCGGTTCTTCAGGCTTTTGAGCAGGGCGTTGCGCTGTTTGAGGGCCCGGTCGAAATCGCTGAGCACAGCGGCATAGCGCGGCGCTCCCTGGACCAGCAGGGTGTCGAGGAAGTCGCGCCGCCCTGCCGGATCCCCCTTGACCAGGTCCAGATCCTCCGGGGCGAAGACGACGGTGGGCAGCAGGCCCAGGACGTCGCGGGTGCGCACGGGCTGCCGGTTGATCCTGGCCCGGTTGGCGCCCTTGGCCTTGATCGTGATGTCGAGGGTGACCGAACGCGGGCCGCGGTGGGCCAGCAGCGACACGACACCGGATTCGCATCCGACGCGCACCAGCGGCACATCATTGGCCACCCGATGGGAGCGCAGGGTCGAGACATAGCCCAGCGCCTCGACGAGATTGGTCTTGCCCCAGCCGTTGGGCGCGACGAACGTCGTCACGCCGGGGCGCAGATCGAGTTCGAGGTGCTCATACGACCGGAAGTCGTGCAGGGCCAGTTTGGATACCCACATAGCGCTAGCGACCCTACCCGGGTCAGTGCCCGGTCAGAAGCGGATGATCGGCATGAGCAGGTACCGATAGGTGGAATCGTATTCGCCGTCGAGCTCCTGCTGGCCGGTGATGACGACGGGCTTCTTCGGTTCCGTCAACGAGAACCGCACGAAGGGCGTATCGATCTGGGCCAGTCCGTCGGCGATGAAGTGCGGGTTGAAGCCTGTGGTGATGTTCTCCCCGTCGATCGTCGCCGGCAGCGCCTCCGAGGCCTGGGCGTCATCGCCCTGGCCGGCCCGCAGGGTCAGCGCGCCGTCGGCGAATTCGAAGCGGATGGGGGTGTTGCGCTCGGCGACCAGGGAGACGCGCCGCACGGCCTCGCGCAGGGCGGAGGTCTCCAGGATCGCGGAGATCGAGGCCTCTTTGGGGAACAGTGAGCGCACCTTCGGGTAATCGCCCTCGACCAGCAGTGAGGTCATGACCCGGCCGTTCGAGGAAATCGCCAGCATGTCCTTGCCACCGGATTCCGCCAGCGCGATCTGGATGTCCCCGCCCATGGCCTTGGCGGCATCCGTCAGCGTCTTCCCGCGCACCAGGGCGTTGGCCTCGAAATCAGCGGCCTTGGGATTCCACATGAATTCGCGGACCGCCAGGCGGTAGCGGTCGGTCGCCAGCAGGGTCACGGTGTTGCCGGTGATCTCCATCCGCACGCTGGTCAGGATCGGCAGGGTGTCGTCCTTGCTCGTGGCCACGCCGACCTGGTTGACCGCGTGCTGGAAGGCCTCGGCGCCGACCACGCCGGTGGTCGCGGGGACCTGTGGCAGAGCCGGGTACTCGTCGACGGGCATCGTCATCAGGGTGAAGCGGGAGGAGCCGCAGTTGACCGTGACCTTGTTCTCCTGCAGTTCCAGGGTCACCGGCTGTGCCGGCAGCGCTCGGGAGATCTCGGCGAGCAACTTGCCGGAGACCAGGAAGGTACCCGGCACCTCGACCTCGGCGGCGATTTCGGCGCGGGCCGATACTTCGTAGTCGAAAACGGCCAGGTGCACGGAACCCGCGGGATCGGCGGTGATGAGGATGCCGGTGAGCACGGGAACGGCGGGACGCTGGGGGAGTGTCTTGGTGGTCCAGGTGACCGCTTCGGCCAGAATGTCCCGTTCCACCTTGAACTTCACAGTCGGTGCGGCCTCAGCGTTCACGTCTCTCCCGAAATCCATCGTCTACAGGGTTGTGCGCCGCCCATGCGCTGCAGCGGCAGACGCACTCATGCGCGCGGACTCCCCATCCTATCGCACCGGGGAATCGGCAAAAGCCCTGGTTTCTCAGGTGCGTGCAAAAACGCACACCCTATTTCGCTCCAGCCGACAGTACGACGATTCCCGACCCCCTAGTCATCGGACAACTTTCGGGTTGGTTTGCGGAGGTCATCCGATGAATCTCCCTGATTCATCCAAAGACTCACAGGTGGATACACATGTGCAAAACTGCGCATTCCTGCTCCTCAGAGCTTTTCACTCTCCTCGAGGAGCCCTGGTGGCCTTGGCTCCCGGGACAATGCGCGGCGGGCCCTCTTGAATGTCGAGTTGGAATATCAGTAGTAGTCGTAGCCGGTGTGGAACTTGTGGAGAAGAGCTCTCCTGCCCAGTAATGACGCGGGATAGCGGCCTTCTTCCCACGGTGGGAAACCTGTGGAGGATCTCAGGACGGGGTGTGGACGCCTGTGGACGGTTGAATCGTTCTTCCACAGTCATCCACAGGCCGGTCTGGAACTGTTCATTCACCCCTACCCAGGCTTGGACGGGTTAACCACAGGTTTATCCACACCTGTTGACTACCGGTTCTACAGATGATGATGCTGTTTGAGGCGGTTTGTCAGTTCCGTGACCTGCGTGTAGATGGCCCTCCGTTCCGTCATCTGTGTGCGGATCTTCTTGTTCGCGTGCATCACCGTCGTGTGGTCGCGGCCTCCGAATTCCTGGCCGATCTTCGGCAGGGACAGGTCGGTCAGTTCCCGGCACAGGTACATGGCGATCTGCCTGGCGGTGGTCAGGGTGCGTGAGCGGCTGCTGCCCTTGAGATCGTCGATCGTCAGGTGGAAGTAACCCGCCACCTGGCCCATGATGTCCGCCGGGGTGATCTCCGGAGTGTCGTCCTGGCTGATGAAGTCCTTGAGCACCGTTTCGGCCAGGCTCACGTCGATCGTCTGCGAATTGAGGTTCGCGAAGGCGGTGACGCGGATCAGGGCGCCCTCGAGCTCGCGGATGTTCGAGGAGATCCGCGATGCGATGTACTCCAGCACGTCGTCGGGCACCTTGAGGTTCTCGCCCAGGGCCTTGTTGCGCAGGATGGCGAAGCGGGTCTCCAAGTCCGGCGGCTGCACATCCGTCAGCAGACCCCATTCGAAGCGGGACCGCAGACGCTCCTCGAAGCCCTTGAGCATCTTGGGCGGCTGATCCGAGGAGATCACGACCTGTTTGTGTTCGTTGTGCAGTGCATTGAACGTATGGAAGAACTCCTCGACCGTGGCGTCCTTGCCCTGTAGGAACTGAATGTCGTCGATCATCAGGATGTCGACTTCACGGTAGCGGCGCTGGAAGGCCGGGCGCAGCGAGTTCGAGGTCGTCGACGAGCCGATCGTGTTGATGAAGTCGTTGACGAATTCCTCGCTGGACACGTAGCGGACCCGGATATTGGGGTACAGCTGGGCTGCGTAATGGCCGATCGCATGCAGCAGGTGGGTCTTGCCCAGTCCCGAATCGCCGTAGATGAACAGCGGGTTGTATGCCTTGGCCGGCTGTTCTGCCACCGCGAAGGCCGCAGCATGGGCGAACCGGTTGGACGCGCCGATGACGAAGGAGTCGAAGGTGTACTTGGGGTTGAGCTGGTCAACCCCGTTCCCGTCGATGGCGGGTGCCCGCCCCAGAGCGGGATCGCGGGCCGGTGCCGGCTCCGGGACCGTTGCGGTGGCGGGACCCCCGTATTCGTCACCGTGGATCTCCACCTGCCAGTAGTCCTCGGGACGGCCGGGGAAGGCGGGGGAGGGCGCCTGGCGACCCCCGTAGGAGCCGGGGCCGAACTGGGCCGGCTGCACGTGTTCCACGGTGTGGCTGCCCGAGGCGGATTCCGGGACATTCAGATCGGGTTCGACCGCGATCGCGAACGACACCTGGTGGCCCAGCACCCGTTCGAACTCGCGGGCCAGAGGTTCGCGCAGGCTGGTCTCCAGGGTGGTCCTGGTCAGGTCGTTGCGCACCGCCAGAACCACCAGTTGGTCACCCGCGAAGGCCTTGGGCTGTGCCAGGGACAGGAATCCCTTCTGGTGTGCGGTGATCGATTCGTCCTTGAAGAGGTTGCTGCGCACCTCCTGCCAGACGGCCGCTAGGTCGGGTTCGGACGGTGGGACGGACAAAGGACCTCCAAGTGGAATAGGGTTGTGCAGATCCTGTGGACAACTGCGTGGACGTTCTTCCACATAGTTTTCCACACTTTGTGGAGAGATCCACACCCGGAACCGGATTTCCACACCGGTGGACAAGTCTGTGGAAATCACATCCATGTGATTGTTCCCCTCACTGCGGAACTAGCCCGGAAAACCGGGGCTCTGCGGCTTGGCCATCGGTGAACAGGGTGTTGACCGGTTCGGATCATGGTTGTGGACGATGGTCCCGGAGGGGCTGAATCCACAGGTGAGATGCCTCTCGTGTGGACAAGACAATCACAGCATGGACACTCCGCTGTGTACGGTTTGTGGGTAACCCGTCCCGGTTTCCCCAGACGGGGAAGTTTTTCTCCACAATCTGGGGATAAACCGGTGGAAGAACGGCTGTAACCCGCTTTCCACAAGGGAATGCGACGTGTGGACAGGATGCCGGGGAAGTCCTCGCAGTGGCAGCAAAAGGACCCGAAAAGGGTGCGATCGGCGCGGATCCGTGTGGAAAACCCGGTTGGAAGGTGAATCACATGGCAGCCGACCCTGTGGGAATTGACCGGCCCCCGCGCTACCGCCTAATATGGAGTGTCCTGTGTTGCGGGCCCGTTGAGTGTTGTCATCTTCCTTTTGGCCCTTCCTGCGCAGGGATGGAACCAGGTGGCCGACCTCGTGTCGGTCCCGCGGATCCTATCGAACCTGTGCGCCGCGCAGGGCAGACGTTCATACCACAAGGGAGAATCATGACGAAGCGTACTTTCCAGCCGAACAACCGCAAGCGCTCCAAGACGCACGGCTTCCGCCTGCGCATGCGCACGCGTGCCGGCCGTTCGATCCTGGCCGCGCGCCGCCGTAAGGGCCGCAACAGCCTGTCGGCCTGACCGGCTTTGCTGCCCGCCGCGAATCGCGTCAGGTCCGGTGAGGATTTCCGCCGGACCTTCAAGCGCGGGACCGCCTCCGGTTCCCCGTTCGTGGTGCTGCACTATCTAGCAGACGAATCCCACGCTGTGCGCGTGGGATTCGTCGTATCCAAGGCCGTGGGAAACGCGGTGGTCCGCAACCGGACCAAGCGCCGCCTGCGGGAGATCATGCACGCCCGCCTGGACTCCCTACCCGCGGGCCTGTACGTCCTCCGGGTCAAACCGGCGGCCGCCGGCGCGGGCTTCGCGCAGCTCGATGCCACGGTCGACGGGCTGCTGGCCCGTGCCCGGCGCAAGAACCGGCGTGACTGAGGTCCTTCTATGAAGGCATACGAGTCCACCCCATCGTCCTTGCCACCCTATCCGCGGGGCGCCGCGGGCCCGGTCCGGTTGGGCTATGTCCTGCGGATCGCACCGCGGATGCCCTTCGTCTGGTTCATGCGGGCCTACCGCCGCCTCGTATCGCCGTTGTACGGGGATGTGTGCAAGTACTACCCCAGCTGTTCCAAATACGCCCTGGACGCGTTCGAGGTGACCGGCGCGATCCGCGGTACCGGGCTGACCGTCTGGCGTCTGCTGCGCTGCAATCCGTTCTCGCACGGCGGGGTCGACCATGTGCACGGTTCCTATGCGGACCGGCAGAGCGCCCGAATATGGGGTGGCGGCGCGTGATGGCAGAATATAGCGAGATGTTCGAGCACAAGACCCCGGCACCACCGGTGGTTAAGGAGAGAATGAATGGATAAGATCCTCTTCCCCATCGAGTGGGTGGTGGCATGGATCATGACGATCTTCCACCAGATCTTCACCGCCATGGGCATGCCGGCCGATGGTGGCTGGACCTGGGTGTTGGCGATCGCCTTCCTGACGATCGTCGTGCGCGCGATCCTCATCCCGCTGTTCGTCTATCAGATCAAGGCCCAGCGCAAAATGCAGCTGATGCAGCCGGAGATCCAGAAGCTGCAGGCGAAGTACAAGGGCAAGAAGGACCAGTTCTCCCGCCAGCAGATGGCGGAGGAACAGCAGGCCCTGTTCAAGAAGCACGGGACCAATCCCTTCGCCTCCTGTCTGCCCCTGCTAGTGCAGATGCCGATCTTCTTCTCGCTGTTCCGCGTCATCCGCTATACCAAGGACATCGCCGAGGGCCACCACGCCCCGATCGGCGGTCTGACCCACGAACTGGCGCAGCAGGCGGAGAACTCCACCCTGTTCGGCATCTTCCACCTGTCGGACACCTTCATGTCCGATGGCGTGCTGATCAAGATCTTCACCGCCATCCTCATCGTCGCGATGTCGGCCATGCAGTTCTTCACGCAGAAGCAGATGATGTCGAAGAACATGTCCGAGGCCGCGCTGAACAATCCGTTCATGCAGCAGCAGAAGATGCTGCTGTATTTGATGCCCGTCATCTTCGCAGTGGGCGGCATCTACTTCCCGCTGGGTGTGCTGGTCTACTGGGTCGTGTCCAACGGTTGGACGATGGGTCAGCAGATGATGGTGCTGCGCACCATGCCGACCCCCGGGTCCAAAGCGGAGAAGGAACTGCTGGCCCGCCGTGCCAAGAAGGGCAAGGGAATCGTCCCCGGTGTCACCTCGGGCGATGCTGCCACGGGTGGGGACCAGGACGCAGAGGACAGTCACAAGCCATCGGGTCAGCGGCAACAGCCCATGAGCAAGGCCCGTCAGAAGAAGAACAAGAAGTGAGGGGTCGTTCGTCATGACCGAGGATCAGAGCACCCAGGACAAGAACATCGACCGGGATCCGGCGGCGGATACGACCGCTGCTGAGTCAAAGCCGGCCCGGCCCACCCGCTCCCAGCTGTTGGTGGAGGAGGGGGACATCGCCGCGGACTACTTGGAGGAGTTCCTCGATATCGCCGATATCGACGGCGATATCGACATCGATGTGGCCGACAACCGGCCCGAGGTCGCGATCGTGTGCGAGGACGACGATCACAATCTGTCCACCCTGGTGGGCCGGAACGGCCAGGTGCTCTCCGCCCTGCAGGAACTGACCAGGCTGGCCGTGCAGGCCTCGACCGGTCAGCGTTCGTGGCTGATGCTCGACATCGACGGCTACCGTGATTCGCGTAAGGTCGAATTGCGCCGTCGGGCCGATGAGGTCATCGAACAGGTCAGGGAATCGGGGGAGTCCTACAGCTTCCAGCCGATGAACTCCTTCGAGCGCAAGATCATCCACGACCGGGTGTCCAAGGCCGGTCTGGCCTCGGACTCGGCGGGCGAGGGCGATGCCCGCCACGTCGTGGTGAGCCTGCCGTGAGCGATTCCGGATCTCTTCCAACAGGGCCCGACCAGGTCCTCGAGGCCGAACCCGAGGCGGCGCGCGCGGTCTTCGGCGATCGTCTGCCGTTGGCCAGCGCCTATGCCGAACACCTGGCGACCACGGGGGTGGAATGGGGCCTGATCGGTCCCCGCGAACTGCCCCGGCTGTGGAGCCGGCATATCCTCAACTGCGCTGTTGCAGCCGAGCTGCTCGACGATGACGATGTGGTCGGCGATATCGGCACCGGTGCCGGGCTGCCCGGGATCCCGCTGGCGATCGCCCGGCCCGCCACCCGGTTCGTGCTGGTCGATGCGATGGAGCGCCGAGTCGATTGGCTGCACATGGTGATCGACGATCTGGGCCTGGACAATGTGCGGATCGTGCGCTCGCGGGTCGAGGACCTCGTCGATGAGGAGATCTTCACCGTCGCGACATCGCGGGCGGTCAAGGCCCTGCCCGTGCTCTTGGAATGGTGTGTTCCCGTGCTCGGCCCCGAGGGCAGGGTGCTGGCCCTGAAGGGGGAGCGGGCCGAGGAGGAGATCCTCAAGGCCAAGAAGCAGCTCAAGCGCTTCAAAATGCGCGAACCGGTCATCCACACGGTGGGCGATGGGCTGCTGGCCACGCCGACCCGAGTGGTCGAGGTGCAGCGTCGCTGATCGGGCGCATCGGCTGTGCCAAATAATACGTGAATCGTATATAAATATCCGCAAGCCCCCGTTTACACATGTGTTTCACGTGAAACGGGGGTTTCGCGCGTCCCGTGGATTTTTTCGGACACGCATTCGGATACCATTGACATAACGACTATTTGGACGGAGTGAGTATGCCGATTCTGGACGAGTCGACTCCACTCGGCGCTGAGATCATCCGGGACAACCGGCGCGCCGAACGCTTGGAATCGACTATCTTCCCGGCTCCGCGTGAGACCCGAATCTTTACCGTGGCCAACCAGAAGGGTGGCGTGGGGAAGACCACCACCACGGTGAATATCGCGGCGGCCATGGCCAGGCAGGGGCTGCATGTGCTGGTCATCGACATCGATCCGCAGGGCAATGCCTCCACGGCCCTGGGGATCGATCATTCGACCGATGTGGCCAGTATCTACGATGTCCTCATCGAGGACATGCCGATGCGCGAGACCATCGCCCAGTGCCCGGATCTGGAGAATCTCAGCGTGGTGCCCGCGACCATCGATCTGGCCGGTGCCGAAATCGAATTGGTATCCCTGGTGGCGCGCGAACAGCGTCTGACCGGCGCCCTGCAGACCTATCTGCGGGAGTGCGAGGATGCCGGGCGACGTGTCGACTACGTCTTCATCGACTGCCCTCCGTCGCTGGGCCTGCTGACCGTCAACGCCTTCGTGGCCGCCAATGAGGTCCTCATTCCGATTCAGTGCGAGTACTATGCACTGGAGGGCCTGAGCCAGCTGTTGAGCAACATTCAGCTGATCCAGAAGCATCTGAACCCGCGCCTGCGGGTCTCCACCATCCTGTTGACGATGTACGATGCGCGGACCAATCTGTCCGCGCAGGTGGCCGAGGATGTGCGCGCACACTTCCCGACCCAGGTCATCGGCCACCCGATTCCCCGGAATGTCCGCATCTCCGAGGCTCCCAGTTACCGGCAGACGGTCATCACCTATGACCCCAATTCGTCCGGAGCGCTGTCCTACCGTGAGGCAGCCGAAGAGATCGCCATCCGAGGAGGCGCCAGATAATGGCCGAACGCAAGCGTGGACTGGGCAGAGGGCTGGGGGCCCTCATTCCCGATGTGGTCACAGAGGAGCGTCCAGTCGATGTCTTCTTCCCGGAGTCCCGTGAGGTTTCACGTGAAACCAAGCACAAGGAACACCTCGACCCCGCCGCCAGCATGGCCAAATCCCGACGCGCCAAGCGTGCCGGCCGGGGGCGCGGGAACGGACTTGTGGGTGAGGACGGAAAGCTCAACGTCCCCGCCGAGGTGCTGGGTGGTCCGGCGCCGATCGAGCGCCTGAGCGAGGAGGGCCGGTCTCTGGAGCCGTCCCCGGCTCCGGCCGCCAAGCGGCGCCATGCTGCGAAGACTCCGGTGGAACGCGCAGTGGAGTCCGCCTATGAGGAGGGCTCCAAACCGGAAACGGGTTCCGCTGCGCAGACCTCCGCGGGTGATTCGACTCCGGCGGAGGATGCCACCGAGTCCGAACTTCTGACGGTGCCCGGAACGGCTTTCGGCCTGCTGCCCGTCACTCAGATCAAGCCCAATCCACGGCAGCCGCGTACGGTCTTCGACGAGGACGCACTGGCCGAACTGGTCGAATCGATCAAGGCGGTCGGAGTCCTGCAGCCCGTGGTGGTCCGCGTGGTCGACAAGCAGGCTCCATCCTATGAGCTCATCATGGGTGAGCGGCGTTTCCGCGCATCGCAGGAGGCGGGACTCACGGAGATCCCCGCGATCATCCGCGAGGTCAAGGAAGACGATCTACTGCGCGATGCCCTGCTGGAGAACCTGCATCGTTCGGATCTGAACCCGTTGGAAGAGGCCGCGGCATACCAGCAGTTGCTGGAGGACTTCAAATGCACGCAGGAGGAATTGTCGGTCCGGATCGGTCGTTCCCGTCCGCAGATCTCGAATACCCTGCGCCTGCTCAAGTTGCCCTCGCTGGTCCAGCGCCGGGTGGCCGCCGGGGTCATCTCGCAGGGTCATGCCAGGGCCTTGCTGGGCCTGGCCGACGGTGCCGGAATGGAGGCGCTGGCGCAGCGCATCGTGGCCGAGGGGCTGTCGGTGCGCGCCACGGAGGAAGCTGTGGTGCTGCTCAACCGTGGAGAGAAGCCCAAGGCGAAGCGTTCCGTGCAGCAGGAACATCCGGAACTGGATTCGCTGGCCGCCAGCCTGGGGGACCGCCTGGACACGCGCGTGAATATCTCGATGGGTAAGCGCAAGGGCAAGCTCAGCGTGGAATTCGCCAACCAGGATGACCTGGAACGGATCCTCAAGGCCCTGGGGATCACTCAGGACTGACCGCGCAGCGCAGTACCGACCGCGCAGCGCACCCGGACGTTCCGTGGGCGAACAGGGGCGGTCGCCATCGTGTACGAAACACGATGGCGACCGCCCCTGTGGCGTTGGAGTGGGGTCGCCCCTGCAGGGGCGACCCGGGTGGGTCCGGGAGACCGGCGGGTCAGGACCTGTGCGGATCCAATAGCCGGTGGATGTCTGCCACGCGCAGTGTGCCGGTGGTCGGATCCGATTCCTGCTTGAGGTAGATGCGCTGCAGGGCGATGACGACGCCCTCGGCAATCGCGTCGCGGAAGGCCGCCGTCTCCAAATCCGCCCGGTCCTTCGGATTGGTCAGATAGCCGGCCATCAGGAAGACCTTGGGTGTGCGTGTGACACGCAGGGTCTGCCAGGTCTTGGCATGTGTATGGCAGTCGGTCATCCCCGTCCTGGCCACGACTTCCTTCTGGACCAGATCGGCGGCGAGTTCGCCCACCGGCGAACTGTGGGTCGGATCCCCGTCGACCCCGAAGTAGTAGGTGGCCACACCATTGGGATCCGGCGTGGGATAGAAGTCCTGGTTGACCGTGATGATCAACGAGGCCCCGAGTTCATCGGCCAGGGTCGCGGAGGAATCCGCCCGGGCGAACACCACGGCGGCGCCCAGGGCGGATAAACGGCCCTCGATGCGGCGGGCGATGTCCTGGGAGATCTCCTGTTCCAGTTGTGCGTGGGTTGCGCTGAGCGGAATGGCACGGAAGTCCCGACCGGTGGTCGCAGCCTCGACGACGAAGGTCCGGCCGGCCAGGGACGGGCCCTCGGCGGCGCGGCGGACGCGCTCCCGCAGGGCGAAGAGATTACCGGTCGCGGAGCCACGGCGCACATCATCGAGCGCCCGATAGGTGGCGGGCCCGGCGATCCCGTCTGGTTTGAGTCCCAGGTCCTGCTGGGCCTCGCGCAGAGCGGAGTCGGTGAGCGGCCCGAAGTAGTAGTCGATGCTCTCCGTGTAGATGCCCAGGGTCGCCAGACGCTGCTGGAGCTCTACGACGTCGTCCCCGGCCATCATCCTCGAGGGGTCGTAGCGCAGCACCCGATCGCCCAACCGGTACCGCGCCAGTTCGACCTGGGCGAAGGTCTCGCCATTGAGCACGCCATCGCAGAAGATCCCACGGTCCTGCTGGAACTGACGGATCGCGGAATCGAAGGCGGCGTCGAACACAGGTGACTCTATATCGCCGACGTTGATGTTCAAGCGCGCCAGCTGAGCCTTCGTCGTTGCGATGACAGGGTCTGTGTCACCGCGGCGGAATCGTGGCAGAGGAGTGTTCGACATGATGCTCCCATTGTCCCATGAGTTCCTGGAGAACTCTGAATGGAGTAGAGCACCGGCCCAGGGCCGGTGCTCTACTCGGATGCTCCACCGGATACCGGTGGGGCGCAAAGCGGATCAGCCGATGAACTCGGCCAGCTCCTGCTCCAGTGCCGGCTTGGGCCGTGCACCGATGATGGTCTTGGCGACTTCGCCGCCCTTGAAGACGTACAGCGCCGGGATCGAGGTGATGCCGTAGGCCGCTGCGGTCTGCATATTGTCGTCGGTATTCACCTTGACGACCTTGATCTTATCGGCCTGCTCCTCGGCGATCTGGTCGACGATCGGGCTGACCATGCGGCACGGGCCGCACCAGGGAGCCCAGAAATCCACTACGACGGGCTGATCGTTGTCCAGGACCTCGGCCTTGAACGTAGCATCGGTTACTTCGGTTGCCATGTCATCCTCCTTCAAGATGGTCAGGCTGGGTGTTAGACGAGTCAGTCGTCCAACGCTGTCAGGTAGTGTTCCGCATCGGTGGCGGCAACGCAGCCGGAACCGGCTGCGGTGATGGCCTGGCGGTAGACGGGGTCGATGACGTCGCCGGCGGCGAACACGCCCTCCATGCTGGTCTTGGAACTGCGCCCGTCGACTGCCAGGTAGCCGTCTTCGCGCATGTCGAGGACGTCCTTGAACAGTGCGGTCCGCGGATCCGACCCGATGGCCACGAACATGCCGGTCACGGGCAGCTGTGATTCCTCATCGGTTACGGTGTTGCGGATCCGCAGACCGGTGACCGAATCCTCGCCCTCGATGCCGACGACCTGCGAATCGAGCAGGAACTCCAGTTTCGGATCGTTCTCGGCGCGCTGGAGCATGGCCTGGGAGGCGCGGAAGCCCTCGCGGCGGTGGATCAGCGTGACCTTGTCGGCGAACCTGGTCAGGAAGGTGGCCTCCTCCATTGCGGAGTCGCCTCCACCGACCACGGCGATGTTCTGTCCCTTGAAGAAGAAGCCGTCGCAGGTGGCGCACCAGCTCACACCGTGGCCTGACAGGCGCTTCTCATCCGGCAGCCCCAGTTCCCGGTAGGCGGAACCCGTGGCGAGGATGAGGGCCCGCGCAGTGTATTCGGCGCCGAGCTCGGTGGTCAGCCGGTGTGCGCCCGGCTCGAAGTCGATGGTGGCGACATCGTCGTAGACGACCTCGGCCCCGAACTTCTCCGCCTGCTGGCGCATGTTCTCCATTAGGTCAGGTCCCTGGACGCCCTCGGGGAATCCGGGGTAGTTCTCGACCTCTGTGGTGTTCATCAGCTCACCGCCGGCGGTCACGGATCCGGCGATGATCAACGGCTGCAGTCCTGCCCGCGCCGCATAGACCGCGGCGGTGTAACCGGCGGGTCCCGACCCGACGATAACCAGCTTCTTCTCTGTCATCTTTCTCCTTGTTCGTGCGGCACAACGTGTGGGATGCCGCGGTTATTCCGTCGGGGTGCGCGGTGTCCGGTCACACGGCGGTCAGCCGTATAGCTTGACGGTGTCGATATCGGCTCGGAAGTCGCCGTCGGTCTTGGGCAGCTCGGTGATCCACAGGAATACATGGGTACTCTTCCTGGGCTTGTCGATGTCGACCTTGACGGTGCCCTTCTCGAAGGTTCCCCTGCCCACCGTTGCGGCATCCGTCGGGTCGTCGCCCGATGCCACCCGGATCTCGAACGAGCCACCGGACCCGGCGGACTTGAAGCTGAAGCGCTTGAGCGAGGCGGATTCGGTCAGCCGCAGATCCAGTCCCAGGCCGTCCTTGAGCCCACCGAATTCCGCGCTGTTGTAGCGATCGGTGCGCCAGCTGCCCGAATTGCCCGGCAGCACATTGTCCGCCTTGGCGTTGTTCTCCGTGCCGTCGCCGCCCGGGTCACGCGGGGTGACTGCGTCGATGTCGAGGCGCTTGAGCTTGGCCGAGGTGCTGGACCCCTGGGTCTGCTGCGAGCCTGCGGCGGACGATTCGTCGGGCGAGGGCATCGCCGTGGGAGTGGCACGCTTGCCGATCATCATGCCGACGACCACCACGAGCGCGACGACCACCAGGGCACATAGAACGCCCACGAGTGCCTTGACCGCCGTGGACCCGGACTTCTTGCGCTGCTGTGGTGACGCCTTCCCCTCCGGAGTCGGCGCCATCGCTGCTGCGGCGGTGGTCCCCGCCGAAGCCGCGACGGGGGTTTCCGGTCCCGCCTGCGCCGCTGTGGCGGGCGCTGCACCCTGTGCCCGTTGCGCCGGGACCGGTGCGGGAGTGGCCTGTCCGGTCGGCAGGGCGCCATTTCCGGTTCCCGTCTGCCCTGCACCGGTCCTGCCGGCAGTGGCCCCTGCAGCGGCCCGGGCCGTAGTGGATGCGGGTCGCGCGGTCGTATAGCCGGGCCGTGGCCGCGGGGACTCTGGTCGATTGCTCAACGGCCGCGAGGCATCCGGTTGGGCGTGCTTGATCCGAGGCGTTTCCGAGGTCGCGGGCTGTTTGTCCGCATTGTCCGCAGCGGTTCCGTGCTGCGCGGATTCGCTCTGCGCCGCCGTGCCCGCCGCTGTTCCTGCGGAGGGCGCGGTCGCAGGTTCCACGTCTCGCAGGGCCGCGGGAGCCGGGCCGTCCGTGGCCAGTCTGCTCTGCGCCCGGCGAGCCGCCTGGGCCTCGGCCGCCCTTGCCCTGGCCGTCGCCCGTTCCTCCTGCAGGCGCACGCGTTCGGCGGCCTGTCGCTGGAGTTCGCGCTCCCGTTCGAATTCGGCGCGCTGAGCGGCGTATTCCTCTTCCCTGGTGCGGAACATCCCGCCGAGGAACCACGAGGATTCGTCATCCGCGTCGGTCTGGTCGCCGGTGGGTGCTGCGGCCGGTGTCGCGGGCGGGTCCTGTTCGACGGGGCCCGCCGGAGTGACCGAGGGGTCGGGGATGACGTCCAGGGCCTCCGTGGGCGGTTCCGGTTCGTCCGTGTCGTAGCCGGGTTCGCGGATCGTGCCGTCGGCCCTGCGCATGATGGGCCGGGTCTGATTGGCGTCATGGGACTGCGGGGCATAGGACCGGTAGTCCTCGATGGTTTCGTGTGGGTCCCATTCGACGATGTCGTCGGCACCGGCGCCGGCCAGTGGGAAGGTCGAGGCCTTGCGCATGGCCATCCGGTCGTCGAACCGGCCCTGCCCGCCGCCGGACACCCCGGCCTGGGAGCCGTGCATGCCGGGCCGGGTCATCCCGATGCGGTCCAGTGCGGCCTGCAGCTGTTCGCTCGAGGCCCTGCCCGGATGCCGTCCGGCGGCCTCCTCTTCCGCTGCCAGCGGTTCGGAGGTCACCCGCGGAGTGCGGCTGGTGGTGGCCGATGGCATGGCCGACTTCGCGCCGAAGGGGTCGGGGGAGTCCTGCGGCTCCACCCGGGGGATGTCCTTGAGGGTCGTCGCATCCCAGGGTTCGAGGAACCGGACGATCTCACTGGGGGAGCGGGGACCGGGGTCGACTCCGGACACGACGTCGGAGACGAAGGCGGCGGTGGCCGCGGGCACCGAATCGACGAAGGAGTTCAGCGGGGCGACCCGGTTGTTCTTCAGGCCCGCGGCCTCGATCCCCGCATGGTCGGCCTTCCCCGGCCAGCGGCCGGACAGGCAGGCATAGTAGATGTCGATGAGCGCCAGGGCATCCGCCCGGCGGGCGTCGGCCTGGCTCATATCCTCCGTGTGGAGATTGAAGGGCCTGTTCGCCACGGGGGCGTCGAGGCCCAATCCGTAGAGGACCACATCGTTGTCCTCCGTCAGCCCCACGCATTCGGGGCCCAGGCACAGATGGTGCAGACCGCGGGTGGCGGCGTGGGCCAGTACCGTGGCCAGTTCGCCCACCAGGGCCTTGGCGGATTCGGCGGAGATCGGCCCACGTGCGAGCACAGCGGCCAGTGAGGATGTGCTGCGGTCCTCCGTGACGACCACGTCCATGTGTTCGGTGTGCAGCACATCGAGCACATGGGGCACCCGCGGATCGCTCAGCAGGGCGGCGCGCCTGGCCGAATCGACCAGATCACCGGAGTTCTCATGGCCGGCGATGCGCAGGACGACGGGTGTGTCGAGGATCGCGTCGACCCCCATGCAGACGATGCCGACGGCCGGGTGCTGTGCGAGCCAGGGCCGAAGCAGGTCCGACACCACGTACCTGTCGGCGATCACCTGGCCGCGTTCGACGCTGGGCAGTTCCCTCACCTCCGAAGAATCGGGTCCGGGTGGGCCCGGACCTGCGCACCAGTCTATCCACCACCCCTGACACGGACCTGTATAACAGGGGCCGGGGTGCCGGTTCTTGACGAACTCGTTATCCGCCGGCTGTGTGCCGGTTGTTCAGCGCCCCAGCTTGGTGCGCACCGCCTGGGTCAGGGCTGTGACCTCGCGCACGCGCAGCAGGCGGCAGGCCACCAGGTAGACCAGCAGCATGACGACGCCCATCCAGGCCACGGAGATGAACGAGTGGACCCGGCCGGCGTAGGCGGATTCACCCACGGCGATGAGCAGTACCCGGCCCACCACCAGCGCCACCATCCCGGCGATGGCGAAGCGCACGTGCGACCAGACGATCCGCCACAGGTCGATGCTGCCGATCTTGCGGTGCAGCAGCCATAGGGAGAGCACACAGGCGACCGTATAGCCCAGCGCCATCGCGGCCCCGATGCCGGCGACCACGTACTGCGTGCCGAACCGTTCGACCACCAGCAGGCCCAGCGTGGTGACCGCGACCTGCACCAGCTGGATCCAGAACGGGGTGCGGGCGTCCTCGTAGGCGTAGAAGACACGCTGGGTCAGATAGTTCGCGGAGAATGGGACCAGCCCCAGGATCATCACCGCGACGATCAGACCCAGGGTCCTGGCCTGCGCAGTGGAGCCGCCGGCGATCAGCGCCGCGGTGGGGGTGCCAAGTGCCACCAGGGCGGAGGTGAAGAACACATTGACCAGCCCCACCAGGCGCATGCCCTGGGAGTAGGAGCCGCGCACTGCGGCGACGTCCCGGTCAGCGGCATAGCGGCTGAGCGAGGTGAACAGTGCGGTGGCCAGGGATACCGCGACGAGCGAATGCGGCAGCATGAAGATCGTGTAGGAACTGGTGTAGGCGGCATTGCCCGCCGACATCTGCCCGCCGACCGAAGTCGCACCGGCGGCGGTGCGGCTGATGAACACGAAGCCCAGCTGGCCGATCAACACGGCCGCGAAGGTCCAGCCGGCGACCTTGCCCGCGGTGCCCAGACCAACCCCGCGAAAACCCCAGGTGGGCCGGAATCGGAAGCCGATCCGCTTGAGCGGGAAGACCAGGATCAGCGCCTGCGCCACGACGCCCAGGGTGGCCGAGCCCGCCAGCAGGGCGATCTTGCCCGCATTCCAGGTTCCCACGGCGTGCTGCCCGGCCTCGCCGGGGCCGAAGAACAGGATGAACAGGCCCAGTCCGGCGATCGCCACGACGTTGTTGAGTACGGGAGCCCACATGTACGGGCCGAAGGAGCCCTTGGCGTTGAGCACCTGGCCCAGCAGCGTGTAGAGGCCGTAGAAGAAGATCTGCGGCAGGCACCAGTAGCCGAAGGCCACGGCCAGCGCGGTCTGTTCGGCCGGCCAGCCACCGGAGTACAGCCAGATGAGGGCCGGAGCGCACAGGGTCGCCAGACCCGTGAAGATCAGCAGCAGTGTGATCGACAGCGTCAGCAGTCGGTTCGTGAAGTCCCGACCGCCATCGGGCTGTTTGGTCGCGCGCACGATCTGCGGGACCAACACGGCGTTGAGCACACCGCCGGCCAAGAGCATGTAGAGGTTGTTGGGGATCTTATTGGCCACGTCGAAGGCATCGGCGGTGCCACCGACGGTCACGCCGATCGCCGTGAGCAACAGCATCGTCTTGACCAGGCCCAGCACGCGGGAGACCAGAGTGCCGGCGGCCATGATCGCCGATGACTTCGCCAGGCTCTTCGTCTGCGCCGCCGCCGGATCCACGGTCGCGGCCTGCGCGGTTCCCGCCGCCGAGGCCCCCACCGGCTCGGTGGCGTCGGCCGGCTGTGCGGGCGCAGTGCTCGGACGCGCAGGCACATCCTCCTGGCGCGGCGGTGCCGCATGGCCGGAGCGATGCCGCCCCGTGGAGTGCCTGGGCACCACCGGATCGCGATCGGCCGAGCCCTCTGCGGCCTCGGCCCTGCGCCGCTGGGCGCGCGTCCGATACTGCGGCCCCTGTTCCCCGTCCTCGTGCACGGAAGTCCGTCCTCTCAACCCTTGTCGTGTTCCTGGCCGCGGGCCAGCGCGGCGTCCAACTGGTCGTCGGGCAGCTTGCGCTTGCCCTTCCTGACCGCGCGGACCAGACCGAAGACGAACACGGCCAGCAGACCCGCACCGATCACGGCCGTACCGATATTCTCCCAGTCTGCACGGACCCGGACGTTGATGGCGGGGCGCTGCCCCACCTCGGTGCCGTCGGTGGCCAGGATCCGGACATCGGCCATCACATCGGCATTCGCGATGCCCTCGACCGGGACCTCGACGCGGGCGGTCTCATCCGGGTCCAGACGTGTGGGTTCGGAACGGTCCGTCTGCAGTGCCGGACCCTGCCCGGTCAACGCCACCATGAACTCGATCGGCAGATCGGTGGAGTTCTCCACCCGTACCGGAATCGTCGTCTTGTCCCCGGTGACCAACAGCACCGAGGAACTCTTCTCAACGTGCAGCCCGTCCTCCAGGCCGCGCAGGCGCTCCTGCGTCGCGGTGACGCAGGCGTCCCGGTCCTGTGGCTGGGCCGCCGTCGCGTCCTCGGCGCCCGGGGTGGTCTGGGCGGTGGCCGCTCCATCGGCTCCGCCTGCCGCCCCTGCGGTCGCCTGCCCTGCCGGACGCGCAGCCACCGCCTGCCGCGCCGCGGTGCGGGTCGATGCCACATCCCAGCCGACCGCCGCACAACCCAAGACGATCCGGTCGTTGCGGGTCCGCGCGGTGGAGGGGTCGACGAACAGTGCGGAGAAGGACCTGCCGCGCGCCACGGTGGCGCGCAGCGGGGCCAGACGCTCGCCCTCCTGTTTCACGGTGTCGAGAGGGCTCGTATCGGTCCCGGTCGCGGCGTCCGTGGCATCGGCATCCGTGTCTGCGTCCGCGGCGTCTGCGGCGTCCTCGGCCGCAGCACCGTCCTTCGCCGCAGCGGTGTCTGCAGAGCGCGCCGGCACAGCAGTCCGCTCTGCCGGATCCGCCTTGGCCACATCCGCCAGTCCGGTGTGCTCGAGCCAGGGCAGATTCGCCATCAGCGTTCCGACCTCGGCCCAGGAGGTCGTCGCGGCGGTCCGCGGCATGCTCATCAACACGGTGCGCCGACTGAACGGGCGCTCGCCGGCCAGGGCCGCGGTCTCGGCGGCCAGCCGGGCACGGCTCAGCGCGGGACTCGCCCCACCGGCCACCTGCTCGGCCAGTCCGTCGAGTTCGGTGTCGAGTGCCAACACGTTCTTCCGGGTTATCGGGTCGGCGCCGCGGGACACCGACTGCCCAGGATGGAGGGTGACGGTCGAGCGGGCGTTGACGGTGTAGGGCTCATCGGCCGCTGCCTGTGTTCCGTCGACGATCGGCAGGCCCTTGGTGCGCAGCAGACCGTGCAGGCCCTCATAGTCCAGGGACCCGGCCCGCGGCCAGGTGACGTCGGTGCGCGCACCGGGGAGGAAATCGGTGACCAGCTTGCGTTCGTGTGCGGCGACCTCGGACTGCTTCCGCAGGCCGGCCCGGTCCAGGACCTGGGAATCGGCGTCGGCCCAGGGCAGGGCGATGACCTCATGGCCGGCGGTGGCCTGGGTGAACTGGCGCCACCAGCTGCGCAGCCGCGGGTACGGATCGTCCTTGGGCACCTGGGTCAGGGATTTGACGGTAATGGGGTTGACGGTCTCTGCTCCGCCGAGCGCCGAGGTGCCGGCCTTCGCATCGGCCGCTCCGGCTGCGGTCTTGGCCTCCATGGCCGGTCGCAGTGCCGCGTAGACGCTCAGCAGGAGCCGCGGATCGGCGGCGAGGACGGCAGAGGGGTTCGTCTTCATCCCGGCCAGCAGCGAGGCCAGATTGCCGGAATCCGCGGCCTGGGCCTCGAGCTCGGCGGGATCGATCAGTCCGTTCCGGCCGAACCTGGGCAGGGTGACCGGCAGGATCGTGCCCAGCCGGGTCGCATCGATCTTGGGCCGGGGATACCAGGTGGTGAAGGTGCGCAGCCGCTGCACCCCGTCCGCGTCGAGGCCCTCGTCCGCGGAGTCCTCTGTACCGGTGTCGTCCGCTTGGCCCTGGGAATCAGCGGAATCGGTGGAGCCCTGGGAACTCAGATCCAGGCTCAGGCCGCGCACGCCCCATTCGCGCAGCGGATCGGTCGCACTCAGGGGCAGGGCGCCGGCGGGCAGGCTGAAGGAGAACGGGACGCTCCGTCCCGCGGGCAGCTCGGCGGGCAGCTGGGCGACTTCGGCCTTGGGCTTCTTCTTCGCACTCTTCTTCTTGGAATCGTCGGCCGTGGTGTCCACCTTCGGTACGACGGGTTTGGCAGCCGCCTGGGCCAGTGAGGTGGAGGAGCCCGAGCCGTTCGTCCAACTGCTCAGCGCCTCGCGGGAATCGTAATGGCGCTGTGACATCCGCAGGTCCAGCCGCGGCTTCTCGAGGTCGCGCGCGGCCGTCAGTGTGCCGGAGACGGTGAGAGTGCCGTCCGCATCGAGCCAGGGCGTCAGCGTGGTCACGTTCAGGGTGCCCAGGGCACCGGACCCCTCGGCGGGAGTGGCCGAGGCCTCGGGTGCGGCCGTGGCGGGTGCGGCGGGTGCCGCCGCGGTGCCGGGTGCCGCTGCGGCCTCGGACCCGGGAGCGGCGAGAGCGGGTGCTGCCACGGGTGCCAGGGCCAGGGCCGCCGAGGCCAGCGCGGCAACGGTCTGCAGGAGTCTGTTCACATCAACTTCCGGGTCGCTGGATGTACCGGGGCAGGACATAGGCGCTGGCCAGGGCGATCCTGCGCTCATTGGCGAACGACAGGCGGTCCTGCAATTGGGCGAAGGGTATCCACATGGCGTCGATCGCCTCGTGGTCGGGATCGTTGTCGACTGTCAGCCGGCCACCGGTGGCGCGCAGCAGGAAATGGTGGACGACCTTGTGAATGCGCAGGCCGGACGCGGAGAACCAGTAGTCGACGCTGCCCAGGGTGGTGATGACGGCTCCTTCGATTCCCGTTTCCTCGCCGACCTCGCGGCGGGCGGCCTGGGCCGCGGTCTCATCGCCCTCCAGGTGGCCCTTGGGCAGGCACCACTCGATCCGGCCGGCCCGGTTGATCCGCGCGATCACGGCCACGCGCAGGTCCGGCGAGGCGAAGTCGACCACGATGCCACCGGCAGACACTTCCTCCACCTGACGGCGGGGCGCCGGAAAAGGGCGCGGCTTGGGAAGCGGTCGTGACATGGGGACAGTCTACCGAGCAGGCTTGACGGTTCATGGATGCCGGAGTTTCCGGTGCTGGCGCGGTGACGACGTGCCGACGACGCTGTGACGACGCGCCGATGACCCGAAACCGGAGGAATGACCCGGTATCCGGGGGCATATCCCCGGTTTCGGGTCAGCGGGAGGCATCGGCGCTGCGGACTCGGCGACACTGTAGGCTTGTCCCTGCTGTTTATCAACTTGGAGGTTCGGTGTTTCCAGCGGGCGCGCACACACGATTGCAGGATGTCCTCGACACCCTGGACGATGTTCTGGGACCGCTGGGGCGCCTGTTCGCCGATGCCGGATTCGAACTGGCACTGGTGGGTGGCAGTGTGCGCGATGCACTGCTGGGCCGCGATATGCCGGACCTGGATTTCACCACGGACGCCGGCCCCGATGAGATCGAACGGCTGATCAAGCCCTGGGCCGACACGCACTGGGACATCGGCCGGAAGTTCGGCACCATCGGCATGCTCAAGCGCGGCTATCAGATCGAGATCACCACCTACCGGGCGGAGAAGTACGATCCGGACTCCCGCAAGCCCCAGGTGGCCTTCGGCGACAATCTGGATGACGATCTGATCCGCCGCGACTTCACGATCGGCGCCATGGCCGTGCGCCTGCCCGGCCGCGTGTTCGTCGACCCCTTCAACGGTCTGCAGGACCTGGAGAACAAGGTCATCCGGACCCCCGCCAGTGCCACCATGAGCTTCAACGACGATCCGCTGCGGATGATGCGCGCGGCGCGCTTCACCTCCCAGCTGGGCTTCACCGTCTCCGACGAGGTCAAGACGGCGATGACGGACATGGCCGAGCGCATCACGATCATCTCCGCCGAACGCGTGCGCGATGAGCTGGTCAAACTGATGAAGGGCATCGACCCGGCGGCCGGCATCGACCTGCTGGTGTCCACCGGGATCGCCGACCATGTGCTGCCCGAGGTCGCCGGCCTGCGGCTCGAACGCGATGAGCACCACCGCCACAAAGACGTCTACCAGCACACCCTGACGGTGGTGCGCCAGGCGGTCGACCTCGAGGCCGCGTATATGAAGCGGATCCATGCGGCCGAAGAAGCCAAGGGTGCCGAGGGCACGGAGCCGACTGCCGCGTCCTCGGAGTCGAAGGCCCCGGAATCGGTGCTGTCCGCGCCGGATTTCATCGTCCGCTTCGCCGCTCTCATGCACGATATCGGCAAGCCCTCCACCCGCCGGTTCGAGGCGGGGGGAGCCGTGACCTTCTACCATCACGATGTGGTGGGCGCGAAGCTCACGCGCAAGCGGATGCGCGCACTGCACTTCGACAAGGACACCATCTCCAAGGTGTCCCGCCTGGTGGAGCTGCACCTGCGCTTCTACGGCTACGGCGATGCCGGATGGAGCGATTCCGCGGTGCGCCGCTATGTCACGGACGCCGGTGAGCTGTTGACCCGGCTGCACATCCTCACGCGCGCCGACGTCACGACCCGCAATCGTAAGAAGGCCGACCGCCTGGCCTTCGCCTATGACGACCTGGAGGAGCGGATCACCCGGCTGGCCGAACGCGAGCGCCTGGATGCGATCCGGCCCGATCTGGACGGCAAGCAGATCATGGAGATCCTACAGATCGCCCCGGGGCCGGTGGTGGGCCGGGCGTACAGGTTCCTGCTGGAGACCAGAATGGAGCAGGGGCCCCTGGACGCCGAGGCCGCGCGGGCGGCACTGCTGGACTGGTGGTCCCAGCAGCCCGAGTCGGGTGCCGCGGAGAACCAGCCCACAGGCCCTGCCTCCCATTGATTTGCATAAAATATCAACTACATATGCGGTAAATCCCGAGTTCTACACCGTGTAGCGGATAAAATCACCTTTGCAGCGTCGCAGCTGATTTGCGACGATTCAGTTATACGCGACGCTTCCCAAAGGAGAGAATGTGAGCGATGTGACCGAGCGGTTCCGTGCCGCCAGAGACCAGTTGATCGAACTTCGCGAGGATCTGGACGCCGCGCGTGATTCCTTCTCCTGGCCGCACTTCGAGCACTTCAACTTCGCCCTGGATTGGTTCGACGTCGTGGCGGACGGCAATGACGAGCCGGCCCTGCACATCGTCGAGGAGGACGGTTCACAGCGGACCTGGTCCTATTCCGACCTGTCGCTGCGATCCAACCGGGTGGCCAATCTGCTGGCCGCATCCGGGGTGCGCCGGGGCAGTCATGTGATGATCATGCTGGGCAACCGGGTCGAACTGTGGGAGTCGATGCTGGCCTGCACCAAGCTGGGTGCGGTCATGCTGCCCACCGCGGTTCAACTGGGCCCGGTCGATCTGCACGATCGGGCCGAGCGCGGCGAGGTGGACTTCGCCATCGTCGGCGCCGCGGATGCCGCCAAATTCGATTCCGTCGAGGCACCCCTGACCCGGATCGTGGTGGGTGCCCCGGCACAGCGTCCCGGGGATGTGGCCTATGCGGCGGCGGCCGAACAGTCGGCTGCCTTCACCCCCGACGGCCCCACCGCGGCGGACGACCCACTGCTGCTCTACTTCACCTCGGGCACCACGTCGAAGGCCAAGATGGTCGTCCACACGCACGTGTCCTATCCGGTGGGACACCTGGCGACCCTCTACTGGATGGGTCTGGAACCGGGCGATGTGCACTTGAACATCGCCTCGCCCGGCTGGGCCAAGCACGCCTGGTCGAATATCTTCACGCCCTGGATCGCCGGGGCCTGCGTGTTCGTCTACAACTACTCGCGCTTCGATGCGGCGGCGCTCATGCGGGTGATGGACACCGTCGGAGTGACCAGCTTCTGCGCTCCTCCCACCGTCTGGCGGATGCTGGTCCAGGAGGGTCTGGAAAACCTGTCCGCGCCGCCGGCCAAGGCGCTGTCGGCGGGGGAGCCGTTGAACCCCGATGTCATCGCCAGGGTCGAACGGGACTGGCACACCACGGTACGCGATGGCTACGGCCAGACCGAGACCGTACTGGTCATCGGCAATACACCGGGGCAGGACACCGCGCCCGGCACGATGGGGCGCGCCCTGCCCGGTTTCGACGTGGTGCTGCGGGATCCCGCGACCGGTGAGATGACCGACGAGGGGGAGATCTGCCTGCGCCTGGACCCCCGTCCTGTGGGCCTGACCACGGGCTACTGGCACGATGAGGCACGCACCGACGCCGTTTTCGCCGATGATGTTTATCACACCGGTGACGTCGCGGCGCGCGACGAAACCGGCTGTTTCACGTACGTTGGCCGGGCTGACGACGTGTTCAAGGCCAGCGACTACCGGCTCTCGCCCTTCGAATTGGAGTCGGTCCTGATCGAGCACGAGGCGGTACTCGAGGCCGCCGTCGTGCCCTCCCCGGACCCGGTGCGCCTGGCGGTTCCCAAGGCCTATGTCGTCCTGGCTCCGGGGTGGGAGCCGAACGCCGGAACGGCCGAGGACATTCTGCGCTTCTGCCGCGAAGAACTGCCGCCCTACAAGCGAATCCGGCGTCTGGAGTTCACCGAACTGCCCAAGACCATGTCGGGGAAGATCCGCCGCGTCGAACTGCGTGTGCGCGAACGCGAACTGCACGGTGTGGGCGGGGAGATCGAGGATCGGGTGCCGGGTGTGGACCCGGCCGGCACCGCTGGTGCCAGTGGTCCGAGTTGGGGCGATGGAGCCTCGCGCGAGTGGTCCGAGGCCGATTTCGCCGAACCGCTCTCTTAAGGTTAGGGGACACTGATCCTGAGGGTGTGTGAGTGGCGCCACCCCGAGATTCACAGGTGATGGTATATGGGCACGGACAGCTGGGGCACTTAGACTGAAGGGCGGTTTTCCGTTCCGAATCCGGCCCCACCACTCACCGGCGGCGACCTGGGCTTCGGAACCAGTCGTCTGAAACCCCTGGGGGATTCTTGTCTAAACGTTCGTCTGACGCAGCTGCGTCGAGGGGTGCCGCTACGGGCCGCCGTCGTACCTGGATGGGGCGCGTGTTGAACTATCCGCGAGCCGGCAAAAGCGGGTTCACCCGCTGGCTGCCGTCGTTCCGGCTGTGGGTCACCGGCGTCCTGGGCCTCTTCGTCATCGTCGTGGCCGGCTTCGCCATCGGCTACAGCCGCACGCCCATTCCACAGGCGAATGTGTCCGCAACCGGTGCGACGACCAATGTCTACTACGACGACGGCAAGAAGCTGATCGGTCAGCTCAAGATCGAGAACCGGCAGCCGGTCGCACCCGATAAGATCTCACCCACGCTCAAGGCGGCCACCGTTGCAGCGGAGGACCGGTCCTTCTACGAGAACCGCGGGATCAACGTCAAGGGCCTGGGCCGTGCGGTCTGGGGCCTGGTGACCAACGACTACGCCGGCGGCGGTTCCTCGATCACCCAGCAGTACGTCAAGAACTACTATCTGACGAACGACCACTCCATGGTCCGCAAGGCCAAGGAGATGTTCATCGCCCTGAAGATCGACCAGGAACTGGACAAGGACCAGATCCTGGCGAATTACCTCAACACCATCTACCTGGGCCGCGGGGCATACGGGGCCGAGGTCGCCTCCCAGAACTACTTCCACAAGCCCGCCGCTGACCTGGACTACAAGCAGGCCGCACTGTTGGCCGCGATCATCCAGCGTCCGGGGGCCGCGGATCCCGCCGACAATCCGGAGGTCTATCAGGGCCGCTACAACTATGTGATCCAGGGGATGGTCGAACGCGGTAACATCCCGGCGAACCTGGGCAATGACACGACCATGCCCAAGGTCTACTCGCCCAAGAAGGAGAAGGGCTTCGGTGGCCAGACCGGCTATATGCTGCGCGCCGTGGTCAACGAGATGAAGGCCCAGGGCCTGAGCGAGGACCAGATCTACCGTGGCGGCTACAAGATCGTCACGACCTTCAACAAGAAGGACATGGACGCGGCGCTGGACACCGTGCAGTCCCTGCCCAAGCCCAAGAAGGGCATGCACATCGGCCTGGTGTCGATCGACCCGAAGACCGGTGGGATCCGTGCGATGTACGGCGGCAAGGACTATCTCAAGCAGCAGTTCAACGATTCTCTGCAGGGCACCGCACAGGCTGGCTCGACGTTCAAGCCCTTCGCCCTGGTCGCCGGGATCGAGGACGGCTACCGCCTGGGTTCGTCCTGGCCCGGTTCGCAGATCACGATCCGTTCCGAGGGGAACGCGCCGTGGACCGTGCACAACTTCGGCGGGTCCAGCTACGGTACGGTGTCCCTGCTCAAGGCCACGGAATCGTCGGTGAATACCGCATACGGGTACCTGAACAAGAAGGTCGGCCCGGAGAAGACCCAGGAGGCCGCGATCCGCGCCGGTCTGCCGGAGAGCACACAGGGCCTGGACAAGAACCTGTCGAACGTGCTGGGCACCTCCAGCCCGCGCCCGGTGGACATGGCCAATGCCTATGCGACCTTCGCCGCCCAGGGAATCTATCGCAAGGCGCATGTGGTGGAGAAGGCCACGGACGGTGCCGACAAGGTCGTCTACCAGCCCGACACCGAGGGAGAGCGCAAGTTCGACAAGGCGGTGATGGCGGAGACAACCTACGCCCTGCGCCACGTCATCTCCTCCGGCTCCGGCTCCTACGCCTCCAGTCTGGGCCGGCCCGCCGCGGGCAAGACCGGTACCTCGAGTGACAACTATTCGGCCTGGTTCACCGGTTATACGCCGCAGCGCGCCACCGTCGTGTCGATCTCCCGGACCAAGGCGAAGAAGGACAAGGCCTCGGGGGAGATGCGGAACTATGCGGTGCCGATCGGACCCTGGGGCTCGCGCGGCGAGGTCACCGGCGGTTCGTACCCAGTGCAGGCCTGGACGCACTTCATGCGGCAGTCGCTCGAGGGCACGGATGTGAAGTCCTTCCCCTCGCGGCCCAGCCCCTCGGACCTGCCCAAGCTCAACACCGGTGGGGACGACGACCAATACGGTAGCGGCAACAACGAGTTGCGGGGTAATTCGAACCGGTCGTCGAACTCCAGGTCGCATTCGTCCTCGAACTCCAGGTCCAAGGCCAGGCACACCGAGAAGGCCAAGGACGAATCGGATAAGAAGAAGGACCGGGAGGACTCGAAGGACAAGGGCAAGGACAAGGGGTCCGCGGACGGCAAGGGAAAGTCCGACGGCGATGGGAAGGACGGCGGGAAGACGGGAATCGAACCGCCGAAGAAGCCGGAGAAGCCTTCCACTGGAGATTCCGGTAAGGACGACGACTCCGGTACAGGGGGGAACTCGTCGGACTCCAAGAACAAGGATAAGAACAAGGACAAGACGGGTCCGAACTCCGGGTCCAACTCCAAGGACGACTCCGCTGTGGTTTCAAACAAGTAGCCCAACTGCTGCTGAATCCCCGCCGAGTGGCTGGGATGTGCCGAGACCTTCCGAGGCCTCCCGGCATGTCCCGGCCACTCGGTGCGTCGGACCGGCGTGTGGTGCGTTGGACGGGGTGCGTTGGGCAAAAGGCGCCTGTGCGGGTGCGCGGTGCGTTGACGAGGCCGTGATGCTCCTATAGGTTGTCAAGCCCGGTCGTGATCATGGTGGTGGTGATCGACCATGGCGAGGTGGCCTACGCGGCGAGCAGGTATTCACGGTAGGCGATGACGAAGTCATCGTCTCGGCGTT
>NZ_JANIJZ010000018.1:0-59048 GCF_024580675.1 Brevibacterium sp. 50QC2O2
GCAGGGACCCGATCGCGTCGAAGACCTCGTAGAAGGCCTCCTTCATTACCTGTCGTTCTGCTCTGGTCGGCATCGTGGCCGTACCCCCATGTGGTGAGGGGTGTTGCAACGACCACGTGAACCCGCCTCGTCCGGCCCAATCTGAAACACATGGCCCAAAGATCTCCGACGTGATGATCGCAGTACTGCTGCACCGTTATCGGCCGCCTGCTGCCATCGCGCTACCGTGGTGTCATGGCAGTCCGCGTATCCGTCGAACAGGTAATCGCCCATCGCCTGCGCGCGCACCATCTGGACGAGCGCCTGGGCGAGCCGGCGGGCCCCATGACGGCCTTGGGTTGTGCTGCGGGGGCGTGCGGCGTCCAGGACAGCCCGCCCGGGTCGGCCCTGCTGTCCCTGCACGCCCGGGTCCGCGGCGTCACCCGGGAGCGCTTCGACGCAGCCCTCGGCACGGAGAAGTCACTGCTGGGCAGCTGGTGCATGCGCGGCGCTCCGTACTTCTTCCCCACAGCCGACCTCGCGGTGTTCACCGCCGGCGTGCTGCCGGCAGACGAGGCCGCCCTGCGGCATTTCCTTCCGGGCGCGGTTCCCAGCGTGGACCGGCTGGGCATGAGCCTGGACGCTCTCGCCGACCTGGCCGCCGCCGAGGTCCCCGCCGTGCTGCGCGGGCGTCGGCTGGCGATCGGGGATCTGGGCCGGGAACTGGCCGAGCGCCTGGCCGAACACCTCACCGCCGACCAGCAGAGGGTCTGGTGGCAGGAGGGCCCGCACGCCGCCGGACAGCCCGTCGGCGAGGCCCTCGTGCATTTCTGCGTTCGGATCCTCACGTGTCGTGGAATCGTGTGTTTCGCTCCCCGCCAAGACAAGACGCAGCCGTTCATCCTGGTCGAGGACTGGCT
The DNA here is from genome assembly GCF_024580675.1 of Brevibacterium sp. 50QC2O2. Classification (NCBI taxonomy): domain Bacteria; kingdom Bacillati; phylum Actinomycetota; class Actinomycetes; order Micrococcales; family Brevibacteriaceae; genus Brevibacterium; species Brevibacterium sp. 50QC2O2. Next base: position 900 of record NZ_JANIJZ010000018.1, read on the forward strand.
GGGCGCCGACGGGTGCCGGGCCCAGCGCGATGCTGTCGGCGCCGATGACTTCGCGGCTGCGCGCACCGAACTCGCCCGGCGCTACCTGCACTGTTACGGGCCATCGACGCGGGCGGATTTCGCATCCTGGCTGGGGGTGCGCACGGGCGACGTGGGTCCGTGGTGGGACGGCCTGTCCGATGAACTGACCCAGGTGGACTTCGGACGCCGGACTTGGATGCTCGAGGCCGATGTGGAGGCACTCGCCGCGGCGTCCCTTCCGGAACCGGGGACCGGTGGGGTGCGCCTGCTGCCGCCGCACGATCCCTACACCCAGGCGCGGGATCGGAGCACGATCCTCGACAAGGGGTTCCATCGGCAGATGTGGAAACCGGTGGGGGATCCGGGTGCTGTTCTGGTCGATGGGCGGATCGTGGGCATATGGCGTCCGCGCAAGGCCGGTAGACGGTTGCAGCTGAAGGTCTCGGAGTTCGCGCCTCTTTCTCCGGAGGCCCGCCAAGCGCTCCGCACGGAGGCGGAGTGCATCGCGGTCCTGCGGGGAGCCTCGGCCGCAGTGGTCGAATTCGACGCATGATGTGCCGCTTCCCGTGCCCCCGAAATCTGTGGGCCATCGGTTTCAGATTGGGCCAGACGAACGGCCCAATCTGAAACAGATGACCCAGAGATTTTCGGTGCGCTGCTTACTTCGCGTTATTGCCGGCCCAGCGCGTCGACCAAGTCCTCGACGTCCGGGGCGAGCATGATCCGACCCTGATAGAAGAAGACGGGTGGGACGTACCAGATTTGCACGGCCCAGGAATTGAGTTCGGCCAGGTGCCGGACGTCCTCGGCGTCCAATTCGGCGCCCGAGCGCAGCCTGCGGAGCGCGTCACCGGCTGAAGCGACCTCGCACGCGGTATGGAAGTTGTGTTCCCGGACGATGGAAGGTTCTGTGTCGTCCGGCTTCCACGACCGCAGCTCCTCACCGGGTCGAAAGTTCGACGACTCGAAGAACTCCACGGACACACCAGCCTCCCTCGGTACCTTGGAACGCCCATTGTAGGGACGTTTGACAATCCTCGCAGGCGGGAGAAACGTGTGTGCAAATGAGAGCCGTATGAGGGAGACATCACATGAGCGACGATGAGTCGAAGCCCGAATCGGAAGCCGTGCCGAAGGCTGCACAGGTCGGTGTGGCACCGGAAAGTCCCGCGCAGGAGGGAATAGCGCAGCCCACGACCGGCCCGACCAAACCGAAGAGCAAGGAGTGGCTGGTGTGGGCGGCGCTCGCCGATATGGTGGCCGCCCCCATCGGCGGATTCGTGCTCGTCGGCATATCGCCCGATGAGCACTTCGCAGCGGTTCCAGCCGCATGGATCGTGGTCACGGGCCTGCTGCTCATCCTCTTCATCGCCATGGGAGCTTCAGGCGAATCGGGGAATGGTCGCCTGAGCCTGGTCATCCTCGGCATAGTGGTCGTCATCGGAACCATCGTCCTGGCCATCATCGCCTTTTATGCGGCCGCCTTCATGGGCTACGGGCACACAGTGGAAGGCTGACCGTGGTAGCCCTACCGCCCGTCGGCTCCCGGGTAGAACTGCGCGGCGTTGTTCCAGAACACCTTGGGGACCTCATCGGGCTGCAGGGCCGCGCGGACGATGTCGAAGTCGGCTTCCTGGAAGGGGCGCCGGGCCCGGGTCGACGGAAGATCGGTGCCGATCATCAGCGCACTGGGGTCGATGTCCATGATCGCGCGGATCGCCTTGGCCGGATCGATGTCGATCCGGCCGAACCCGGTGGCCTTGACCCTCACCCCGCGTTTGACCAGGCGCAACAGGTTCCCCAGTCCTGCCGCGCTCATCCCCAGATGGTCGATGCCGACCGCCGGCAGGCTCGCAATACGATCGCACAACCCGGCGTCCAGCCCCGCGGCGTCGATGTAGATCTCCGCATGCCACCCCACCAGGTCGTATACCCGGCGAGCGAAGGGCTCGAGGTCGGCCAGCACGGCCGCGCCACCTCGGGCCACGTTGAAGCGCACCGCGCGCACCCCGGCCGCGTGCAGTTCGCGGATCCTCCGGTCAGTAGTGTCGGCGGGCAGCTGGGTGACGCCCACGAACCCGGGGCCCAGAGCGGCCAGCGCTGCCACCAGGTAGTCCTGGTCGAAGCCCTGGAACGAACCCGATACCACCGCGCCGCCGGCGATCGGCAGGTCCGCGATGCGCGTCCGGTAGTCGGCGACCGTGAAGGGTTCGGGCAGGTAGCCGTTGTTGACGATGAGCGGGTGGGCCGGATCGATGATGTGCAGATGAGCGTCGAACACGGGCTGGGCCGCGTCGCACTCCGGCCGGGGTGCGACGGCGGTCTGCGGACCTGCTGGCGGGTGGGCGGGGGAGTGGTTCATCGGGTGATCTCCAATATCCTGTCGTCGGTCGGATTCTCGCGCCCGCGCGATCCTTGGACCAGCTGTTTCAGATTTGGCTGTTCGAACAGCCAAATCTGAGATAAACAGTCCAGAGAAGGATTGTCGAGCCCGGGCTGAGGGTAGATCACACCAGCGACCGCCGCGGAGCGACGCCGAACGCGGTATACTCGAGGTAAGTTTTCCACGATAGTAAGTGTGCTGATTATAAGTATCTCAGGTCGACTGCGTCAGGTTGTCCACCCACTGTCCTCCGACTGACAGTCGCATCGCGCGGGTCCACGTGCTTCCACACGCCTCCCAGCGCCATCGTGCACTTTCACTTTTCACATCCGTGGCGGCACTTCTGTGGCCACGTACTCGTCATCAATTCCAGAAGGTCTTGACACATGCCCGGTGACACCGGCTCCCCATCCACGATCGAACACCATTCCATCGACTACATTCCAGAGTCCGAGCGGCACGGCAAAGCCTGGCACCTGGGTCCACTGTGGTTCGCGGTCAACGCGAACCTGACCATTCTGGCCACGGGGGTTTTCGGTCTGCTGGCCGGCGCCAACCTCTTCTGGTCCATGGTCGCGGCCCTGACCGGGGTTTCGGTCGGCACGTTCTTCATGGCATCCCACTCGGCACAGGGACCGCAGCTGGGAATGCCCCAGATGGTGCAGTCACGCGCCCAGTTCGGGTACCGCGGAGCACTCGTGGTCGTTCCCGGCGTGTTGATCATGTACATCGGCTACAACATCCTCAACACCCAGCTCGCCGCCGAGGCGACCAATGTCGTGATCGGTGATTTCGGCGGAGGGGCCCTGCCGCCCAGCCTGCTCTACATCCTGCTCCTGGTCCTCGTCCTGATCGTGGCTGTGGTCGGCTACAACCTCATCCATGTGGTCCAGCGCGTGCTCACGGTGCTCTTCCTCATCGTGTTCGGCACCCTGACCATCGGAGCGCTCTTCACCATTCACCTGTCGGCCGGTGCGATGAATCCGAACAACGGGTTCGTCTGGCTGGCCTTCCTCTCCCAGTTCAGCATCGCAGCGGCCAGCCAGATGGGCTGGGCTCCCTATGTCGCGGACTACTCGCGCTACCTGCCCAAGCGGGTGGGCCTGCGAGCGACGTTCTGGTGGACCTACGCCGGTTCGCTCTTCGGCGCGGTTTGGATGATGTGGTTGGGCGCACTCCTGATGAGTGCGGTGGGCCTGGACGCCAGCCCCGTTACCGCGGTGCACTCCGCCGCGCAGCACCTCTTCGCAGGATTCGGCCCCATCGTGCTCATCGTCGCGATCCCCGGGTTGTTGGCAGTGACCACGGTCAACACCTACTGTGCCGGTCTGACACTGCTGACGGTGTCCGATTCGATCCGACCGTTGAAGGCCACGACGACCAAGCGGGTCCTGTCCAGTGCCATCATCGCCGTCGCCACCTTCGCGGGGGCCTCGTACGCCTCCGAGAACTTCCTGGCGACCTTCCAGAACCTCATCGTCATCATGCTGTACTGCTTCATCCCGTGGACCTCGATCAACCTGCTGGACTTCTACGTCATCCGGCATGGTCGTTATGAGATCAAGGAGATGTTCAAGCCGGACGGCGTCTACGGTAAATGGAACTGGCGGGGCCTGGTGACATATGTGGCCACCATCGTGATCATGGTGCCGTTCTTCAGCATCGGCGACTGGTACACGGGCTCCGTGGCCGAACGGTTAGGCGGGATCGATATCGCCATGTTCGTCGGACTGCCCATTGGCGCCATCATCTACTACATCCTCAACCGGTACGGGTCCCGGCCCGACGGGATGCTCGATCAGGCGCAGGCCTCGGCCCCGGCGGCCAAACCCAAGTCGGCTCCGGCGCTCGCCTGACCGGGTGGGCGCACGGTCGCGCTGCGGCTACTGTCCTCCGGGTTGAACCTCCAGGATCCGGTCGTCGCCTCGACCCGGGCTGCCGCGGCCGTCCGTATTGTTCGTCACCGCCCACAGCCCGCCAGCGGGAGCGCTCACCACATCGCGCAGGCGCCCGTGCTCGCCCACGAAGTATTCGTGTTGCTGCTTCGGGTCTGCCAACTCGACCGTGCGCAGGCGCTCGCCGCGCAGGTTCGCGATATAGGCGGTGCCGCCGGAGATCGCCATCCCGCTGGGACTGGCCTCGGACGGTTTCCACTGCGCGATCGGATCGGTGAACCCCTTCCGCTTGGCCGCGCCCTCGACGGTGGGCCAGCCGTAGTTGGCGCCGGGCTCGATCGCATTGAGCTCATCCCAGTCGTCCTGGCCGAACTCCGAGGCGTACATCGCACCCTTGGCGTCCCAGGCGATGCCCTGCGGGTTGCGATGGCCGAGGGTGTAGACGAGCGAGTCGGCGAAGGGATTGTCCTTGGGCACGCCACCGTCCGGCGTCATCCGCAGGATCTTGCCCGCGAGCGATTCCCTGTTCTGAGCATTGGGCCGATCGCCGGCGTCCCCGGTGGTCGCGTAGAGCATTCCGTCGGGCCCGAAGGCCAGCCGGCCGCCATTGTGATTGCCCGCCGCCGGGATCCCGTCGATCAGGGTGCTGGGCTGGCCGAGCCCGAAGCCGCCGGCTTCACCCGTGAGCGTGTAACCGACGATCCGGTTGCCATCGGCCGCGGTGTAATAGGCGTAGAGCCGCGAGCCCTGCACTGTGATGCCCAGCAGTCCGGCCTCGCCGGAGGCCTCGACCCCGTCGATCGTGCCGACGGTCCGCGTCCCGCCGTCTGCGCCCAGTTCGAGGATGCGGCCCGAATCGCGCTCGCTGACCAGTGGCGTGTTCTGCGCGAAGGCCACCGACCAGGGCGCTTGCAGGCCCGAGGCGATGGTCTCGGGGCGCTCCGCGATCGGCCGGCCCGTGGCCGGTTTGGTGCCCGTGGCCGAGGTCGCCCCCGGTTCGGCGGTGGCCGATCCGGCCGCCGTTGCCCGGGTTCCGGAGGGAGGCGCCCGATGGTCTGCGGGGCCGTGTTGCCCCGTGCAGCCGGCCAGTACGAGGCAGGCGGCCAATCCTGCACCGATGAGTGCCCGGTGTGGATGGTTCATAACGTCCTCCCGTTGGATTGGCCTTCCAGCCTAGATCCGGCGGGTGGGTCAGGGGAAGGGGTGCGTGGATCCGACGACTTCGTCGTTTCACGTGGAACGGCCGGATATGTTCCTATAAGCATCCTGCGCGTCCTGCGCCCCGGCCGTGCGCGCCGCCTCCTGTGCCGCGGCCCTGGCCCAGATGAGCTCGGCGGGCTCGCGCAGCGTGAGCCATTCGGCGACCTCGCCGCCGTCGCACCGGCACAGTGCCACGCGCGCCGTTCCGGGGCCGAGGCCCTCGATCCGCCAGGTGCCGCCCGCCCCCTCCCAGCGGTCTACCGCTGCGGGCATGGGTGGCGAGTGCGGGTCCGGGGAATCCGCACGGGAGTCTGTGCCGGGGGTCTCTGCCATGTTCCAACGGTACGGCACGGTCGTGCACGAGGCTCCTGTGGTTCACTCTGTATCCTGCAAGAATGAAGGCTGTGAAATGATCTGGCGGATCTTGGCTGCGACCGTCATCCCCCTGGGGATCATGACCGCGATCGGGCTGTACCTGCTGTCCCAGGGCGAGGTCGCCGATGGCCGCTCCGTGCTGTGCGTGGGCGTCATTGCCGGGGCCGTCGGGGGATCGGCATTCATTTATCAGATCGAACGGTGGAGCCTGTTGCGCCAGTCCCTTCTCCACCTGGGGATCATGCTGGTCACGGTCCTGCCGGCGCTGCTGTCCACCGGCTGGTACGACCTGGGCACGGCCGCCGGCTGGTGGGGTGCGGTGGTGACCTTTGCGATCTGGGGCATCGGACTCTGGTCGATCCTGTACTGCGTGTTCAAGCTGATCGACCGGCGCAGGGCACGGCGCGAGTCGCAGTACCCTGAGGGGTCGCAGCACTCCGAGGCCTGAGCGTGGCATAACCACGGCATAAGCGGCATGGCGACACCGGACCGAAGTGTTTGAACCCCGCGTCGCGCCTACAGGTCTACACTGTAGACTCACGTACATGTTGGAGGGTCGGCCATGAGTCAACGCAAGGGCGCGCGAGGCATCCCGCTGAGCCGCGAGCGGGTGGCCGAGGCCGCGCTGCGCCTGATCGACCGCGACGGCCTGGAGTGGTTGAGCATGCGCCGGCTGGGCGCGGAACTGGGCGTGGACGCGATGATGGTCTACCGCTTCTTCGCCAATAAGGCCGCGGTGCTCGATGGGGTGATGGGCACGATCTGGGCAGGCGTCCGAATCCCCGAACCCGAGTCCGGCACCGACTGGCGGGATCAGCTCGTCGCGACCATGCACGCGCTGCGCACCAGCCTGCTCGCCCACCCAAGGGCGCTGCCCGTGATCGGCACGCGGCCCGCCTCGGGAACCGCAACCTTCGACCTGATGGAGCAGCTGCTCACCCGGCTCATCGCAGCCGGCCTGCCGGTGCGCGCGCAGACTGCCGATCTGCTCAACGCCCTGGTCAACTACACGGTAGGCCATGTCCTGGCCGAGGCCGGGGAACCGGCGGGCGGGGACACGGAAGAACAGGCTGACCTCCAGGTGCTGCTCGCCCGTTACCCGCATCTTGCCTCGGTCTTCGCAGCTGGCTGGACCTACGATCCGCATCGGCAGTTCGACACTGCGTTGCGCGCCATGGTTGCCGGCTGGGCCGAAGGGGGAACCCCATGAAATCGCTCCTGTTGCGTTATCTGCGCAACGACCTGCGCCGCAACCGGGGCGTGACCATCGTGCTGCTGATCGTGCTCGTGCTCAGCGCCTTCCTCATGGCCAGCGGAGCGCTGGTGATGGAGCGCCTCGGCGGTTCGGTGGGCCGACTGAGCGCGGCGGCCCGTCCCCCGCACTTCCTGCAGATGCACCAGGGCGAATACGACCGCCGCGCCCTGGACGACTTCGCCGCAGCCCACCCGGAGATCGCCGACTGGCAGATCGAGCAGATGGCCGGCTTCGACGGACAGCAGATCACCTGGACGCGCCCGGGCACCGAGTCGCGCGGTGACCTCTCCGAGAGCCTCATCGACAATCTGTTCGTCGAGCAGTCCGCGGGCTTCGACCTGCTGCTCGACCGCGCCGACGCCCCTGTGCAGCCGGCCGCCGGCGAGGTGTACGCACCCGTCGGCTACGAACGGCTCTTCGGTCTGCGGACCGGGGACGTGCTCACCGTGGGCGCCGCGGACACGGGCGTCCGCCTGCGGGTGGCGGGCTTCGTGCGCGACGCCCAGATGGCGTCCTCCCTGTCCTCGGCGACGCGCTTCGTCGTCGCGCCGTCCGACTTCGCCCGCCTGCGCGCCAGCACCTCCGCCCCCGAGGTCATCATCGCCTACCGACTGCACGACACCGCGCAGATCGACGGGCTGCAGCGGGCCTACGAATCCGACTCCGCCCTGCCGAAGAACGGCCAGGCCGTCACCGAGGTGATGATCCGGCTGGTCAATATGCTCAGCGACGGACTGGTCGCCGTGGCTTTCGTCTTCGCAGGCCTCCTGCTCATCATCATCGCGCTGCTCAATGTGCGCTTCGTGATGCGCGGGACGATCGAGGACGAGATCCACGAGATCGGCGCGCTCAAGGCGATCGGCATCCCGCAGCGCACCGTCACGCTGCTCTACCTGGCGCGCTACGGCGCGATGGCGCTGCTCGCCTGCCTCATCGGCGGCGGACTGGCCGCCGCCTCGCTGGGCGCCCTGACCTCGGGCATCCGGGCGAATTTCGCCGAGGCGCCGGTCACCTGGCTCACGGTGCTCGCCCCGATCCTGGCGCTCGCGGTGCTGTTGGCCCTGGTCCTGGGGATCTCGGCCCGCGCGATGCGCGCGGTGCGCCGGGTGGGCGTGGTCGAGGCGCTCGTGCAGGGGCGCACCACCCCGGCCAGGCATGCGCGGCCCGCCAGGCGGGCGAAGTCGACCAAGCGAGCTCGGACCTCGGTCCCGTCCATCCCCGCCCGGAAATCCGCGGCAAGCCGGAAGTCCCATCTGGCCCCCAGCCGCGGGGGCCGGCTGAACCTGCGGCTGGCCCTGCTCGATCTGCGCGCCGAACGCCGCCGGTGGGCGCTGGTGCCCGCAGTATTCTTCCTTGCGGCCCTGCTCATCACCCTGCCGATGAACCTGCTGAGCACCTTCGAAAGCCCCCGCTTCGTCACCTATATGGGCGCGCCCCAGAGCGATCTGCGCGCCGACATCCAGTTCGTCGACCCCGCCGCCGGCACCGGGGCCGAGGCGATGGCCAAGCTGCGGGGGCAGCTGGATCGGGACTCACGGGTGACCGATGTCAAGGCCTTCGCCACGGTGCTCGCGGAGGCCCCCGGGGAGGAGGGGTGGGAGGCGCTGCGTGTGGGCATCGGCGACTATTCGGACGCCGGGCTGGTGTACCTGTCCGGCTCCGGGCCGCGGGACGGGCAGATCGCGCTGTCGGCCTTCAACGCCGAGAAATACGGCGTGGGACCGGGGGACTCGATCGAGCTGCGACAGGCCGGTGGAACCACACGGGCCCAGGTCAGCGGCGTCTACCAGGACGTGACCAGTGGCGGCTTCACCGCGAAACTGCAGGGCGAACCCCCTGCCGAAGCCGAAAGATGGACCCTCTTCGCCGATGTCGCCCCCGGTGCTGATCCGGCCGAGGTCTCCGCGGACCTAGATGCGGCGAATCCGGCGGCCACCGTTATCCCGATGCGCGAATACGTGCGGCAGACGCTGTCCTATGTCACGGATACGCTGCGCACCGCCGTCATCATCACCCTGGTCTTCGGGATCGGGTCCGCGGCGCTCATCTCCACCCTGTTCCTGCGCCTGTGCATCGGGCGGGACCGGCAGAAGATGGGGGTGCTGTCCGTGCTCGGCTTCTCAACAGGTGAGATCATCGGCCAGCTCCACCTCAAAATGCTCATCACGGTGGCGGCCGGCACCGTCCTGGGCACGCTGGTGGCGGCGACCCTGGGCGAGCGCCTGGTGGGAGCGCTCATCTCCCTGGCCGGACTGGGACTGACCCAGCTGACCTTCATCCCGCAGCCGTGGATCGTCTACGCGCTGTTCCCCGTCCTGCTCACCGGCGCAGGAATGGGCGGGGCCGCACTCGTGGCGCACAGTCTGCGCGGGGCCGACCGCAGCGGGTGGCTGCGATGACGAAAGGAAGCGATATGACAGGCGGGAGCCAACCGCGTCTGCAGGTGCGCGATCTGTCCAAGACCTTCTTCACCACGGATCCGCCGGTCGAGGTGCTGCGCGGGATCGACCTGGACGTGGCAGCCGGCGAGTACCTGGCGATCATGGGGGCCTCGGGCTCGGGCAAGTCGACCCTGCTCTACGCCATGAGCGGGATGGACCATCCGACTGGCGGCAGCGTGTGCCTGGACGGGCGCGAGCTGACCGAGCTGGGCGAGGCCGAGATGAGCCGGGTCAGGCTGACCCGGATGGGCTTCGTGTTCCAGCAGTCGCACTTCCTCCGCAATCTCAATATCCGGGACAATGTGCTGCTCCCTGCGCTCAAGGCCGGCAACAGCGCCGAGCAGGCCGCCGCGGCGCAGCAGACGGTCGACCGGCTGCTGGAGCGCTTCGGCATCGCCGAGGTCGCCGACCACGAGGTCACCCAGGCTTCGGGCGGGCAGCTGCAGCGGGCCTCGCTGTGCCGGGCCCTGGCCACCGACCCGGCCGTATTGTTCGCCGATGAGCCCACCGGAGCGCTGAACAGCAGCGCCACCCAGGACGCGCTCGATGCGCTGACCGAGGCGAACCGGGCGGGCACGACCATCGTCATGGTGACCCACGATCCGGTCTGCGCGGCCCGGGCCGAACGGCTGGTCTACCTGGTCGACGGCCGGGTGGTCGACACCCTGCGGCAGGGACCCTGGAGCGCCGAGGCCGCGGCTCAGCGGGAGCGGGAGCTGCTGGCCTGGCTGGGTGGCCAGGGGTTCTGAGCGGGCGGAAACGACTGGCCATCATTGGTGATGGCCTGGCTGGTCAAGCTGTTCAGTGACATCCAACCCCGGCATCCGTATCCTATGCACGCCCGCCGGCGCTGCCGCAGTTCACGAATACAGCCGGTTGGCCCCTTCCGATCCAGCTCGCCGTTCTCGGCGTGCTCTATGCGCTCATCGCCGGGACGGTTTACCTGCCGTTGGGGTATGCGGCTGATCGGGTGCTTGGAGCCCGCCCGGTTATTGTGTCCTGCTGAGAGAATCGACTCAGACCACTTCGAAGCCCCAGACGTCGACGCTCATGCCGCGTCGCTGATCGGCATCGTGGGCGTGCTGATCGCGGGCGGCACTCCAGGCCTCGTAGGCTTCCCGGGTGTCCCAGCGGGTGACGACGAAATACTTGTCCTGGCCGCTGACCGGGCGCAGTAATTCGAAGCCCGCGAATCCCGGTGCCTGGTCCACCGCCTTCTTGCGCGCGGCGAAGCGCTTCTCGATCTCGGCCGCGGCGCCGGGAGGGAAGGTCAGTGCGGTGATGTTGACGAATGCCATGGTGGTCTCGCTTCCCCGCCCAGTTCCCGGGCGGTCGTCGGGGTTTGGAGATTGCGGATAAGCCCACCCTAACAACGTGGGCGCGGTGGGTGCTAGGCGAATGACGAAGATCGGCTGGTACCGTGGCCCGGCGTAACGATCCGATTTCGTAGGCGCGCAGAGGGTGATGAGATGTCCCATCCGAACGATCCCCGGCAACAGGGTTGGTATACCGGCGGTCCCGGTGGAGGGAATCCGCCGGTTCCGGGCTACCCTCCCGCACCGGGGAATGCGCCTGTGAACCCGCCGGGGAACGCTGCGGGTGCCGGGTCCAAGAACGGTGTGGGCCTCTGGGCCATGATCCTGGGCATCGTCGGCTTCATCGTCTGGCCGGCCGGCGTGGTGGCGATCATCCTGGGGATCCTCGGCCTGCGCAACCTCAACCTGAACCGTGCCGACAACAAGGGGCAGACCGTCACGGGTCTGGTCCTGGGGATCTTCACGACGATCGTCGGGTTCATCGTGAGCGTGGCCATCGTGATCGCGTTGATCGTCGGCATCGGGGCGACTTCGCAGGATGACACCGGGGGGATGCACGGTGACTCGGGGATGCAGGGTGATTCCCCGGCCGAGCCGGCACAGCCCGGCTCCGATGGGGACGCAGGGGGTCAGAAGGACTCCGGACAGGAACTGGTGCCGGGGGTGACCATGGAATTGGAGCCCGAGGCGTCCGGCAAGGCGTCCGAGCACGCCGCTCCCGACAGGATCCAGGGGCAGAACCCGGTCTTCCTGCGCGTGCACCTGCGCAATTCCTCGGATGCGGACTTCGCTCCACCGTACCCGCTCATCACGTGCACCTACGGTGGGGGAGCCGAATGTCCGGAGGTCTTCGACAGGAGTGTGTCTCCGACCATCGACGGGACCGACAAGGGATTCCACTCCTCTGTTCCCGCGGGCAAGGACCTGTCCTTCATCACCGCCTATGCCGTACCGGCCGAGCAGATGAAGTCATTGCACCTGAAGTACGAGTTCGCGATCGACGGGCAGGGCCGGCGTGCTCTGGACTTCTCGGCGGGGTGATTCGTCCGGGACACCGGGCGGATCACCCCGGGTGACCTGGGTCTATGGGTCGCAGAGGCGCAATGTGACCTGCGTGATACGTTTAGAAACATGAATAGGTTAAGGATTACATCAGGCGTTGTCGCCGTTGCCGCCACCATCGCCCTGGCCGGGTGCGGGGGAGCCCGAACAGGATTCCCAGCCCTCGCACGCGGCCGCCCAGCCGGCCGAGGCCTCGGCTCCGGGTGTCGATGGGGGTGCCGCGGACGGTGCGGCGGGCGAGGACTCCGCCGCCGCGGGGCAGCAGGGCGGCGGCCCGGTTGCCGACGGTCAGGAGGTGACGGACAAGGAGTACACGTTCCGCCTGCCCGCCGACTGGACGGATGCCAAGACCGTCCCCGGCGCCTCGATTCCCGACGGAATGAAGGTGTGTGCGCTCAAGGGCACCAAGGACGGCATCCCCAATATGAATATCGCGATGACCACCACGACGAGTGCGGATACGACGATCGACGATGTGGAGAAGGACGCGGTATCCCAGATCAAGGACACCGGCGCCAAGAACCCGAAGGAATACGACAAGTTCACCGTCGACGGTGAACAGGCCCTGCACTTCTCGATGGAGAGCCAGAGCAACGGCCGGTCCTTCCTCGCCGACCAGTTCTACCTGCTGCACGGCACGAATGTCTACGTTCTGAGCTTCGGCAACGACCCGAAGGTCAAGCAGGGCGATCGCAACGACATGCTGGTCTCCGTGCTCAACAGCTGGAAGTGGAAGTAGGGCATGGGAAAACGCCGGATGGAGTCGGGGTGGTGGATCACCCCGGCCTGCGCCTTCGCGCTCGCGGCCTTCATGATCGTGCTGGGCGTGTGGGACCGGCAGATCAACCGGTACGAGGCGTCGACGATGACGTCCACGGTGACGGCGAGTGTGCTGGCCGGAGCGAGCGAATCGACGCACCGGGAATGCGGCTCGGAGCAGAAGACGTGCAGCACGACCTACACCTGCACGATTCGGTACGTCTTCACTCCGGACCCGGCCAGGCCCGAGGCCAGGGCCACCGGTGAGGCCGAAGAGTCCGGGCGCTGTGGTGAGCAGCAGGCCGAGGGGACTCAGCGCACCGTCTACTTCGATCCGGCGGATACGGCCCAGTCGACGGTGTCCGACCCCAATGCGGGGTTGAACCGGCACGGCTGGCTGCTGTGGGTGGGTATCGGGGTCCTCAGTCTGGCCTTCGGTTTCGCCGGCATCTGGTTCCACCGCTGGCTGGCGGGCCTCGGCGAGGCGAAGAATGAATCGCGGAAGCAGTCGGCCGGGCCCGCGAGGCCCGAAGGGGCAGGGTAGGCGGGCCCGGCGGGGAACGGCCCGATCCCGGGTGGGCCCGCCATACCGGGATCCTGGCCGCCGATCCCGGTGCGGGGGTCGTGGTCGAGGTGCAAGGTTGAGGGTGCGCGGCAGGTCGAGCTTGAGCGCGTTCGCGGATTGTGACTGGGTGGGCCGTGCTTGTTCGGGTCGCGCTTGTCCGGACTGTGTTTCCGAAGCCGGTGTGCGCATGGCGATCAGGCCTGGTCGTGCACCGTGACGGCGTAGCCGTCCGGGTCCGCGAAGGTGAAGGTCCGGCCGAAGGGGCTGGGCTTGGGCTCCGAGAGGATCGGGGTGCCCGCGGCGGTCAGCGAGTCGTAGAGCCCCTGCACATCGTCGCAGCACAGCCACAGCGCGACTCCCAGACCGGGCTGCTGGACCTGGTCGAGATTGACGCCGGGTAGCGGTTCGCGCACGGCGAAGGCGATCGGGGTGGTGGTGAAGACGATTGCGCCGGGAGGTGCGCTCGGCGCCCGGTGCAGGCCGAGGTGGGTCTCGTAGAACTTCGCCGAGCGCTGCAGGTCGCGTACCTGGAGGGCGATGAAATCGGGTCCGGTGACTGACATGGGGTGTTCCTTACTGTTCGACTGTCCTGGATCGACGATCCTGGACCGATTGTCCTGGTCCGTCCGGGGTTCGGTCCGAAGCCGGAGCGCGATGTCAGGATGCTGACGTAGTCCACTATATGTCAGAATACTTACATGATTCAAGAGGTAAACGCGCGCGCGGCGGGCGAATCCGGAACCGCCGATTCCGGCCCCGAGGATTTGGGGACACTGGTGGGCTACCGGCTCAAAGAAGTGCAGTCGATACTGCGCTCCCGGATGGACGAGACCTTGCGGCCACTGGGCCTGACGACCCCGCAGTACGTCTGCCTGGAGGTACTCAGTCGCACTCCGGGCGCCTCGAACGCGGAGCTGGCCCGCGGCGCCTTCGTCACCCGGCAGACCATGAACACCCTGCTGCGCGGCCTACAGGAGCGGGGCCTGATCGAACGCGCGGTGCGCGCATCCAGTGGCAGGGCACTGCCGATTTCACTCACCGCGGCCGGGCGCGAGCTGCTGGGGGCCGCCGTCGAGCGCACCCACCGGGTCGAGGCCCGCCTGGTCTCCCGGCTCACCGCCGTTCAGCGCGAAACGCTGCAGGAAGCGCTGGCGGCCTGCGTCGAGGGCCTGCGCGATTGAATGTGGACCGTTTGTTTCAGATTCCACTGTTCGAACAGTGGAATCTGAAACAAACGGTCCATGGATGGAGGGCGCGGACCCCTACCGCAGATTGTCGCGGTAGTTGTTCTTGTACATCCGGTTGCGCGGGGCCAGCCATAGCGCGGAGAGCACGGTGGCCAGCACACTGGCCAGCAGGATCGCGATCTTCGCGTCGTTCGCATGCTCTCCGGACACGCCGAAGCTCAGATCGGATACCAGCAGTGCAACCGTGAAGCCCACGCCCGCGACGATCGACACGCCGAACAGATCGGTCCAGGTCACCTGCCGGTCCAGGCGGCCCAGCGGGGTACGGGTGATCAGCCAGGTCGAGGCCATGATGCCGATCGGCTTGCCCAGCACCAGGCCCACCATGATCCCCCAGAACACGGGCGCCTGCAGGGCTGCGACGAAACCGGACCAGCCGCCGATCGCCACGCCGGCGGAGAAGAATGCGAAGATCGGAACGGCGATGGCCGAGGACAGCGGCGAGACCCGGTCGGACAGAATCATGGCCAGGGGGCGCTGCTCGGCCTCCACGCCCGAGGTCGCCGCCGGCGCGTCCTCATCCTCCTCCTCGAGTGCCACCTGGGACGCCGGCTTGGCGCCGTTGGCGGACATGGCCGCCGGCGTCACCAGCCCCAGCACCACGCCGGCAATCGTCGCGTGCACGCCGCTTTGGTACATGCACAGCCAGGCGATTGCGCCGATCGGCAACAGAATCAGCCACATCGCCCAGGCGTGCTTGGCGAAGAATCGGGGGGCGCCGCGGACCAGGAAGAAGTAGGCGAGGATCGGGACCAGCGCGCCCAACAGCCACAGGGGCTGGAGCCCCTGGGCGTAGAAGATCGCGATGATGACGATCGCGATGAGGTCGTCGACCACGGCCAGGGTCATCAGGAAGACCCGCAGTGGGCTGGGCAGCCAGCGACCCATCACCGCCAGGATCGCCAGGGCGAAGGCGATATCGGTGGCCGTCGGAGTGGCCCAGCCCTGTAGGCCCTCGGTCCCGCTGGAGGCCACGATGGCCGCGAAGATGAGTGCCGGCACGATGACCCCGCCGCAGGCCGCGACCATCGGCGTCAGCGCCTGGCGCCAGTCGCGCAGGGCTCCACCGGTGAACTCGAACTTCAGGTCGAGGCCCACGCAGAAGAAGAACACGGCCAGCAGTGCGTCCGCGCACCAGTGGGCCACGCTCAGGTGCAGGGTGGTGAAGCCCAGGGGTAGGTCGAGGTAGGTGTCGCGCACGGCGAAGAACCAGCCCGCCAGTGGGGAGTTCGCGCAGATCACGGCCAGCACCGCCGCGACGATGAGCATGATGCCGCCCAGGTGTTCCCCGCGCAGGGCATTCATGATGGTGGTGCCCAGCGACGGTTTCGCGGGCTTGAGTGTTGTCGGTGTACTGGACATTGGGGTCCTCTTCGGATCGACGGGGTCGCCGGGCACATGCGCAGCACGTGCTCTGACCCCGATTATTCACATGAGAGACCACCCGCGCCGTATACCGTGGGTACGCGCCGAGGTGTTCCCGCCGACCAGACTTCCCGGCACACCGGGGACAACCTTAGCGGCTCATGTCGCCCAGCGCACATTCTGTGTTTCGCCGCGGCCCCTTGCCAGGTGCGCGGGGTCGTGATGTGATGGATGTGTGACACGGGGTACCGCCCGTATGCGCCGGATGAAGATCGGGTGCGACGAGTGGCTGAGAAATACCCGTTGAACCTGATCCAGTTAGCACTGGCGAAGGGATTGTCCGGTGTTCACCGCCCACCGTGGGCCGGTGACAGTGTATGGTCGGCCGGCAGCAGGGTATCCACCCGCGGGCACGACCGGACGCGCACCGATCGCCTTCGCCTCCTATCGAGAGGCATGCATCATGACATCAACCGTTCTTCCGCTCGCCGAGCAGATCGTCCTGGTCACCGGTGGGGCCCGCGGCCTGGGCGCGGCCGTGTCCAGGGCATTCCTGGGCCAGGGCGCCCGCGTCGTCATCGACTATCGTGCTTCGCACGATGCCGCCGGGGCCCTGGCCCAGGAGTTCCCCGACCGGGCACTCGCGATCCAGGCGGACGTCCGGGACCGTGCCCAAGTCGATTCCCTTTTCGCCGAGGCATCCGCCACCTGGGGTGCCCCCGTCACCACGGTGGTCAATAACGCCCTGATCGACTTCTCATTCAACGGTGATGCCCGAGCGAAG
The DNA here is from genome assembly GCF_024580675.1 of Brevibacterium sp. 50QC2O2. Classification (NCBI taxonomy): domain Bacteria; kingdom Bacillati; phylum Actinomycetota; class Actinomycetes; order Micrococcales; family Brevibacteriaceae; genus Brevibacterium; species Brevibacterium sp. 50QC2O2. Next base: position 17,568 of record NZ_JANIJZ010000018.1, read on the forward strand.
GCGGACCGGATCACGTACCCGGAACTCGCCGCGCAGTTCGCCGGTTCCGTTCAGGGCCCACTGAATGTCATCCAGTCGGCGCTGCCCGGCATGACGCGGGCCGGTTTCGGGCGGGTCGTCAACATCGGGACCAATCTGTTCCAGAACCCTGTTGTGCCGTATCACGACTACACCGCCGCCAAGGCGGCACTGCTGTCCCTGACCAGGACGTTCGCCGACGATCTGGGGCCCCGGGGGATTACCGTCAATATGGTCTCCGGTGGACTCCTGCAGACCACCGATGCATCGGCGGCCACCCCGGAAGAGGTCTTCGCCGGGATCGCCGCGAGTACCCCGCTGCGCGCGGTCACAACGCCCGAACAGCTGGCCGACGCGGTGTTGTTCTTCGCCAGCCCCTGGGCGCGGGGCGTGACCGGACAGAATCTCATCGTGGACGGCGGCCTGGTCAAGGGGTGAGGGACGTGACGGTCAAGCAGGCCCATCTCAACCTGTTCATCCACGGTGTCGGCCACCACGCGGCCGCTTGGCGTGCACCGGATGCGCCAAGCGAACACCTCACCGATGTGGAGTACTACAAGGAACTGGCCAGGATCGCCGAACGCGGCAAACTGGACGCCGTGTTCTTCGCCGACGGACAGTCCCTCAGCGGGGACGCAGTGCAGGACGGGCCCGGTTGGGCCCTCGAACCCCTCACTCTGCTGGCCGCCATGAGCCAGGCGACGGATCGTATCGGACTGGTCAGTACTGTGTCGGCCACGTTCTACACGCCGTACCATGCGGCGCGGATGTTGGCCGGTCTGGACCATATTTCAGGAGGGCGCATCGGCTGGAACGTGGTGACCTCGATGTTCGATGCAGAAGCGCAGAACCACGGCATGCCGCACCTGCCGGATCATGCCACCCGTTACGCCAGGGCCGAAGAGTTCGTCGACGTCGTGTTGCGGCTGTTCGATTCCTGGCCGGCCGACTCCATCGTCGTCGAACGGGGAGAGGGGATTGGGGCTTCTGGAGTCCACCCCGGCCGGTATGTCGATGCCGCCATGCTCACCGAGCTCAACCACAGCGGTCGGAATTTCGCGGTGCGGGGCCCGCTCAACGTGCCGAGCCCTCCCCAGGGTCGGCCTGTGCTCTTCCAGGCCGGGGCCTCGGAACAGGGCCGCGACCTGGCCGCGCGCCGCGCGGAGGCAATATATGCGGTGGCCTACGACGCCGAGGCCGGACGTGCCTATCGTGGCGATGTGCGCCGTCGCATCGCCGCCGCCGGGCGCAATCCGGACGCAGTGGCGATTCTGCCCGGTTTGGTGACCTATGTGGGGTCGACCATGGAAGAGGCCCTGGCCAAACAGGCGGCACTCGACGGACTCCTCCCCGTGGAGAACTCGCTGCGGCAGCTCAGCGTGTTCATCGGACAGGACACCTCGGGATGGGACCTGGATGCACCCGTGCCGCCGCTGCCCCCGTTGGAGGAGTTCACGGGGCCCAAAGGCCGCTACGCCACGATTCTGCGCATCATCGCCACTCAACGGCCCACGGTGCGCCGGCTGCTGGGCCGGTTGGCGGCGGGTGGGGGCCATTGCACGATGGTGGGCACACCGGAGTCGATCGCCGACGAGATCGAGATGTGGCTCGATACCGGTGCCGCCGATGGGTTCAATCTGATGCCGCCCTCCCTGCCACAGGGTATCGAGGACTTCGTCGACCATGTCGTGCCCCAATTGCAGCGGCGCGGTAGATTCCGCACGGAATACGTGGGAAAGACCTTGAGAGCTCACCTGGGCCAGTCCTAAGTCGTCCCGCACGGCCCAGCGACATCCGTAACCTGTCCGTCGCAAATCTTCGCTAGACTTGGCAGCAGCCGTCATGACGCGCTCTGGGAGAGCCGCTGGGCGAATCGGACCGATGATCGGACCAGTGGCGCCGTAGGTGCAATTCCCTCCCCGGGAAACTCTCAGGCCCAGTACCAGTGCGCGCAGGCAACTCTGGAGCGCACGCGCGCCAGCCTCGGACCCCTGGCCCGAGCAGCGCAAGCCGAGTGACAGAGCGGGGAGGACTGACCTGATCCAGCCGATCGAAGGAAGTTCATGACGGCCTCCACCACTCCGTCCTCCAGTACAGCCCCGAACTCCGGGGCCCCGGGCACGTTCGCACACACCTCCGCGGCCTCGGGCGATGCCCCGCGGCCCTTCTCCGACCGCCACATCGGCCCGCGCGCAGCGGATGCAGCCGCGATGCTGGGCGCGCTGGGCTATGACTCCCTGGACGCCCTGGCCGCCGCGGCGATCCCCGAATCCATCGCCCAGGCCGAAGCCAACTCCCTGCCCGGTGCCCTGCGCGAAGAGGAAGTGCTGGCCGAACTGCGCGAACTGGCCGACCAGAACGTCACCCGCGTGCAGATGATCGGCCAGGGCTACTCCGATACGATCACGCCGGCGGCGATCCGCCGCAATGTGGTGGAGAACCCCGCCTGGTACACCGCCTACACCCCCTATCAGCCGGAGATCAGCCAGGGCCGCCTGGAGGCCCTGCTGAACTTCCAGCAGATGGTCGAGGACTTGACCGGCCTGGACATCGCCAACGCCTCCCTGCTCGACGAGGCGACCGCCGTGGCCGAGGCCGTGCTGCTGATGCGCCGCGCCACCCGCAAGGGCTCCGAGGTCGTGCTCGACAGCGAACTCCACCCGCAGATCATCGCGGTGGTCAACTCGCGCGCCCGCGCGATGGACTTCCGGGTCCGCGTCGAGGACCTGAGCCAGGGCCTCGTGGGCGAGGACGTGTTCGGCATCGTGTGCGCCCAGCCGGGGACCTCGGGTGCCGTGCGCACCTTCGAGGCCGCCGTGGCCGGCGCCAAGGAGCGCGGAGCGCTGGTCGCCTTCGCCGCCGACCTGCTGGCCCTGACCATGTTGGAGACCCCCGCGGCCCAGGGCGCTGATATCGCGGTGGGTTCGGCCCAGCGCTTCGGCGTGCCGCTGTTCTTCGGCGGCCCCCACGCCGGTTTCATGGCCGTGACCGACAAACTCAAGCGCCAGCTGCCCGGCCGCCTGGTGGGCGTGTCCAAGGACGTCGACGGCAAGCCCGCCTACCGCCTGGCCCTGCAGACCCGCGAGCAGCACATCCGCCGGCAGAAGGCCACCAGCAATATCTGCACAGCCCAGGCCCTGCTGGCCAATGTCGCCAGCTTCTACGCCGTCTACCACGGTCCCGCCGGCCTGACCCGGATCGCCTCCCGGATCCACCGCCTGGCCCACGCCTTCGCCCGCCGTGTGGCCGAAGCCGCGGACCTCACCGTGTCCACCCAGGAGTTCTTCGACACCCTCACCCTGGCAGTGCCCGATGCGCACGCCTCGGTGGCGGCCGCCGACGCGGTGGGCATCAATATCCGTCTGATCGACGCCACCCACGTGGGCGTGTCCTTCGGTGAACCGCACACCGTCGCAGATGCCAACGCCCTGCTGGGCGCTCTGGGTGCACCCAGCCAGATCGATCCCGAGGCCTTCGAACGCGCGGGCCACGGCACCTACGGTCCGGCCGGTGCGAACGTCGCCGAGCCCCAGCTGCCGGCCGAGCTGATCCGCCACAGCGATTTCCTGAGCCACCCCGTGTTCAACACGCACGGCTCGGAAACCCTGCTGATGCGCTATCTGCGCACCCTGGCCGACCGCGACCTGGCACTGGACCGCACCATGATCCCGCTGGGATCGTGCACCATGAAGCTCAACGCGGCCGCGGAGATGGAGGCCATCACCTGGCCCGAATTCGCCTCGATCCATCCCTTCGCCCCGCTCGAGCAGTCGCGCGGCTGGCGCGAACTGCTGGCCCGGACCGAACGGATGCTGGCCCAGGTCACCGGCTACGACCGTGTGTCCCTGCAGCCCAACGCCGGCTCCCAGGGCGAACTGGCCGGCCTGCTGGCGATCCGCGGCTACCACGTGGCGAACGGCCAGGAGCAGCGCCGCGTGGTGCTGGTGCCGGCCTCGGCCCATGGCACGAACGCCGCCTCCGCAGTACTCGCCGGCCTGGAGGTCGTGGTCGTGGCGACCGCCGACGACGGTTCGATCGATCTGGCCGATCTGGACGCGAAGATCACCGCGCACGCGGACGTGCTGGCCGGCATCATGATCACCTACCCCTCGACCCACGGCGTCTACGAATCCGCCGTGACCGAGGTCTGCGCCAAGGTCCACGCAGCCGGCGGGCAGGTCTACATCGACGGCGCCAACCTCAACGCCCTGCTGGGCCTGGCCCGGCCCGGCGAGTTCGGCGGCGACGTCAGCCACCTGAACCTGCACAAGACCTTCTGCATCCCGCACGGCGGCGGCGGCCCCGGCGTGGGCCCGGTGGCGGTGCGCGAGCACCTCGAACCGTTCCTGCCGGGCGATCCGCGCGACGCCCGCCTGGTCTCCGGCGACCGCGCGGCCACCGGCCTGCCCGTGTCCGCGAGCCTCTACGGCTCCGCCGGGGTCGTGCCGATCAGCTACGCCTACTTGCGCCTGATGGGTTCGGCCGGCCTGGCCGAGGCCACGAAGTCCGCGCTGTTGGGCGCGAACTACCTGGCCCATGAGCTCGACGCCTCCTTCCCCGTGCTCTACACGGGCAATGCCGGCCTGGTCGCCCACGAGTGCATCCTGGATCTGCGGGAGCTGACCGCGGCGACGGGCGTGAGCGCCGAGGACGTGGCCAAGCGGCTGGTCGACTTCGGCTTCCACGCCCCGACCCTGGCCTTCCCCGTGCCCGGCACCCTCATGGTCGAACCGACCGAATCGGAGGACAAGGGCGAACTGGACCGCTTCATCACCGCGATGCGCGCCATCCGTGCGGAGATCGACGCGATCGGGGACGCCTATTCCTATGAGGAATCGCCCCTGCACGCGGCCCCGCACACGGCGACCTGCGTGATGGACGACTGGACGGGCGCATATTCGCGCAAGCAGGCGGTGTTCCCCGTGCCCGGCCTGGAACTGACGAAGTACTTCCCGCCGGTGCGCCGCATCGACGGGGCCTACGGCGACCGCAACCTGGTGTGCTCCTGCCCGCCGCCGGAGGCCTTCGCGGTCGACCTGCCGGAAACCGCCTCGGCCACGGAAACCGCAACGGAGGGGAAGGCATGAGCCAGACCGCCCTGTACAACGTCCACAAGCAGCTGGGTGCTGCGTTCACCGACTTCGGCGGCTGGGGCATGCCGCTGAAGTACGGTTCGGAACTGGCCGAGCACCGCGCGGTGCGCCAGACGGCCGGACTGTTCGATCTGAGCCATATGGGCGAGGTCCGGGTGTCCGGCCCGGATGCCGCTGCCTATCTGGACTACGCCCTGCTGGCCCGCTACACCCCGATGGAGGTGGGCCGGGCCAAGTACGGCGTGATCCTGGACGCCGCCGGTCACACGATCGACGACCTCATCACCTACCGGCTGGCCGATGACGAATTCCTCGTCGTGCCCAATGCCGCGAACACCGCCGTGGTCTTCGCCGCCATGAGCGAACGCACCGGCGACTTCGAGGTGACGGTGGTCGACGAATCGGCCCAGACCTCGCTCGTTGCGGTGCAGGGGCCCGCCGCCGAGGCGATCCTGCTGGCGACGCAGGGTGAGGACACTGCGGCCGCCGAGGACGCTGCGATCGCCGCAGCCCGCACGGCGATCACGGAGCTGCGCTACTACGCCTGGACCCGGGTGGAGATCCTGGGCGTGTCCGTGCTGCTGGCGCGCACCGGCTACACCGGTGAGGACGGCTTCGAGCTGTTCGTCGACAATGCGCACGCGGTGCTGCTGTGGAACTACCTGGAGAACGTGGGCGAGGACAAAGGGTTGGTCCCGTGCGGCCTGGCCAGCCGCGACTCCCTGCGCCTGGAGGCCGGGATGCCGTTGTTCGGCCACGAGATGGACTCCACCACCAGCCCCTTCGACGCGGGGCTGGGCGGAATGGTCCGCGGAGCGCTGAAGCACAAGGGCGAGTTCTTCGCTCGCGCAGCGCTCGAGGCGATGGGCGAACCGACGCGCGTGCTGGTGGGGCTGAGCTCCGAACAGCGCCGCGCCGCCCGTGCGGGAGCCACCGTGCTCGATGCTGCCGGGGCCGCGATCGGCACGGTCACTTCGGGCCAGCCGAGCCCCACCCTGGGCCACCCCATCGCACTGGCCTATGTGGACACGGCGGTTGCTGCCCCCGGCACACAGCTGAGCGTGGACGTGCGCGGCAAGGGCCTGCCGTTCACGGTGGTCGAACTGCCGTTCTACCGGCGGCAGTCCTAGGGCCGCGGGCCCAAGGCGTCGGGCTTAAGGCGTCGGGCCCGCGCATGGCGCGAGCGTTCTAGAGTTTTCATACACACATATTCAAAGGAGCAACATCATGGCCGAACTTCCCTCGCTGCCGCAGGACTTCCAGTACTCGGCGGACCACGAATGGGTCAACACGACCGCATCCGAACTGGTCGGCACGACCGTGCGCGTGGGCATCACCGCGGTCGCCGCCGACGCCCTCGGCGAGGTCGTCTTCGTCGAGCCCCCGGCCGTCGGTGATAGCATCACCGCAGGTCAGGCCTGTGGCGAGGTTGAATCGACGAAGTCGGTATCCGATATCGTGGCACCCGTGTCCGGTACCGTGACCGCGGTCAACGAGGCCGCCACCGCGGACTCGAGCCTGCTGAACTCGGACCCCTATGGCGCCGGCTGGCTGTTCGAGGTCGAGGTCACCGCAGCGGGCGAGCTGCTGGACGCCGCCGCCTACGCCGCGGCCAACCACATCTGAGGAAACACCCCCTGACGCTGAGCAGGCGATTCGGTCTGAGAAAAGTGCCTGCGAGCCGACCGAACCGCCTGCTCAGCGTGGGTATAGGAGAAGGGTAGTCATGGTCAGCGTCTTCGAACTGTTCACGGTGGGCATCGGCCCGTCGTCATCGCACACCGTCGGCCCGATGCGCGCGGGCCTGCGCTTCACGCACCTGGTGGCCGAGGCCGTGGCCGGGGACTGGTCCCGCCTGGCCGGGCTGCGGGTGGACGTATTCGGTTCGCTGGCCGCCACGGGTTCCGGCCACGGCACCTTCGATGCAATCCTGCTGGGCCTGCAGGGCTGCGACCCGGAGACCACCCTGCCGAATGAGGTCGACGCCCGGAACTCGCGCCTGGCCCAGACCGGGATGCTGCCGTTTGCCGACCGCCTGATCGGCGCGGGGGCGTTCCCCGGCGAGGTCCGCTGTCTGCCGTTCACCGAGGCGGACATGGTCAAGCGCCCGCTGACCGTGCTGCCGCGACACACGAACGCGCTGGAACTCACGGCCTTCGACCGGGACGGCGCCCAGCTGGCCCACGACACCTACTACTCTGTGGGCGGCGGTTTCATCGTCGCGGCCTCGGATGAGGAAGGCGAGGCGGCCGACGGCGCCGCGCAGGCGTCCCAGGGGGCACCCTCCGGGGCGCCGGCTGCGGTGCATGCGTTCGCCTCGGGCGCTGATCTGCTGGAACTGGCCGGGCACACCGGCAAGCCGTTCTGGCGGCTGGTGCTGGACAATGAGCTGACCAGCCGGACCGAATCGCAGATCCGCGCCGGCGTGCTGCACATCTACGAGGTGATGGAACAGTGTGCGGCGAACTCGATCGACCGCTCCGGCTTCCTGCCCGGCGGGCTCAATGTGCGCAGGCGCGCGCACGACTGGTTCCTCAAGCTCAAGGAGATGGATCCCGAGCGCAAACCGGAGTTCTACCAGGAATGGGTGAACCTGGTGGCGCTGGCCGTCAACGAGGAGAACGCCTCGGGCGGGCGGGTCGTCACCGCGCCCACGAATGGCGCGGCCGGGATCATCCCCGCCGTCATGCACTACGCCCTGAACTATGTGCCCGGTGTCGTGGCCGAGGGGCAGCGGGGGCGGGAGCGCGCGATCGTCGAATTCCTGCTCACCGCCACCGCGATCGGCACGCTCTACAAGCGCAACGCCTCGATCTCCGGGGCCGAGGTCGGCTGCCAGGGCGAGGTCGGATCCGCGTCCTCGATGGCAGCGGCCGGCCTGGCGCAGGTCCTCGGCGGGACCCCCAAGCAGGTGGAGAACGCCGCCGAGATCGCGATGGAGCACAATCTGGGCCTGACCTGCGATCCGATCGCCGGACTGGTCCAGGTGCCGTGCATCGAACGCAATGCGATCGCCGCGGGCAAGGCGATCAACGCCGCGAAGATGGCGCTGTGGGGCGATGGCGAGCACCGCGTGAGCCTGGACGAGGTGATCCAGACGATGAAGTCCACGGGCGAGGACATGAGCCACAAGTACAAGGAGACCGCAATGGGCGGCCTCGCGGTGAATGTGGTGGAGTGCTGAGGCGCTGAGCTCTGGGGCGCTGGGTGCACCCACAACTGTAGGTGTTTGTTCACTCGCGGGCGCCGTGGCGGTGCGAGTGTAACCTCCGGGCGCTGATTCGTGGCCTGGATGGCGTGGTGTCGCATGTTCGTGGAACCCCACGCCGTGCGACTGTACGGTCTAATACAGGCGTGGCTCAATACAAAGGCAGGGCCTTTGTGGCGATGTGCTCCCTGACTTCCGCCAGGACCCAGCTCAGCGCGGTGTACTTGGAGACGCGGATGACAAGCCAGCCGGCCTTCGTCAGATAGAAGTACCGCTGCATATCGTGTTCGATCTGATCGGCGTCGAGGAAGTGGTGCCCACCCTCGTATTCGATGGCGAGTTTGATCCCGGGGTAGGCCAAATCGGGATGGATGGTGCCGAATCCCGGAATCGTCACGGGGTGGCCCACAACGGGGGTGGGCAGGCCGGCTTTCTCCAGGGCCAGGCGCAGACGTGTCTCCCGAGGCGAGCCGACTTTCTCCCGCGCGGTCTCCAGGGCCGTCAGGAGATTTCTGCGCCCGCGAAAGTTTCCCAGTGCATCGGCGAACGCCCGGATCTCGGCCTTGGTCGCCTCGGGTGGACCGTGCCAGGGCCCCATGACGGCATCCAGGAGGTAGACCATGTCCACCGGCTGGAGGATCCGCGTGAGCTCGACGATGAGAAAGGCCGTCGGTTGCACCAGGATGCCCGCCGTCGGGTGGTCCCCATGGTGCTTGGTGCGCAGGGTGTCGATGCCGGGCCTGCGGATCAACCCCGTTCCCGCCCGGCGGCTGATCTGCAGGAGCGAGGTGTCGGTGGAGACGGGCAATCCGCGTAGATAGGCTCCCGTGCGCCGGCCGGGGCGCGCATCGGGGAAGAGTCGTTGGAGGGCGGCTGCGCGAGTGCGCAGTTCGAGCCAGTCGGGATCATCTGCTCCGAACCGGGGGCACTCGACATCCTGGGTGACATCATCACTGGTCCACACACCGGAGTAGATGAGTCGCAGTCCGTTCCTGCCGTCCCGTGGGGTCCGGGAGATCCCGGTTCTACGCACCTCCGAGGTCAATAAGGGTCGGTGGATAGTTCTTATGACTGTTTGCGATAGTTTCATGTATATGAGAGTAATCTAGTGCAAACAGTCTCAAAAGACATAGATTGTGTGAATATGTTGAGTGAGATACATGTGCAGGTGTTTGTTCACTCGGACTGGCTTCAGTGGCGCGAGAGTAACCAAAAGGGTCGATACAAGGCGAAATCGGGGTGAATGCGATCAGTCGCACGACTCGAAGCCGTGCGACTGAACAAATACCTACATATGTAGTACATATCTCGCCTGCGGGGTCCTGTGCATTGGCCCTCGCGCAGCCCCAAGTCCTCAGTGCATCGTCATGCCGCCGGTGACGTTGATGCCCTGGCCCGTCATATAGGACGCCAGGTCCGACACCAGGAACAGCGCCACATTGGCCACGTCCTGCGGATCGGCGGTCCGTCCCAGCGGGACCTGGGAGTTGTCCTCGGCCTCGACCTCGGCCGCGGTCATCCCGCGCAGCGCTCCGCCCTCGACGCGCTCGCGGTGCTTCATCGGGGTCTCGACGATCCCCGGGCAGATCGCATTGACCAGGATTCCGTCGGCGGCCAATTCGATCGCCATGGTCTTCGTCAGCCCCAGCACCGCGTGCTTCGATGCGACATAGGCGCCCATCGCGCGGTAGCCGTTCTTGCCCGCCTGGCTGGCCAGCAGCACGATCCGTCCGGGCAGGCCCGCATCCTTGAGCCGGCGCGCCACGCCCCTGGCCACCAGATAGGTGCCGGTCGAGTTCACCCGGTTGGTCTTCTCCCAGTTCGCCAGGGTGGAATCGACGACGAAGTCCATCGTCGACATGCCCGCGACGTTGACCAGGACGCTCACGGGTCCCACCCCGCGCCAGGCCGCGTCGAGCAGGGCCTCGACCCCGGCCTCGTCCGAGACGTCCAGGCGCGCCTCGAACAGGCGGCCGCCGGTCGCAGCCGCCGTTCCGCCTGCCGCCGAGGCCGCGGTTCCCACCGCGACCTCTGTGGGTTCCGCGCTCGGATGGGCCAGATCGGCGCTGATGACCGTGGCGCCCTGGGCCAGCAGGGTGTCGCGCACGGCGGCGCCGATGCCCTGGGCACCGCCGGTGACGAGGGCGACCCGGCCGCGCAGTTCTGGGAAGCGGGGGAGTGGACTGCGTGCGGAAACTGTGCTCACGCGAGTACGGAACGGTCGAAGGCGTCGATGCTGATGCCCTGCTCCAGCACGGTCTTCGACCATTCCTGTGCGGAGAACAGGCTGTGGTCGCGGTAGTTGCCGCAGGTCTCGATCGTGGTGCCGGGCACATCGTCCCAGGTGATGGAGTGCGCGATCTGGTCCAGCGCGTCCTTCAGGGCCGCGGCGACCTCGCCGGCGGTGGGCTCACCCCAGACGATCAGGTGGAAGCCGGTGCGGCAGCCGAACGGCGAGCAGTCCACGATCCCGGGCAGGCGGTCGCGCAGCAGCCCGGCCAGCAGATGCTCGATCGTGTGCAGGCCGCCGGTGGGAATGGCCGTCTCGTTCGGCTGGGTCAGGCGCAGATCGAAGTTCGACAGCGCATCCCCGCCGGGGCCGTGCTCTACGGCGATCCGGCGCACATACGGCGCCTTGACGATGGTGTGGTCCAGTTCGAAGCTCTCGATCGTCGATTCGATCTTCTCACCCATGGTTCCTCCTTGAGATACGTGGTGTTTTGTTTTCGCTGCTCACAGGCTAGGCCCGAACCCGGCCGCGGCACCGTGGGCCTGTCATATGACACTGTGTGGAGCCACTCTCGACACAGTGGAGCCACTCTCGACACAGTGGAGCCACCGCCCGATATTGTGACGTGGAGCATATTAGAGTGGTGCCATGAGCGAGCACACCGACTTCACCGATCCCACCGAGCTGGCCTACGCCTCCGCCACGGAATTGTTGACCGCTTTCCGTGCCGGAACCACCACTCCCGCCGCGGTGCTCGAGGCGCAACTGGCGCGCATCGACGCCCACGACGGGTCCGGCGGCACCCCCGACGGCGGTACCGACGGCCTGGGCGCGATCGTCGACCGCTACGACGATGAGGCCCGCGAACTGGCCGCTGCCGCCACGGAACGCTACCGCGCCGGCACCGCCAGGGCACTGGAGGGGATCACCGTGGCGGTCAAGGAGAAGCACGCGATGGCCGGGCGCCATATGACCGAGGGCTCGCTGGCCTGGGACGGCACCGTGCCGGACTTCGACCATCCCGTCGTCGAGCGGCTGCGCGCGGCCGGGGCGATCCTGCACGTGCGCACCGCCACCCCGGAGTTCTCCATCACCGGCTACACCCAGTCCCTGGCTTGGGGCGTGACCCGCAACCCCTGGAACCCGGATTTCTCACCTGGCGGTTCCTCCGGCGGGTCCGGTGCGGCCCTGGCCGCCGGGATGACGACCCTGGCAACGGCCTCGGACATCGGCGGTTCGACCCGCGGGCCCGCGAGCTACTGTGGACTGCTGGGTTATAAGGCGCCCTATGGCCGGGTGCCCGGTGCCGCGCCCAACAGCCTCGACTACTACCGTGGCGACGGCCTACTGGCGCGCAGTGTGGAAGACGCATGCGTGGGCTTCAACCTGATCTCCGGGCAGCACTGGCGCGACCAGACCTCGCTGCCGGACGTCACGATCCGCGCTGATGAACCGGTGGCCGGGATGCGCATCGCCTACAGCGAGGACCTGGGCGGTTTCGCCGTGGACGCCGAGGTCAGGGCCAACACCCGCGCCCTGCTCGAGGCCCTGTCCGACGCCGGGGCCGAGGTCGAGCAGGTCGCCTTCCCCGACCTGCGGCGCGAGTTCGCGACCGCACTCATGGTGCACTTCGGGCAGTTGAATTCCCAGCTGGTCACGCGCACCACCGCCGGCCGCGAGGACGAACTGACCGAGTACGGCCGTGACACCGTGGCGCTGGGCCGGCGGGTCGCCGCGGAGCACACGATGTACGACGCGGTGCAGGCTGAATGGGCGATTCAGCAGGCCCTGGCGCGGATCATGAAGGGCTTTGACGCGCTGGTGTGCCCGACCTCGGCGACGGTCGGACAGCCGGCGGGAGTCGACGTCAATGCGACGGGGATCGAGGTGGGCGGCCGGCAGGTCAGCGGGATCGAGGCCCTGCTGACCGCCCAGCTCAATGTCAACAACCGCTGTCCGGTGATGAGTGTGCCCAGTGGGTTCGCCTCCAACGGGGTGCCGACGGGTGCGCAGATCGTGGGCAGGCCCTATGCCGATGACACGGTGTTCTCCCTGGCAGCCGCCGTCGAATCGCTGGGCTATGTGCCCTTCACCCGCGGGGTGCGCCCGGAGCTGTAGGGCTCGGGCGCGACCCGCGGGCGTTGAGCCTCCCCGCGCGGTACAGGATCAGTATCTGCTCAGTACACGACGACCGGTTTGATCGTCGTGCCCGATTCGGAATCCGCGAAGGCCTGGTTGATGTCCTCGAAGGCGTAGGTCTTGACCAACTTGTCGAAGGGGAAGAGCCCCTTCTCATACATCGAGACCAGTTTCGGGATGTACTCGCGCGGCACTGCATCGCCCTCGACGACCATGGACACGTTGATCCCGCTGGTCAGCAGGGTGCCGATGTCGAAGGGCGCCTCGGTGCCCAGTTTGGCAGCACCCACCAGTGCCCCGTGCCCGCGCAGGGCCAGGGACTTCGTCATCTGGGAGAACACGGGCGGAACGCCGGTCGTGTCCAGGGCGTACTGGACGCCCTTGCCACCGGTGATCTCCCGGATCGCCTCGACGGGGTCGACCTCCTTGGAGTTCACCACATGGGTCGCGCCCAGCTCCTTGGCGAACTCCAGGCGGCTGGGGACGATGTCGACCATGATGATGGTCGTAGCGCCCGCGGCCACCGCGCCCATCATCCCGGACAGACCCACCGCGCCGGTGCCGAAGATGGCGATCGACTCCCCGGGGCCGGGCTTGAGGACGTTGAGGACCGCACCGGAGCCGGTCATGATGCCGCAGCCCAGGGGCCCGAGCTTCTCCAGTGGGGCGTCGTCGTCGACCTTGACCGCATTGCGGGCGCGGACATTGGTGCGGGTTGCGAACGAGGACTGCCCGAAGAAGTTCGAGGACACGGGTTCGCCTGCGGAATCGGTGAACATCTTCGAGCCGTCGGTCCTGGCCCCGCCGAAGTTCAGGTTGTAGAAGTCGACACAGTACTGCGGGTGGCCGGCGATGCAGTTCTCGCAGACGCCGCAGGACGCGGGGGCCAGCACCACCTTGTCGCCGACGGCCAGATCGACGACATCTGCGCCCACGGCCTCGACGACGCCCGAGCCCTCGTGGCCGAGCACCGCCGGCAGCGGGGTCGGGTACCACTGGTCGCGGACGATCGCGTCGGTGTGGCAGACGCCGCTGGCGACCAGGCGGACGGTGACCTCGTCGGGACGTGGGGCGTCGAGCTCCAGTTCGCGGATTTCCAGATCGGTCTTCGGTGCGGTGGCAACCGCTGCGTTCACCTTCATCGTGAACTCCTTCCGGGTAGATTCCGGAGCGCGCAGGATCAGCGCGGGTCCACCTTCCAACCTAACGCAGAACGCGGGTCCCGGCCCTGGTTTCGCGGCTTCTTTCTCCGCTCAGGACCCCGCCGCCTCCGCGGTATCGTCCCCGGTGTCGTCCCCTGGTTCGTCTGCGGGGGCCTCGGCTTCGATCTCGTTGAGGTAGTTGTAGATCGTGAAGCGGCTGACGTCCAGCGCCGAGGCGACCATCTCCACCCCGTCGCGCAGCAGGAACATGCCGCGGGATTTCAGGATCCGCACGGCCTCGACCTTGTGGGCCTTGCGCATCAGGTGCACGGGCACGCCCACCCGGGCGATCGCCCGCGAGAGCAGCAGGTCGGCCAGTTCGTTGACATCGCGGACGAACACCTCGGGGTCCGCGGGCGCCGAGGCGCCGGTCTCCTGTTCCCGGGTTTCCGCCCCGGCCACTGGATCCCCGGGTGTCGCCGGGGCCGAGGCGGCAGCAGGCTCCGCGGCCGGGCGCAGGACCGCACCCGGCCCGGATTCGGGAACCGGCGCGTCGCCCCGCCCGGCGGGGGCCTCGGCGCCGGTGGTTCCCGTTTCAGAGGGCTCGTCCCCGGCCGTCTCCTGGCCCAGCATGCTCGCGGCGATGCGGGAGACCTGATTCCAGACGCTGGTATCGGAGTTGATGCACAGGGCCGCCACGGGGTTGCCCGCCACATCGTTGATCACCATGGTCGAGGACTTCAGCCTGCGCCCGTCGGGTAGCTGGGTCTCATAGCCGACCACCGTCTCCAATTGATGGGTGGCACTGCGGTGCAACAACAGGTCCGTGGCCGGGTCGCCGATCCTGCGATGGGTGACGTCGCCGTAGACGGCCACGATCGAATTGGGCAGCAGGCTCAGATCGTGCAGCACCACCTCACTGGTGGCCGGCAGCGAACGGCCCAGGGGCTCGACCAGCTGTTTGAACACGACGATGAGGCGCTCACCGTCGATGGTGCGCGTGAACGGCGTCTCCTGGGGCGTCTCCTGGTTCGTTGCGCCTGGTGTCGGATCAGCGGCGATGGGAGTTGTCACACGCGCCTCCTTGGGATTCGGGTGTCGATGGTCGGGGTAGCGCCGCCCTGCATGGTGCTGGACTCATACCTCTGCTGGCAACTCTACTCAATTGATCAAGTAGTTCAACAGAGTGTTGCATTAAAGGATGACGGTTTGTAGTATCGCTGTAGCTTCATTATGTCCCAGGTCACAAGCCGGAGGCATTGCCGAACCGCACAGTCCAAGCCCTGAAGATTCCCGCACCGTCGAGGAGCACTCCGTGTCCCGCACAATACCCACCGGCACCGCCGCAGCAGCCCCGGCTGCGGCCGGCACCGAATTCCACCAGACCAAACTCAAGCGCACGATCGGCCTGCCGGGCGCCCTGGGCATCTCGATCAACCAGATCATCGGCGGAGGAATCGTTTCCCTGACCGGCGCCGCGATCGCAATGACGGGCGGCGGGGTGTCCTGGGCCTACGGGATCGCGGTGTCGACCATCGTGCTGGTCGCCATTCCGTATGCCGCCATGGGTTCGGCTATGCCCGTGGTGGGCGGGGCGTACACCTGGCCCACCCGGATGCTGCACCCGGCGGTCGGATTCTTCTCCATGTGGCTGTTCGTGCTGTCCCAGGCCTCGATCAGCCTGTACGGGCTGTCGGCCGGAACGTATCTGCACGCCCTCAACCCCTGGTTCAACGAGAAGGCCGTGGCCGTGGTCCTCGTGACCATCTTCTTCATCGCCAACCTCATGGGGTCGTCCATCTCCTCGCGCGTCGGGTTGGTGATGCTGGCGATCATGTTGCTGGGCTTCTTCAGCTTCATCGCCTACGGCCTGGCCCAGGTGAACTGGAACATGTACCCGGAATCCCTGCCCAACGGCTTCGCCAAGCTGCTGCAGGCCGCTGCCCTGCTGACCTTCGCGACCGGTGGCGCCACCGGCGTCGCCGAGCTGGGCCGCGAGATGAAGCGCCCCGGCCGCGACATCCCGATCGCGATGATCGGCGGCACCGCGCTGGTCGGAGTCGTCTACGTCCTCATCGCTATCCCCGCTGCGGGCGTCCTGCCCATCGAACAGGTGGCGGGCGAACCGCTGTCCACGGTGGCCGAGCACTTCATGCCCCATGGGCTGTGGCTGTTCTTCATCCTGGGCGGCGCGATGTTCGCGATCATCGGCACCCTCAACGCACAGATGCTGTGGGGCTCGAAGAGCCTGCTGGCCGCCTGTGATGACCGCTGGCTGCCGCATTGGATGGGTGCGGTGAACAAGCGATTCGGTACCCCGCACGTGCTGCTGACCCTGCTGTTCATCGTTGGTCTGGTCCCGGCGGTCGCGGGGATCGACATCTCGATGATCGGCTCGGCGGCATCGGCGCTGACCCAGATCATCTTCATCGTCGTGCTGGTCTCCGCGCTGCGGATGCGCTATGTGGCACCGGAGCTGCAGCGGGCGGCACCGTTCAAACTGGGGGAGAGGACCCACTGGGTGCTGACGATCGTGGCCGTGCCGGTCTGCCTGTACCAGACCTATCTGCTGGTCCTGGACTTCACTCCGGCCGTGTGGATCGCCGCCGCCGTGTGGATCGTGTTGGGCGTGCTGCTGTTCGCCTGTCGGTACAAGAAGGCGATGGCCGCCGTCAGGGGCCGGACGCACCGCGATCTGATCGAGCTGTGAGATACCCGTGACAGTGATATATCGATTGCTTAGTATGGCAGGTATCACACGTACGAGACAAAGATTTCCAGCACGGCAGCGCACTACCACGACGAGCAGACGAGATGACTGAGACGATGACGACCCAACAGGCCACGCCCGCGAAACCCCGCGGTGCCCTGGCCCGCAATACGACCTTCCTGGCCCTGGGCCAGCTGTTCTCCGGAGTGGGCATCGCCTCGGGCATCGCGGTGGGCGGCCTGCTGGCCGAAGAGCTCACCGGCTCGACCGAGTTCGCCGGCCTGTCGCAGACCGCCTCGATCCTGGGCGCTGCGATCGCCGCGATCCCGCTGGCGAACCTGGCGCGCAAGTACACGCGGCGCCGGGCGCTGACCACCGGGTTCTCGCTGGCGGCCGTGGGTGCGCTCATCATCCTGGTCTCGACCACCCTGAACTTCGCGCCCGGCTACTTCATGGGCATGCTGTTCATCGGCGTGGCCACGGCGACCGGCCTGCAATCGCGCTACGCCGCCACCGACGACGCCCCCGACCACATCAAGGGCCGGATGATGTCCTTCGTGGTTTGGGCGACGACGATCGGGTCCGTGGCGGGGCCCAACCTGACCGAACCGGGTGCCCATGTGGGCCGGGCCCTTGGTCTGCACCCGCTGGCCGGCCCCTTCGTCCTGTCGGTCTGCGCCTTCGCGATCGCGGCCTTTTTCGCCTCGCGCGTGAAGTCCGAGCCCGTGCCCGGTGCGGTGGGGGAGGGGCCTGCGGCCGGCTCCCCGGGCCGGGCTGAGGACGTCGCCGTGGCCGAGGCCCCCGCCCCCGGCGTGCGCCAGGTGCTCGGTATCGTGTGCCGCAACAAGGTGGCCCTGTTCGGGCTGGTCACGGTCGCCACGGCGCAGATGATGATGTCATCGGTGATGGTGATGACCCCGGTTCACATGGCCCACGACGGGATGGCGCTGCACTTCGTGGGGATCGTCATCAGCCTGCACATCCTGGGCATGTACGGACTGTCGCCGTTGTTCGGTTGGATGGCAGATAAGTGGGGCGGGCAGACCGTGGCGATCCTGGGCTACGCGATCTTCGCGATCGCCTTCGCCCTGGGCATCTACGATGCGATCGCCGGCTCCCAGATGCCGCGCATCTCCACAGCCCTGACTCTGCTGGGCGTGGGCTGGTCGGCCTGTTTCATCGGCGGTTCGATGGTGCTCAACGGTTCGGTCCCGGCTGCGGCCAGGGTGCCGCTGCAGGGCCTGTCGGACTCGATCATGAACTTCGGCGCCGCGATCATGGCTGCGGCCTCCGGCAGCCTGCTGGAGCTGGGCGGATTCCAGCTGATCAACATCGTGGCGGCGTGTCTGCTGGTGCTCACCCTGCTGGCGGGTGCTCGGGCGAAGTTCGGTTTCGGCGCGGCGCACCGGGTCGCCTGATTCCGTGGGGGTTTCCGGACGAGTAGTGAGCCCTCAGGCGACCCGTCACCTGTACTTCAAGTAGATGTTGAATTAAGTGATTGAGCTCACCCTTACTCATTTTGAATACTCGTGGATTATATAAAAAATCTGTGTAACAACTTCACAAGGAACGCGAAAAATATCAACTGAGAGTTGAGACTTCGTGCTAATCTGAGTCGCACATCACACTTGTGATGCACGTCTCCTAGAACTGCACGGAGGAATGCATGGGCATCCGCATGCGTCGCCTGGCCGCACTGACAGCCGGTCTCACGGCCCTGGTCCTGGGCCTGAGCGCCTGCGGTTCGGCGGGTTCGGACTCCGATGATCCCGATACGGTCACCTACGCGATCGACACGGACTTCCTGGGGCTGGACCCCAACACCACCCCGCAGGCGCAGGATGCACGGGCTGCCAGGCAGATCTATGACAATCTGCTGGCCAAGGACGACAAGGGGAAGATCGTCGGCTGGCTGGCCACCGAGTTCGCGCAGCTGGACGGCGGTAAACGGTTCACCTTCACTCTGCGCGACGGGGTGAAGTTCCACGACGGCACTGATTTGGACGCCCAGGCGGTCTGCGACAACTTCGATCGGATCACCGATCCCAAAGCGGGTTCCCGCTATGCGATCTCGCTCCTGGGCCCCTATGAGTCCTGCAAGACTCACGGCAAACTGAAGTTCGAGGTGGACTTCAAGCGCGCCTATAGCCCGTTCTTCGAATACCTGACTTCGCCCTTCCTGTCGATCACCTCGCCGACGGCTGTGAAGAAGTACGGTGATCAGTTCAATTTCCATCCGGTGGGCAGCGGCCCCTTCATGTTCGACAGCTACACCGTGAAGAACCAGCTGGTCCTCAAGGCGAATCCGGATTACAACTGGGGCCCGCCCACCTCCGCGCACACGGGGCCGCCGAAGATCAAGAAGCTGATCTTCCAGATCATCACCGACCCTACGGTCCGCGTGGGCTCGTTGCGTTCCGGAGGCGTGGATGCGATCGGCAATATTCCGGAGACCGATGCCGGCACCCTGCAACAGGATCCATCACTGGAGTTCTTCGCGAAGGCCCAGTCCGGGGCGCCCTACCAGCTGCACCTGAATACCAAGCGCGACCTCTTCAAGGATGTGAAGGTCCGGCAGGCCTTCGTCAAGTCGGTCAACGTTCCCAGTATCAACAAGGCGCTGTACTTCGGCGTCTACGATACGGCGATCGAGGCGATCTCCCCGACCACCGGTGGATTCGATGACTCCCTGCAGGGGACCATCTCCTATGATCCGGAGGGTGCCAAGAAGCTGCTGGACGAGGCCGGCTGGAAGCCGGGGCCGGACGGGGTACGGGTCAAAGACGGCAAGCGCCTGACCATTCACACCAATGACGTCGCTCCCAACCGGGAGAAACGCCAGGATGTGGCCCAGTTCGTCTACAGCTATGCGAAAAAGGTGGGCTTCGAGGTCAAGAGCGGCATGATCCAGACCGCGGAGGCGCCGGCCTATGTGCAGGCGGGCAAGTACGACATCTACGGGCTGAGCCTGGTCAATGCCAGTGCCAATGTGCTCAGCACCCTGTACGGATCGGAGAACATCCCGACCGCGGAGAAGTACGCCATGAACATCTCCAAGGTCGACGACCTGGACGACAAGCTGCAGGCGGCACAGACCGAACCGGACGAGTCCAAGCGCACGGAGATCTACCGGGGAATTCTGAAGTACGCGCTCGACCGGGCATATGCGCTGCCGATCTATGTGCCCACGTACACGGTGGCGACCAAGGGGATCAAAGGCCTGACGTTCGATGCCGAGGCATATCCCAGCTTCTATGGGGTCGAACCCGCGGACGGAGATAACTGATCATGTTGATGCTCACCGTGCGCCGCCTGGTCGCGGCGATACCCACGCTCATCGGCGTCACCCTGGTGCTGTTCCTGGTCCTGCGCGTTCTGGCGGGCGATCCCGTCACCGTGCTGTTGGCCGGCGGTCAGTCGACCCCGGAGGTCGAAGCGGAGCTGCGGCAGCAGTTCGGCCTCGACAAGCCCCTGTGGTTGCAATATCTGGTATTCGTCGGCGGGATCTTCAAGGGTGACCTCGGCCTGAGCTACGCCACCAGGTTGCCGGTGGCCGATCTGCTGCTCGGCCAGATTCTGCCCACCCTGGCGCTGGCCCTGTCGGCGGCAGTGGTCTCCGCCCTGATCGGCATCATCCTGGGTTCCCTGGCCGCGATGTTCAAGGGGTCGTGGGTGGACTCGGTCATCCGCGTCATCTCCCTGCTCAACACGTCTATGCCGTCCTTCTGGGTTGGACTGTTGCTCATCGTCGTGTTCGCCTTCGGCCTGGGGTGGTTCCCGGCCACGGGCTCCGATGGTTTCAACACCCTGGTGCTGCCGGCCATCGCACTGGGGCTGTCCGCAGCGGGCACCGTGGCCAGATTGGTCCGCAATTCCGTGGTGGACGTGCTGGGGGAGAACTTTGTGACCGCCCTGCACGCCAAGGGCCTGTCGATGGGCGCGATCGTCGTCAAGCACGTGCTGCGCAACGCCATCATCCCCACCGTGACGATCGTGGGCCTGCAGCTGGGCAACCTGGTCGCCGGCGCGGTCATCGTGGAAGCGGTGTTCTCCCGGCAGGGCCTGGGCCAGATGTTGGTCCAGGGCGTGGCATCCAGTGACTTCCCCGTCATCCAGGCAGTGGTGCTCGTCATCGCCGTCATCTACATCCTGATCAACATCCTGGTCGACCTGTCCTATGCGGTCATCGACCCGCGGGTCAAGACCGCGACATCCAACTGAGGCACGAAGGAAAGGGATTACCGTGGCCATCTCAACGCCCACCGCACCCGTCGGGGTCTCCGCCGCCGGCCAGGGACACAAGCGGATCGGCAAGATCTCCGTCAACAAGATCTTCCTCGTCCTGTCCTATGCCTGGATCGTCCTGGTCGTCCTGGCCGCGTTGGTCCCCGGGTTGCTGACCCGCGGAAATCCGCTGGACCTGGACCCGGACAATGTCCTGTTGGCACCGGGGGTCGGTGGCCTGCTGGGTACCGATCAGTATGGGCGCAGCGTGCTCACGCTGCTGATCTACGGTGCGCGCACCGCGATCATCATCGGCCTGGCGGCCACCGCCATCGGGCTGGTGATCGGTACGGTCATCGGCCTGGCAGCGGGCTATGTGGGTGGAGTCGTCGATATGGTCATCGGCCGCGTGCTGGATATCCTGATGTCCTTCCCAGGCGTGCTCATGGCCCTCATCATCACCGCTGCCCTGGGCGCGACCACCGGGAACCTGATCCTGGCGGTGGGGATCGCGGCGATCCCGCAGTTCGCCCGCGTGATGCGCGGACAGACGATCGCGGTGCGCTCGAAGCTCTACATCGAAGCGGCCAGGGCCTCGGGGTTCTCCAACCGGAGGATCATCTTCGGCCACGTCCTACCCAATGCCGTCGCCCCGATCGTGGTCCTGGCGACGGTGACCGTGGGCGTATCGATCGTGGCGGCGGCCTCGCTGTCCTTCCTGGGTCTGGGCCCGCGCTCCGACATCCCGGACTGGGGGCAACTGCTGGCGATGGGCCAGCCCTATCTGTCCGCTGCCTGGTGGATCAGCACCTTTTCCGGCGTGGCCCTGACGATCACCGTGATCGCGGTGAGCCTGATCGGCGACTCCGTCAGCGACGCAATGGAGAAAGGCTAAGACCATGAATGCACCTTCCGGCGCACCCGCATCCGCTCCGCTGCTCAAGTTGGACGATGTCCGCGTGACCCTGGACAACGGCGTCAAACGACTGCCGCTGATCCGCGAGGCCACCTTCCAGATCCGCCCGGGTGAGATCGTCTGCCTGGTGGGCGAATCCGGTTCCGGCAAGTCCGTCACCGCGCGGACCATCATGGGCCTGCTGCAACAGGACGATGACATCCGGGTCGACGGGTCGATCGTGTTCGACGGAGCGGAGATCGCCGCCGGCGGCAAGACCAGCGCAGGCCTGCGGGGGAGGGACATCGCGATGGTCTTCCAGGAACCGCTGAGTTCCCTGGACCCGGTCTTCACCATCGAGACCCAGCTGACCGAGGCCCTGCGCCGCCTGGGCCCGCGCAAGTCGAAGAGGGCCGATAGGGAGCAGCTGGTGGAACTGCTGGCCAAGGTCGGCATCCACGACGGCCCGCGCGTGCTGCGCAGCTATCCGCATCAACTGTCCGGCGGTATGTGCCAGCGCGTGATGATCGCCCAGGCGCTGGCCGCCAAACCGAAACTCCTCATCGCGGACGAACCGACTACCGCCCTGGACGTGACGATCCAGGCGCAGATCCTCAGCCTGATCGAGGAGCTGCGGGACGAGACGGACATGTCAGTGCTGCTGGTCACCCACGATATGGGCGTGGCCGCGGAACTGGCCGACCGAGTGGTCGTCATGTACGCCGGCCGCGTGGTCGAGGACGCGGCGCCGTCCGAGGTCTTCACGGCAGCCCACCACCCCTACACCTCGGGCCTGTTGTCGTGCATTCCGCCGCTGACCGGCGAGAAGCCGGAGCGGCTGCCGGCGATCGAGGGTTCGGTCCCCGATCCCTCGAACCTGCCGACGGGTTGCTCCTTCCACCCGCGCTGCCCGTTCGCCACGGACGAATGCGCGGCCGAGGTCCCCGAGCGCCGGCGGATGGGCTCCGGTTACGCTTCCTGCTTCAACCCGCTGAACCTGGAGCCGGCCGCGGCCGGTGCACGCTGAAAGGACCGACCATGACGACGACAGCGGAAGCAAGCGGCGGCCGGGTCCCGGCGGATGCCGTTTCACGTGAAACGGACGGCGGGGTCAGCGGCGAACCGGTGCTGCGGGTGAAGAACGTCTCGAAGATCTTCGAACTCAAGGACCCGGCCAAGCCGTTTTCCAAACCGGCTCAGTTGTACGCGGTCAACGATGCCTCGCTGGACGTGTACAAAGGGGAGACCGTCGCGCTGGTGGGGGAATCGGGCTCCGGCAAGTCCACCCTGGGACGGGTGGCTCTGCGGATGACCGAGCCCACCCTGGGCAGCGTCGAGTTCAAGGGCCAGGACATCTCGCACACCCCGGAGAAGCGCCTGCGCTCGCTGCGCCCCGATATGCAGATCGTGTTCCAGGACCCCTACGGCTCGCTCAATCCGCGCAAGAAGGTCGGCGATGCAGTTGCCGAACCCCTCAAGGTGTTCGGGCACATGCGGGGGCGGGAGCTGGAGACCAGGGTTGCCGAGCTCATCGAGAAGGTCGGGTTGGATGTCGGCCGCGCCGCGGCACGGCCCCGAGCCCTGTCCGGCGGGCAGCGGCAGCGCGTTGGGATCGCCCGTGCGATCGCCCTGAATCCCAGCCTGATCCTGGCCGATGAGGCCCTGTCTGCTCTGGATGTGTCCGTGCAGGCGCAGGTCGCCAACCTCATGATGGACCTGCAGAGGGAGATCGGCGTCTCCTATCTGTTCATCGCCCACGGCCTGCCGATCGTGCGCCAGATGGCCCACCGGGTCGCTGTGATGTACCTGGGGCGGATCGTGGAGACGGCGCCCGTCGACGCTTTCTTCGCGGCACCGGCCCACCCCTATGCCCGGGCGTTGCGCGCGGCCTCGCCGATCCCGGATCCGGCGGCCAAACGGGAGCGGATCCTGCTCAAGGGGGAGCCACCGAACCCGGTGAATCCGCCCTCGGGCTGTGCGTTCCGGACCCGCTGCCCACTGGCCCAACAGGTCTGCGCGGATGTGATCCCACCCAGCATTCCGGTGGGCCCACCCGAGGCGGGCCACACGGTGGCGTGTCACTTCCCTATGACCGATTGAGCCCGATGACCGATTGAAACACGAAGAAGGAGTATGAACATGGATGTATTGGCCGCGACCCAGGAGATCACCCCGCAGCTGGTGGCCTGGCGCCGGGAGTTCCATCAGCACCCTGAACGGGGCCTGGAGGAAGTATGGACGCCTGCGCGGATCAAGGAAATCCTGGCCGAGCTCGACATCCCCGTGGTCGAGGTGGGCGAGGGCTCGCTGGTCGGCCAGATCGGGCAGCGCGGCGAGAAGAACCTGGCGATCCGCGCGGATATGGATGGCCTGCCGGTGGTCGAGGAGACCGGCCTGCCGTTCGCCGCGACCAATGGGCATATGCACGCCTGTGGCCACGACGGTCACGTCACCATGTTGTTGGGCGAGGCGAAACTGCTCAAGGCAGCGGAATCCCAACTGCACGGAGCCGTCTACCTGTGCTTCCAGACGGCCGAGGAGATCGGCCGGGGCGCTCAGCCGATCATCGACTATCTGAAGGAGCAGGGCGGGGTGACCGAGGCGATCGGCTACCACCTGTGGGCCGATGTCGCCTCGGGCGCCGTATCGCTCAAACCAGGGCCGGTGATGGCAGGGGCGGACGGCTTCACGATCACGGTGCACGGGGTGGGCGGGCACGGATCGCGCCCCGACCTGGCCAAGGACCCGATCAAGCCCGCATGCCAGATGGTCCTGGAGCTGTCCGCTCTGCCGTCGAACGTGGTCTCCCCACTGGATTCCGGAGTGCTGCACATCGGGCAGATCACGGCCGGCACAGCCGGCAATGTGTTCCCCGATACCGCCTTCATCCAGGGTGCGATCCGGCACTTCGACCCGCAGGTCCGGGAGAACCTGCTGGCTGGGATCAAGCGAGTCGTCGAACACACGGCGGCCGCCTGGGATGTGGAGGTCGACCTGGACTTCCTGCGCGGCGGTCTGGCCGTGGTCAATACGGAGGCCTGTGTCGACGAGGCGGTGGACGTGCTCGACGAGATGGGCGACCGGTTGATGGGCGTTCAGGCGCCCCATATCCTCGCCTCGGAGAACTATTCGCTGTTCGTCCACGAGTTCCCGGGCTTCCTGGCCCACCTGGGTGTGGAACGCGAGGGCGTCGAACAGTTCTACCATCACCACGCCAAATTCGACATCGACGAGGATGTCCTGCCCCTGGGTGTCGAGTTCTTCGTCCGCTATGCGATGCGCATGCTCGGCTGATGGGGGCGGCTGACACAATGACAGTGATACACGACACGACAAGCACCAAGGAGAACCCGCACATGGCGGATACAACCGCTGCATACGATTCCATCACCCGCGCCAGCCTGGAGGAGAAGGCCTCCACCAAGTGGAGCACGTATCCCGGCAAGATCGGCGCCTTCGTCGCGGAAATGGACTACGGCGTGGCCGAGCCCATCCGCCAGGTCCTCAAAGACCTCGACGCCCGCGACCTCTACGGCTACCCGCCGGCGGACATCGTCACCGCCCTGCGCGAGGCGACCGCCGGATTCTACGCCCAGCGCTACGGCTGGAACATCGCGGCCGACCATGTGGACACGATCTCCGATGTGCTCTCCGGCCTGGGGGCCGTTCTCGACGTGTTCGCGCCCGCCGGCGGGAAGGTCATCCTGCCCACCCCTGCCTATATGCCCTTCATGACCCTGCCGGGGATGCACGACCGGGAAATCGTCGAGGTCCCGCTGCACCGCAATGACGCGGCCGACCGCTGGGACTTCGACTTCGCGGCCCTGGATGCGGCGATGGCGACCGGCGGTCCCGATGGGACGTCCGGCGGTGTGCTCATCATGTGCAATCCGCACAATCCGATCGGCAAGGTCTACACCCGCGAGGAGATGGAGCAGATCGCCGCGATCGTCGCCAAGCACGGCGGCCGGGTGTTCTCCGATGAGATTCACGCGCCCCTTGTCTATGACGGTGCCGAGCACGTGCCCTATGCGACGGTCAACGCGGACACAGCAGCGCACACGATCACCGCGACCAGCCACTCGAAGTCGTTCAACACTCCGGGCCTGAAGTGCGCGCAGATCCTGTTCTCCAATGACGAGGACCTGGCGCTGTGGCAGAAGAAGTGCGTGTTCACCTCCCATGGGGCTTCGAATCCGGGCATTATGGCAGGCACCGCCGCCTACACCAAGGGCCTGGACTGGTTGGCGGCCACGAAGGACTATCTGCAGGGCAACCGTGACCTCGTCGCCCAGCGTCTGTCCGAGGAGCTGCCGGAGGTCGTCTACATCAAGCCCTCTGGCACCTACCTGGGCTGGATCGACTGCTCGGCGCTGGGGATCGATGGCAATGTGCAGGAGTACTTCCTGGAACACGCCGGCATCGCCTTCACGGACGGGGAACTGTGCGGTGCTGTGGGTGCCAAGCACGTGCGCCTGAATCAGGGTCTGCCGCGGCCGATCCTGAACGAGCTGCTCGATCGCTTCATCGCCTCGGCCAAGGAGGCCCTGGGGAAGTAACCGAGTGGCCTCAGAGTCCGTCCGGGCTCTGAGGCCACCACCCCGGTAGGCTGGCGCCATGGTCAGCATCGATGTGAACTCCGATCTGGGCGAGACCACCGCGGGCAATCCCGTCAGTGACGACGCCGCGATCATCCGGGTGGTCAGCTCCGCGAACGTCGCCTGCGGCTTTCACGCCGGGGACCCGCACGGGATCGCCGCGACCCTGCGCGCGGCCGTCGCCCGGAATGTCAGCGTGGGAGCGCATGTGGGCTATCACGATCAGGCCGGCTTCGGTCGCCGCTTCATCGACTACGCCCCGGCGGAACTGGCCGACGAGGTTCTCTACCAGATCGGTGCCCTGGAAGCCCTGGCCCGGTCCGCCGGAACCCGCGTTGCCTACGTCAAACCACACGGTGCGCTGTACAACCGCATCGTGCACGATCCGGTGCAGGCCCAGGCCGTGGTCGACGGGGTCAAGGCCTTCGGCGGTGACCTGCCGCTGCTCCTGCTGCCCGGCTCGATCGCGATCGAACGGGCGGCCGCGGCGGGCCTGCGCACCGTCGGTGAGGCCTTCGCGGACCGCAACTACAACCCGGACGGCACACTGGTCTCCCGCAGCGAGCCGGACGCGGTGATCGCCGATCCGGACGCTGTGGCCGCCCGCGTCGTCGAATTGGCGCGCACCGGGACGATCATCGCGCGCGACGGCAGCCCGCTGCGCATGGAGGCCGAATCCCTGTGCGTCCACGGGGACTCGCCCGGAGCGGTCGAACTGGCCCGCCGCATCGTCGCGTCCCTGCAGGAGGCCGGCGTGCAGGTGCAGAGGTTCGTATGAGTGCCGTCGCATTCTGTACTTTCAGTCCTATGGCGGTGCCGGTTTCAGGGGTGTTATGGGACTGAGGGTAGAAAATGCGGGGCGGGTGCGCCGGGTCGGGGACCGGGCACTGCTGGTGGATCTCGGTGGTGCCACAGACGGCTCCGGGGAAACGAGTGCCGTGCTACGGCGGGTGCTGGAACTGTCCGCTGCGTTGCGCGCCGCACCCGTGTCCGGGCAGGTCGATGTGGTCGCCGCTGCCGCCACCGTGTTGCTCGTCCTGGACTCGGCACGAGCCGCCGCACGGGCCCAGGGCCTGCTGGCGGCCCGGCTGCGCGATGAGGCCTCTGCCGACTCCGTCCGAGCCCCCGCCGCAGCCGAGGTCCCCGCCGGCCCGCAGAGGACGCGCGAGGTCGTGCTCGACGTGGTCTACACCGGCCCGGACCTCGCCGCTGCCGCAGAACTGCTGGGCCTGTCATCCGAGGCGCTCATCACCGCGCACACCGCCGAGACCTGGATTGCGGCCTTCGGCGGCTTCGCACCCGGGTTCGCCTATTGCGTGCCCGAGCGCTTCCTCACGGACTCCGGGTCGGCTGGTCCGGTCTGGAATGTTCCGCGCAGGTCCTCCCCGCGCACCGCGGTGCCACCGGGTTCCGTGGGCCTGGCCGGGCGCTTCTCCGCGGCTTATCCGCGCTCCAGCCCCGGTGGCTGGCAGCTCATCGGGCACACGGACGCCCCACTGTGGGACGAGACCGGACGGTCCGGAGCCGGCAGGGACCACGGCGGCCCCGCGCTCATCGTCCCCGGAGACCGGGTGCGCTACCGCGCCGTGCCCGAGCGGATTGAAACGGTGGCAGGGGGAACCGGCACCGAGGACGCTGGACCTCCGTCAGTCGAGCCCGTTGAACCGGGCGCAGACCAAGCAGATCCAGTTCCCCACGCACATCCCGTGTTCGAGGTCCTCGACGCCGGACTGCTGACCCTGTTCCAGGACGCCGGGCGGCCCGGGCGTGGGGATATGGGCGTGACTACCTCGGGCGCGGCCGACCGGGGTGCCGCCTGGCGCGCGAACGACCTGGTTGGCAATGCGGGCGGGGCCCGGTCCCTCCGACCTGCCGGGGCCGTGGTGCTCGAGAACATCGGCGGTCTGCACCTGCGCGCCCTGGATGACTGCGTTGTGGCCATCACCGGGGCCCGGGTGGAGCTATCGTTGGTGCGCACCGCCGCAGCGCCGGCGCGTCGGGTGGCCCTGGACTCGCCGTTCCTACTGCGGACGGGCGAGGAGCTGACCCTGTCCGCGGCCGCCCACGGACTGCGGTCCTATCTGGCGGTGCGCGGGGGATTCGCGGCACCCGCATCCCTGGGCTCGGCGGCCAGCGATGTGCTCTCCGGCCTGGGGCCCGCGCCGGTGCGGGCCGGAGCCGAACTGAACGCGCTGTCCGGCGCGGCCTGCGGGCCGATCCTGTCCGTTGCGGGTTCCGTCGATCCTCTGGGGTCCGTGAGGGGAACCGCGGGAACAGACGAGGCGGGCGATCAGACCACCGTCCTGCGCTGTGTCGCAGGCCCGCGTGCGGACTGGTTCGCCGCCGGTGAACTCGCCCGGTTCGCCCGGACCCGCTGGCGGGTGACCCAGCAGTCGAACCGGATCGGCCTGCGCCTGGAGGCAGACGGCACCGCCCCGGAAACAACCGCGGCCGGCCCAATCCGCCGTCGCCCGGACAGCGGTGAACTCGCCAGCGAGGGCATGGTCGCCGGCTCCATCCAGGTGCCACCGGCCGGCGCACCCGTGGTGTTCCTGGCCGATCACCCCGTGACCGGCGGCTATCCGGTCATCGCCACCCTCGTCGCCGCCGACCTCGACCCTGCGGCCCAGGTGCCGCCCGGCGCCCAGGTCCACTTCGCCCTGGTCGACCCCGACACCCTGCAGCCCATCCCGGAAGGACGGCCATGACTGTGCCAGACCCGCAAGCACCCGACATCGCAGCGCTCGCCTCGGCGCCCACCAGGGCACTGACCGCCGTGCTCATCGCCAACCGCGGGGAGATCGCGATGCGGATCATCCGGGCTGCCAGGGATCTGGGGCTGCGCTCGATCGCGGTGTATTCAGACGCCGACGCGGACGCCCCGCACGTGCGGCTGGCCGATGAGGCGCACCGCCTGCCCGGGGTGCGCGCGGCCGACACCTACCTGAACATGTCCGCGCTGCTGGCCATCGCCACGAGCTCCGGCGCGGACTGCGTGCACCCCGGCTACGGCTTCCTGTCCGAGAACGCGGACTTCGCGCGCGCCGTCACAGCGGCCGGGTTGCGGTGGATCGGTCCGTCCGCCCCGGTCATTGAGGCCCTGGGCGACAAGGTCACGGCCCGGGCCATGGCCGCTGAGGTCGGGGTCCCCTTGGCGCCGGGTACCCCCGGCCCGGTCGCCGGCTGGGAGGACGCCCACGAGTTCGCGCTGGCCCACGGCCTGCCGATCGCCATCAAGGCCGCGCACGGCGGAGGCGGCCGCGGACTCAAGGTCGTGAACGCCCTGGACCAGGTGGAACAGGCCTATGGTTCGGCGGTGCGCGAGGCACAGGCGGCCTTCGGCCGCGGCGAGTGCTTCGTGGAGAAGTTCCTGGTCCGCCCCCGCCACGTCGAGGCCCAGATCCTGGCGGATGCCCACGGGCGGGTCGCCGTCATCGGCACCCGCGACTGCTCCCTGCAGCGGCGCAATCAGAAACTGGTCGAGGAGGCCCCGGCACCGGGCCTGAGCGCCAAGCAGGAACACGCGATCGTCTCCGGTGCGCGCCGGCTGTGCGAGCGGGCGGGCTACACGGGTGCGGGCACGGCGGAATTCCTGGTGGCCGCCGACGGCACCGTGTCCTTCCTCGAGGTCAACACCCGCGTGCAGGTCGAACATCCCGTGACCGAGGCCGTCACCAGGGTCGACATTGTGGCCGAACAGTTCCGGATCGCGGCCGGCTTGGAACTCTCACCGGAGGTCCTGGCCGCCGAGGCGCAGGCGGAGCGGGGCCGCGCCCGCGGCCACGCATTCGAGTTCCGCATCAACGCCGAGGACGTGGATCACGGCTTCGTCCCCGCACCCGGGACGGTGACCCGGTTCGAGGCGCCGACGGGGCCGGGCGTGCGGGTGGACGCGGGCGTGTGCACGGGCACCGTGGTGCCGAGTTCCTACGATTCGCTGCTGGCCAAGCTGATCGTCTGGGGTCCGAGTCGTGCGGTGGCGCTGCGCCGCGCGCGGGCCGCCCTGGACGAGATCGTGATCGAGGGCGTGCGCACCGTTCTGCCCTTCCACCGCGACATCGTGCGCGCACCCGACTTCGCCTCGGGCCCCGTGCACACCGGCTGGATCGAGGAGGAGTACCGGCTGGGTACCGCGGGTTCTGCTGCGGGGCCCGCCGGCGGTGCATATGCCGCCGAGGCCCCCGAAAGCTATCCCGACCTCCGCGCCTTCACCGTGGAAATCGACGGCCGGGCCCACCGTGTGCGGGTTCCCGCCGAGCTGCTCGCAGGGCCGGCCGCCGCCTCGGCCCCGGAAGCCCCGAGCCCCGCTCCGCACTCGGCCGCCCCGGCCGATGGAACGCCCGTGACCTGTGGATTCGCCGGCACCCTCGTGCGCTTCAGCGTGGCCGATGGCGCGCAGGTCGCCGCCGGCGATGAGATCGCGGTGGTCGAGGCCATGAAGATGGAGTGCCAGGTGGCAGCCCCGGCGAGCGGGACGGTCTCTCTGGCCGACCTCGGCGCCGGGGACGAGGTGCAGCCAGGGCGGGAACTGGCCCGGATCCGCCCCTAGCCACGTCGGCGCAGCGGACCGGCTCGGGCCGGTGCGGCACAATGGTGGCATGTTCGAGTACACGAGTTTCATCGACGCCGTCGACGACACCGGCTCCGGCGACAGGCGCGGCGCCCTGTTGGTCGACCGGGCCGGGGACATCGTCTTCGCCTGCCAACCCGTGTCGCTGTTCGGCGGCAAGGACACCGTGACCTCCCAGGTGTGGGAGGCGATGGACCTGGCAGCGCGCGAACGCTTCACCCTGCTGCGCTGGAAGCTCGAGGTGGTGCGCGGGCAGATCCAGGCCGGCCGGGCGCGGCTGGCCGACGACGACACCTCGTTACTGGGCCATATCGCGCAGATGGTCAAGCGCCGCGGGGTGCCGGCGGACGACGATGTGGCCGAACGCGTGGTCCGGCTGCAGGACGCCGAGGCCGAGCTGCTCGCCGAGCTGGGGGCCCTGGCGCCGCGCCGGGGCGGGCCAGGGGCGCAGGGGAAAACGAGCCAGGCGCCCACGAAGGACGCCTGGCTCAATGATTCCGATGATCTGCTGAACAACCTCTAGCCCGCGCTGCGGGAACGGGCTCCGGGGATACCGTCCCCGGGGCCCGAGGCCTCAGCCGCGGGTGGCTGCGACCGCCCGGGCCTCGCGGCGGGCGATCGTGCGCAGGTGGACCTCGTCGGGGCCGTCGAAGATCCGCATGGCGCGCTGCCAGCCGTACATCGAGGCCAGCGGCGTGTCATCGGTGACGCCGGCACCACCGTGGATCTGGATGGCGCGGTCGATGACCTTGAGCGCCGCGCGCGGCACGGCGACCTTCGCGGCCGAGATCAGCGAGGCTGCGGCCTTGTTCCCGTGCACGTCGATCGTCTTGGCGGCGTACTGGCACAGCAGGCGGGCCTGATCGATGGCGATCCGGGCCTCGGCGATGTCTGCCTGCACCATGCCCTGCTCGATCAGCGGCTGGCCGAAGGCCACTCGGTCCTGCGCGCGGGTGATGAGCAATTGCATGGCACGTTCGGCCGCACCCAGGGCGCGCATGCAGTGGTGGATGCGCCCGGGCCCCAGCCGGGCCTGGGCCAGCGCGAAGCCGGAGCCCTCCTCGCCCAGCAGGTTGGACGCCGGCACTCGGACGTTCTCATAGGCGATCTCGCAGTGGCCGTGCTGGTCGTAATGGCCCATCACCGGCACGTCGCGCACCAGGCGGACACCCGGGGTGTCCATCGGGACCAGGATCATCGACTGCTGCTTGTGGCGTTCGGCGGTGACATCGGTCTTGCCCATGACGATGAGGATCTTGCAGCGCGGATCGGCAGCGCCCGAGGTGAACCACTTGCGGCCGTTGATGACGTACTCATCGCCCTCGCGGGTGATGGTGGTTTCGATGTTCGTGGCGTCCGAGGATGCCACGGCGGGCTCCGTCATGGAGAACCCGGAGCGGATCTCGCCTGCGAGCAGGGGCGTGAGCCACTGCGCGCTCTGTTCCTCGGTGGCGAACATGTGGAGGAGTTCCATATTGCCGGTATCCGGTGCCTGGCAGTTCATGGCCTCCGGTGCCAGGTCGTTCGACCAGCCGCTGATCTCGGCCAGGGAGGCGTAGTCCAGCTGCCCGATCCCGGACTCGCTGGGCAGGAACAGGTTCCACAGCCCGCGTTCCTTCGCCTCGTCCTTGAGCGCTTCGACGACCGGGGGCACGGAGGAGTCGGTGGGGCCCTTCGCGGCCCGGTACTTGTGGTATTCGGCTTCTGCGGGGAAGACGCATTCGTGCATGAAGGCGACCAGCTTCTCGCGCAGTTCGAGGCCGCGCTCGGTGGGTCGCAGGTCGAGGGTTTCGACGTCGGGGACCACCGGCATCGCCTTGAGGGGGTTGTCCATGAGGGGCTTCACCTTCCTGTCGCCACGGCCTCGTCGCCGTGGTCATGCTTACGGGCTTTACGCTTACCGAACGTATGTTCGTGACTTTTAATATACAGGAAATCGGCTCCGGCGTCCCGTATTATCCCTGTGGAAACATCGGCCGTGTAGGGTTTCCCCGTGACCAGCACTGTGACAAACCCGGTGAACAATCCAGACAACGAACCCGGTCAGCGGACGGCCGACCAACCCCTGGCCGTCGGCTTCGACCAGCACTACTCCATCGGCAGGGCCATTCCCCTGGGCGGACAGCACCTGCTCGCACTCAACGGACTGTGGGTCTTCCCGATCTCCCTGGGTGCGGGCCTGCACTTGGACAATGTCCAGACCTCCTTCCTGATCCAGGGCTGCTTCCTGCTGACCGGCCTGGTCACGCTGCTGTCCTCGACCAAGGTACTCAAACTGCCGATCGTCCAGGGCCCCACCGCGGCCCTGCTGGTCGCACTCATCGCCGGCGGTTCGGCCTTCGGGCTGGATGCGGCCTTCGGATCGATGGTCGTCGCCGGCCTGCTGTCGGCTGTGCTGGCCTTCCCACTCAAACGCCTGGGACTCTACGGGCACATCGCCCAATTCGTCGGCAATCCGCTGGTATTCGGCACGATGTTCCTGGTGCTGGGTGCGCAGCTGGCGCAGATCGGCGTGGGCGGCTGGTTCACGGATTCGGCCGGCATGCCGTTGGGAGCGGCGCTGGCAACGGGGATCGTGACGATCGTGGTCGTGGCCCTGTGCATGATCTTCGGTGGCAAGACCATCATCAAGACCGCCGCCGTCCTGTGGGGGATCGCCGTCGGCGCGATCGTCGCCGCGGTGCTCGGCGTCTGGCAGCTGCCCGATCTGTCCGGCACGCTGGTTCTCGGCCCGCCGCACCTGCTGCCGTTCGGATTCAAGCTGGAGTGGGCGCTGGTGCCGCTGATGATGGTCGGCTTCCTGCAGGCCGCCTCGGAGTCGATGGGCGTCTACAGCCTGCTGGGCCGGATCGGCGGGGAGAGGATCGATGTCGACCGGGCCAATCGCGGCCTGTTCGTGGAGTTCATCGGCTCGTCGATCGGCGGTCTGTTCGGCGGCATCGGCACGACGTCCTACCCCGAGAACGTCGGCGTGCTGCGTGTGACCGGTATCGCCAGCCGCGTCGTCACGGCGACCGCGGGCGTCATCGCGATCGTCGTGTCCTTCCTGCCGCCGGTCGCCCTGTTCCTCGCCAGTCTGCCGACGCCGGCGATGTACGGGGCGGCGACGGTGCTCTTCGGCATCATCGCCTTCTCCGGGGTGCAGCAGCTGGCCGTGGTGAAGTGGGACAACCTGAACCTGCTGGTCGCCGCACTGTGCTTCACCGTGCCCGTCGGGCTGCAGGCGATCCCCGCGGGGGTTGCCGAGGGGCTGCCGGAGTCGGTGTCGAGCATCCTGACCAGCCCCATGATGGTCTCGACCATCATGCTGCTCGTGCTGCACCCGCTAATCAACTTCGGGGTGCGCCCCCTGCTGGAGCGGCGCCGGGCGGCCTGAGACGGGCTCAGCGGTCCGCGGAATCCCGCTGGGCCACGGCCTGTTCGACCGAGGTGAAGCTGGGGATCTGCCCCAGAGCGCGTACCAGGCCCGCGCGTTCGCCCAGGGCCGTCTTCCACGCATCGCCCTCGAGTGCGAAGGCGCCGATCCCCACGACGTTCGCCCCCACCTGGTCGAGCAGGCGCAGTGCGGCGTTGGTGGAACCGCCGGTGGAGATGACGTCGTCGACGAACACCACACGGCGCCCGGCCACCGCCGGGACGCGCCGCTTGTCGAGCATCAGGCTCTGGGTGTTCGCCGAGGTGATCGACGTCAGCTCCACGCTGGGGCTGTCGCGCAGATGGTGCTTGCGGGTCTTCTGCAGGATGAGGTACTGGTCGAGGCCCAGCGCGCGCGAGACCTCGATGGCCACGGGAATGCCCAGGGTGGCGGCCGAGACGATGATCTCGGGTTCGAAGTCCCGCAGCTTGTCGGCCAGCTCGCGGCCGGCGGTCTCGTTGAACGCCACCCCGGCATCGATGGTCATCAGCAGGGCGATGGTCAGCTCGTCATCGATCTTCACCAGGGGGATGTCGATGGTCTGGCTGCCCACCTGCAGGGGCCAGAACTCAGTCGTGTCTGTCATGCTTCCAGGCTACTCAGTCCGGCCCCCGCTGCAGCGCGCGGTCAGCCGCGGCGCTTGCGGGCCAGCACCAGGGCCAGTCCGCCGCCGGCCACCAGCAGGCCGGCGATTCCCAGGGCAGTGCCGATCTGCACACCCGTGCGCGGCAGCGACCCGGCCCCGGGGGCACCGCCTGCACCGGGATCCGTGCCCGCGCCGCCGTTGGCATCGCCGCCGCCGGCTCCGGCTCCCGGCTCGCCCGTAGGCTGCTCCGGGGTCGAGGTCTGACCCGGCTGTGCGCTCGGGGTTTCCGCGGGTGCAGTGCTGGGTACCTCGCTGGGCTCGGCAGTGGGCTCCTCACTGGGCTCCCCGCCCTGGCAGTCGCCCGCGTCCTTGGCCAGCTTCACGGTTTCCACGACCGAGTCCGCACCCGCCGCATCGACCGAGCGCGAGGTCAGGGTCAGGGCCTCGCACGTCGCCTTGACGTTGAGGTAGCCGGGTGTGCGGGTCTGCTCGGCGGCAGCGATATTGTCCCGCGGGAAGCCCGCCTCGTCCATCTGCTCATCGGTGTACATATCGTAGAACTTCGACCCAGAGCTGGAGGTCAGCGTGTAATACAGCGATTCGCCCGAGTCCTTGTCCAATTCCACCGGAGCCGAGGCGTCCGGCCGCTTGTCCACGATCGACTCGCCATCCGCGGCCTCGTCCGCCGGTGAGCCTGAGCCGTTGAGCAGGTGGGTGCGCGAGTAGACGTGGTCGTGCCCACCGAGCACGAGGTCCACGTCGTTGGCGGAGAAGGCCGCGGGGAAGGCAGCGCGGAAGCGCATCACATCGTCATCGTCGAGGTGATTGGCCGTCGAATAGGGGGCCTTGTGGAACACCACCGCCGTCCAGCGGGCCTTGTCGCCCTGCTGTTTCACGACCTTATCGAGGAAGTCCTTGTGCTCGGCGATATCGTCTTCCGAACTGGCGTTGGCGTTGAAGTTCACGAACAGGACGTCATTGCTGATGAACCAGTAGTCACCGCCGGTGCCCTTAACGTTCTGGCCGTGGTCGGCGCTGACGTTCGGGCGGTTGAAGTGGTCGCTGTAGGCCTTCGACCCGGCCTCGTGGTTGCCCAGGGTCGTGGCCTGGGGCAGCGTGCGGCTCTGCTCGGGCGCCAGGTAGGCCGCGAACTCCGCCTGGTTGTCCTTGTGCTCCACCTGGTCGCCCAGGGTGTAGAGGAAGGAGGCCTCGGGGTTCGTCCGCAGGGAGGCCTGCAGGGTCCGCTTCCAGCCGGTGGCGTCGGAGTCGACATCGCCACTCGAACCGATCTGCGGATCGCCGTAGACATTGAAGTCACCGGTGACCGAGGTGCCGAAGGAGTGGACATCGGACCAGCCGGCCTCATCGCTGCCCACCTGATAGGAGTATTGCGCGTCCGTGTCCAGCCCGTTCAAGGCTGCTTGGTGGAAGTGGCGGCCGTCGACCGCCTCGCCCTGTTCCGTCTGTTGCGCCGTCTGCGCGGACTCCGGCAGCCTCCCGTCGACCAGATCCGCCTTCTTGGCCCAGCGCACTCCGAGTTCGGCCGGATCGTCCGTTTGCCAGGACAGCAGTCGCTGGGAGTCGGTGGAGCCGTTCTGCAGCACCAGGTCCTGGGCCTTTGTGGCCGCCGGCGCCGTGGCCGAGGTCCCGGCAGCCTGTGCCGGAACGGCCAGGAGAGTGGGGGAGAACGCCGGGGTGGCGAGCAGCGCTGCGGCGGCCAGGGCGGCGCCCAGGCGTCGGCGGGTCGTAGTCGGGCGGGTGGGCTGTGCGTCTGTAGGTTCTCTGTGAGTCACCCCCTCATTCACTCAGGACTGCGTGAATGAGGGGTTGCGCCCGACCTGCCGAGGGGCGAACTCTCGGTGCTCACCCCCAGCGCAGGTCGGCGATCGCCTCGACCTCGGAATCGGGCAGGAGTCGCTCGAGTTCCGCACCGGGGCGCAGGAAATCGACCACCTGGCGGTGCTCATCGCTGAGCGCATATGGGTTCGAATCGATGTCCAGGCCTGTGGATTGTTTGAGTCGCCGGACCTCGCCGCGCACAGTGGTGGGCGACCCCGATTCGCCATAGAGAGCATGGGCCAGGGCCTGCGCGGTCCACGCCTCGCGGCTGGCCAGCAGCGCCAGCAGCTCCGCCCGCCGGCGCGTCAGTGGGATGCGCGTGCCATCGCAGCAGACGACCTCGGGCTTGTAGCTCAGCAGCCGGATCAGTCCGATCCCACTGTGCGACTCAGCGGTGTTGGACGCGGTGTCGGTGTCCCCTGGCGCAGCACCGACGTGCGGACCGCCGCCGGGTGCGGTCGGTGGTGAGACGGCGACCGCGGTGCTGACGAAATCGTTCCGGCTGGCCGGAGTGCCCACCTGCTCGACGCGCAGGTTGAGCAGGGTTTCGGCCAGGCGCACGCCGCTCTTGACCAGGGTGCGCAGCTCATTGGAGGCGAAGCGCGTGGGGATCGAGATGTCGAGCACTCCGAGCAGCCTGCCCTGGTCGTCGCGCAGCGGTGAGGCGGTGCAGAACCATTCGTGCAGGGCCCGTACATAGTGTTCGCCCGACATCATGTTCACGGCCTCGTTCATCACGACCACCTGGCTGATCGCATTCGTGCCGAAGCCGGATTCCGACCAGTCGGCGCCCTCGGCCAGGGCGACTCTGTCGCCGCGGCGCAGGGCCCATGGGCTACCGGCACGCCACAGCACCTGGCCTGCGGCGTCGGTCAGGATCACCAGGTGGCGGCCGGCAGCGGATTCGTCGGCCAGGGCGCCGACGATGTCCTTGGCCACGGCGGCCAGGGGGTGTTCAAGCCGGCGGTCGTGGAGTTCGCCCGCGGCCAGCACATGTTCGGGCTGGCATAGATCGGGGGTCAGCCCCGCGGCGGTGGAGCGCTGCCAGGCGGCCATTACCTCGGAGTCGATGAGGGACTGGTCGCGGCCGCTGAACGCCTGGGCATGGGCATTGCGGGATTCGCGCATGAACCTGCTCGGGTCCTCGAAGCGGCGGGCATCGGCCAGCCAGGCCGAAGATTTCAACGAGCGGCGGCCGACCGCGTTAGAGGCAGTCCGCGGGTTGCCCGCGGCGATGGTGGCGTGGGTGCCGGTATTCAGATGCAAGGGCCTGCGACCTCCTATCACAACGCTGTGAAGCACATCACTGGAGAACCAGTATAGGGCATGGAGGGGGTACGGACCGAAATATGGACTACTTGCTCGGGCGTTCCCGCAGTCCGATCACCGGCCCCCGGCGGAAGGGCGCATCCATCGGGTCGGTCTGTGCGTCCAGTGCCAGCGAGGCCCAGGAGGATTCGAGTGAACCGCTGACCAGGAAGGCACCGGCGGCCTCCGGGCCGAAGATCTCCTGTGAGCCGTAGGCCAGGGTGCCGGGCCCCGACCAGTTCCACACCGAGCTGGCGTAGACGCGGGCATCGGCGTCCATTCCACCGATCCAGCGGTCGAAGGCGGCCAGTAGTCGCAGCGCGCGCGGGACCGGGATGTCCGTGGCGATGAGCACGTGGGTGCTGCGCGTGTAGTAGCCGTCCGCATCGCCGATGCCCAGATCGCTGGGGTGGACGCTGCACAGGATTCCCGAACGCGCCGCCTGCAGCCGGCGTTCGCGGGGCCCGGAAGTGGCCACGCGGACCAGTCCGTTCAACAGGGGCAGGGAGGCCGCGCGGGCCAGGCGGCGCAGTACCGGCGGTTCTTCGAGGTCGTCGTGGGTCAGTTCGGCCGGTTCCGGCAGCCCCGGACCGTGCAGGGTGGCGGTGGCCGTGTCCCCACAGTCCGTGCCGTTGCACCGGGCCGAGGCCGTGCCTGGGCGGGTGCAGGAAGCCAGTGCGTCATTCGGCGTGGTGTCCACGTCCTGGGCGGCCATCAGCCAGGCGAGCTCCGGGTTGCCCGGCCAGTCCTCCGATTCGAGTCTCATCGCGTTACCGTCCCATCGGTGAGTATCCGTGGGCACAACGCTGTCCCAGATCTACGTGTTGGTTTCACCATCAATTATGGCCTATGTCACTACCTTGGCACAAGAGTACGTGTCAAGGTTTTTTGGTTGAATCGGCGGACCTTTGGAGGGTCCAGGCGCGGGAACTCATAGAATTGACTCCTATGAAGACTCTTGTGGTG
Source organism: Brevibacterium sp. 50QC2O2 (assembly GCF_024580675.1). NCBI lineage: Bacteria > Bacillati > Actinomycetota > Actinomycetes > Micrococcales > Brevibacteriaceae > Brevibacterium > Brevibacterium sp. 50QC2O2. The sequence goes on from NZ_JANIJZ010000018.1 coordinate 56,509, forward strand.
GGTGTGGCCGGCGGCACCGGGAGTGGGAAGACCACATTGACGAATGCGCTGGTGGACAAGTGCGGGGGTTCGCCCGCCGTGCTCTACCACGACAATTACTACAAACGGCAGGACGGCGTGCCGATGGACCAGCGGGCGCTGGTCAACTACGACGCACCGGAGGCCTTCGACAACGACCTGTTCGTCGAACACCTGTGCGCGCTGAAGGACGGCATGGCGGTGGACTGCCCCGTCTACGACTTCGCCCAGCACAACCGCTCGGATAAGACGGTGTTCGTCGAACCGGCCAGGGTGCTCATCGTCGAGGGCATCCTGATCTTCGCCGAACCGGAGATCTGCCGGCAGCTGGACATCAAACTGTTCGTCGACACGGACGCCGATGTCCGCATCATGCGCCGGATCAAGCGTGATGTGGTCGAACGTGGCCGGTCCCTGAAGTCGGTGGAGAAACAGTACCTGGAGACCGTCAAACCGATGCACGAACTCTATGTGGAGCCCTCCAAGCGCAAGGCGGACCTCATCATCCCCGACGGCGGCTACAACCTGGTGGCGATGGACATGATTTTGAACCGGATCCAGCGCGAGGTCGGCTGAGGCCGATGGATTAATCCGCTCGTCACTCCTCGCACAGGCAGAAGGGATGGCCGGCTGGGTCGAGCAGGACGACGAATTGACCGTCCCTGCTGGGCTGGAACTCATGGGGCACGGCGCCGGCGGCCACGGCGCGGGGCACGGCCTCGGCCACGGAGGGGACGTAGAAGTCCAGATGCGCCTGCTGCGGGATGGGGCCGGAGGGCCAGGTGGGGCGCTGGTAGTCCGGGATCTGCTGGCAGCCGATCGAGAACATGGCCGCGTGACCGGTGGGCGGGAGCACGGACACCCACGCGGGGTTCGCTACAGTTGCGGTCGTGCGCACACTTCACGATCAGCATCGCATCTCATTCGCCTCCGACAACATCGCAGGAGCCCATCCGGACGTCCTCGCCGCGCTGAGCCTGGCGGCAGGCGGCCATGTGGGCGCCTACGGCGAGGACCCCTATACCGCAGAGTTCTCCGCAGTGGCGACCCGCCTGTTCGGTGCGGGCACCCATGCCTTCCCCGTGCTTTCCGGCACGGGTGCGAACGTCCTGGCCCTGGCCTCGGCGACGCCGCGGTGGGGTGCCGTGGTCGTTCCCGCCGAAGCCCACACCATGACCGACGAGGCCGGTGCCCCCGAGCACGCGGCGGGCCTCAAGCTCATCCCGATCGATACGGCCGATGGGAAGCTGCACCCGGCCGATATCGCCGCGGCCGCCGCCGACCTGGGCAATCAGCACCACGCCCAGCCCACCACGGTCTCGATTGCCGATGTCACCGAGCGCGGCACTCTGTATACGGCGGACGAGCTCGCCGCGCTGGCCGATGCCGCGCACGCCCACGGGATGCTGCTGCACCTGGACGGCTCCCGCCTGGCCAATGCGGCCGCCGCCCTCGATGCGTCCCTGTCGGCGTTGACCAGCGAGGTGGGAGTGGATGTGTTGAGCCTGGGCGCGACGAAGAACGGCGCCTTGTTCGCCGAGGCGGTCGTCGTCCTGCCGGGCGCCCCGGACTGGTTGGCGCGCGCTGTGCTGATGTCGCGCAAGGGCCACCTGCAGCTGGCCTCGAAACTGCGCTTCGTGTCCGCCCAGCTGCTGGCCATGTACGAAGGCGAGCTGTGGCGGGACAACGCGGCGCACGCGAATGCGATGGCCGCGCGCCTGCACACGGGGCTGTCCGGGATTCCGGGCGTGGACTTCGCCTATCCCGTTGAGGCGAATGCGGTGTTCGCGGTTCTCCCCGGCGAAGTGGAGGCGCTGCGCGAGCGCTTCGACTTCCACGGGGAGGGTACGCACGAATCGCCGGCGCGCCTCATGTGTGCCTTCGACACCCCGGCCGAGGCAGTGGATGAGCTGATTGCGGCCGTGCGGGCCGGGCACACTCGCTGAGCGGGTGAGTCATCGAGAGTCCGGTTCGTGCAGATCTGAGCCCTCAGATCTGCACGAACCGGACTCTCGATGCTGGGGCACCACATCGAGTGGGAAATCACCTGTGCAGTCGAGCTGCGGCCAGACGTGCTCCATTGCGGAACTCCACCGCGTAGTGGTATGCGTGCTCCTCGGTGTAGGCCGCCGGCGCAGCCGCCGGGTACCAGATCCGCAGGCTGACGTTCATGCCCTCGTCCGTGTCCTTGTACTCCTGGAGCACATAGGTGAAGACCGAGCCGTCCTCCAGGGTTGCGGCGCCTGTCATGGACATGTCGTACATCGACCTGACGACGCGGCCTGCGTTCGGCCTGTCCTATGCGAACGAGTCGAAACGCCCTCGTTGAACAGCTGCCGGGTGACGCGATGATATAGGAGGCGGACACCCTGCTTCTGACGGTGCCGACGCAGTTGGGCGTCGCTAGCCTGGGTTTTTCATGGTGTGGGGTGTCCGGGGTGTGGATGAATAGGTGAAGGTGACCTCTGACCTGGGAAAATAGGACTTGTCTAGAGTTCAATTCCCGCAGAAGAAAGATCACC
>NZ_JANIJZ010000019.1:0-47428 GCF_024580675.1 Brevibacterium sp. 50QC2O2
GCGGAGCGGGATACCCGCTCCGCCCCGCCGCTTCGGCGTCTGGACTAACCTTCGGCTTCAAGGACCGAATAGACCTTCCAGACGCCGTTGGCGAACCTCAGTTCGACCCACACCGTGCGCGTGCCGTAGTCCACCGTGCCGGAGGCACCCGTCACCTTCGCGCCCATGGTGCTGCGCAGCCGCACCCGCCGCGCGCCGACCACCTCCGGAGCGCCCGGCTCAACGCTCAGTTGCACGTCGGATCCCCGGTGCGTCCCCGGGTCTGTTTGCGCGTCAGCCCGAGCCGCAGGTGAGTTCGGCACGCTGAGGTCTGCCAGCGCCCCAGCATCCCCGGTCTCCAACGCGGCCTCGCGCAAGCGCGTCAGTGCCCGCCAGGCGCCGACCGGCTCCTCCGGATCGTGCAGTGAATCCGACTCGGCCGCCACGGCCGATGGAGTCGCTCCGCCGGCCTCCCCCACCGCCGGGATCTTCTCGGCATCATGCCAGGGACCGGACAGGAGAATCCCAACCCCCACGAGCAGCAACGCCCCACCCAGCACGGGTACGGCCGAACGCCGCACCAAGACGGCCCATCCTCCGGACCGACGGGACCGGCGCCGACCCATCCGGCCCTCGGACGGCTCCGCTGACCGGCGGACCAGCCGGCTCCCCCGTGCGGCCCGCAATAGCGCAACGGAGTCCGCCTGACCGTCTTCGTGCTGCCTCGACCGCACACCTGCATAACGCTCGCTCAGCGCCTCCGCTCCCGGCCCGATGGCGGGCGTGCTCGCCGTCCGTGCCTGTTCGACGGCCACGCCGGTCTCCGCCGCGATGAACGGCAGGGGCTCTCCTTGGCCGCAGGCGTCAAGACGTTCGCGCACTCGCTCGGTGGCCAGGCCGTGGTCCGTGGCGTAGCGGGCGCTGCCGTAAGCCAGGTCGCTGAGGAACTCGGCCAGTTCGTCTGGCATACCCGGTGCCAGCGAAGCGGGCGGGGCGCCGATGTCGGCGGTGAGGTCGCCACTCAGCGCTACCACGGCCAGACGGGCCAGAGCACATGCCTCATCCCGTCCCGCGGCGGAGCCGTACCTCCCGGGGACGAGCACGATGTCGCCTCTCGCATCCACGCCGAAGGCATCGAGGTGCACCCTGCTCATCCCCTCAGGTGGCGGTGGCGCGCCGTCGAGCGCTTCGACCACCCGGTGCAGTAGGAACAGGCAGCGGGACACGCTCAGCGGTCCCGCCGTACCCAGATACATGCGCAGGGTCCCGCCTTCACAGCGGGACACCAGCAGGCCCTCTAACGTCTGTCCGTCAATCGGGTCGTACATCCGCGCGACGCGGGGGCGCGCACCCGTCCAAGCGCCGCCGGGAGCGTCGGCGCCGGTGACGAACCAGCGGCTGCGGCCATCCGCTTCAACACGAAAGAGGTCGTGCTCCAGCTGATGGACAAGAGTCCATTTTTCCTGGTCATCCTCGCGGACACCCGTTGTTTCCTGCTGCTCGTCATCGTTCATAATCAGTTCCAATGGCTAAGAGCGTTTATGTCGTTTTGTTGATAATAGATAACGCTCTCCACCAGAAATAGCCCGACACCGGTTGAATCACTCCTCCCGTCGGTTCCCAGCGCCCGTCGCCGGGTGTCTTTGCCCACAGCACCCGGCTGGACATAGGGTGGTGCCATGGTCCTCACCGTTGAAAAACTCGGCTTCGCCCCCGAACTCGTCGATTACCGTTACGCCCTGGGCATTCAGAACGCCTACCATGACGAGGTCGTCGCCGGCACACGGGACTCCACGCTCCTGGCACTCGAACACGAGGCCGTCTACACGGCGGGCAAGCGTACCGAGCCCCACGAGCGCCCCCTCGACGGCACAGAGGTCATCGACATCGACCGCGGAGGCAAGATCACCTGGCACGGACCCGGCCAGCTGGTCCTCTACCCGGTATACCGACTCAACGACGCCAAGGACGTTCGCCTCTACGTCAGCCAAATCGAGGATGCCGTCATCGAACTGCTCGCCGGCCTGGGAATCGAAGCCGGACGCGTGGACGGGCGCGCCGGAGTCTGGCTGGAGGCCGATGCCACCGGTCCCGAACGCAAAATCGCCGCGATTGGCATTCGCATCCACGACGGCGTGACCATGCACGGTGTCGCCATTAACTGCTCCAATTCCTTCTCCGGATTCGACAACATCGTCCCCTGCGGAATAGTCGACGCCGGGGTGACCTCCATCAGCCGCGAGCTTCACAGGGAGGTCACTCCCGCCGCACTCGCCGATGAGGCCATCGCACTTCTGAATCGCCATATCACCGCCTGACCCCCACACAGCCTGACCCCACACAGGAAGGACCAGCACGTGACAATCGCACCCGAGGGACGCAGATTACTGCGCGTCGAAGCCAGGAATTCGGAGACCCCGATCGAGTCCAAACCCGACTGGATCAAGGCGAAGGCCCATATCGGCCCCGAATTCTCCGAATTGAAATCCCTGGTGCGCACGTCCGGGCTGCATACGGTATGCGAAGAGGCCGGGTGCCCGAACATCTTCGAATGCTGGGAGGATCGCGAGGCGACTTTCCTGATCGGCGGCGAACAGTGCACCCGACGCTGTGACTTCTGCCAGATCGACACGGGCAAGCCCGCCGACTTCGACGCCGACGAACCGCGCCGGGTCGCCGAATCGGTCGCCACCATGGGCCTGCGGTATTCGACGATCACCGGCGTGGCCCGTGATGATCTGGCCGATGGTGGGGCCTGGCTCTACGCCGAGACGGTTCGCCTCATCCACGGGCTGGACACCGCCGACGGACAGGGCACCGGCGTCGAGCTGCTCATCCCCGATTTCAACTCGGACGACGACCAGCTGGCTGAAGTCTTCTCCTCCCGCCCCGAGGTCCTGGCCCACAATGTCGAGACGGTCCCCCGCATCTTCAAACGTATTCGCCCCGGCTTCCGCTACGACCGTTCACTGTCCGTGTTGACGAAGGCCCGCGCGGCCGGCCTGGTGACGAAATCGAACCTGATCCTCGGCATGGGAGAGACCAACGACGAAGTCGTCGCAGCCATGCAGGACCTCCACGACGCCGGCTGCGACCTGCTGACGATTACCCAGTATCTGCGCCCGTCGCCGCGCCATCATCCGATCGACAGGTGGGTCAAGCCACAGGACTTCGTCACATTGCGCGATGCAGCCGAAGAAATCGGCTTCCTGGGGGTCATGTCGGGGCCGTTGGTCCGCTCCTCGTACCGGGCGGGGCGGTTGTGGGCGCAGGCCATGCGCCGCAAGGGGCGCCCGATTCCGGCCCACCTGGCCCACCTCGACCGTGACTCCGAATCCCCGGCCAGGCAGGAGGCCCAGGCGGTGGTCGATACCTTCGGCGCGGGCGAAGAGGTAAAATACTGAGCAGTCCGCAACTGTCAAGAAACGAGTCCATGTCTACTTCGAACGAACCGAAGCCCAAACGCTTCAAGCGCAAGCCGAAAGATCCGAACAATCCGGGCCGGATCGCCCAGATGAAGCAGGTCTACAAGCTGGCGGCCAAGCACTACAAGGCCCTGCCGTGGATCCTGGCCGCCGCGGTGCTCGGCGGCGGCGCCCTCGGCGCCCTGGTCGGCCTGCTGCTGCCACCCATCTGGCTGTGGATCATCCTGGGCCTGATGGTCGGCGTCCTCGGTGCTACCTTCATCCTGGGACGCTTCGCCGAAACCGCGGCGTTCGAGGAGATGCGTGGCAAGCCCGGCGCCTACGGTGCGGTCCTCAACACGGTGCGCAAGTCCTGGCTGGCCGACGACGAGCCCGTGGCTGTCGACCCCAAGACACGCGACCTGGTGTACCGCGCCACCGGCCGCGGCGGCGTCGTCCTGGTGGGCGAGGGCCCCGCCGGACGCGTGGCCAAGCTGGTGGACAAGGAACGCAAGCGCCATGAGAGGGTGCTCCCCGGTGTTCCGGTCAACACCCTGCTCGGTGGCGAGGGCGAGGGACAGATCCCGATGAACCGGCTGACCAAGGAGGTCTACAAGATCCCGCGGAAGCTCAACAAGTCGGAGGTCCTGGTCATTCGCAAGCGCCTGACCGCACTGGGCACCATTTCGAAGCGGGCTCCGATCCCCAAGGGCATCGACCCCAGCCGGGCGCGCCCGGACCGCCGCGCCATGCGTGGTCGCTGATACCTCGCAGCACGCAACAGGGCCCCTGTTCCATCCACACTCCGTGTAGTGAACAGGGGCCCTGTTTCATCGTCTTCGTCGTCCCCTCCATCCGAATACGGAGGACATCGGTCACATTCTGACCACTGTGACGTTCGCCGCCAAGTCGTGCAAACCGCGACGATCGCCGTTGTAGACGACTGCCGGGATGACCAGAGCCAGCAAGACAACCCGCACCAGGATCCAGCCCGGATTGCGGCGAGTCCCGCCAGGGCCCAGCAGCCGCACCCGCAGCACCCGCTGACCGATCGTGTACCCCAGGGTGGACTGCAGCACCCAGTTCTCCACCAGGAACAGCCCCAGCGTCACCCAGGAGTCCCCGTGGAAGAACGCGGTGGAGATCAGCAGGCACAGGCCCCAGTCGATGCACAGGGACAGGAACCTCTTCCAGTGTGGGGCGACCGAGCCCGGGCCCTCCTGGGGCAGACCCAGGCGTTTGCCGGGCCAGTCGCCCGGGCGCATGGAGAGGTCGGGGCCGTTGAGCCAGGAGCCGATATCATCTCTGTCGATCACCCCACCAGGGTATCGCCTGAGACGATTCCCGACCGCATCCGGAGGCCTTCGCCACATTGCAGGGCTGCACCGCATAGGATGAAGGAGTGGTCGCTGAAACATCTCCGAAACATTCGGGACACTCAGCGGTTACGGCATCTGGCTAAAGTGGTCAGAGCAACGCGGTAATTCATATGTATCGCGTATCGATTGACACTGGGAGTGAGCTTGTTTACATCAGCCTCTGAACTCGTCGCCTATCTGAAGGCAGAGGACGTCGAGTTCGTCGACGTCCGCTTCTGCGACCTGCCGGGCACCGTACAGCACTTCAACATGCCGGCTGAGGCCTACGGCGAGGACGAAATCGAAGAGGGCCTGCTCTTCGACGGCTCGTCCATCCGCGGCTTCCAGTCGATCAACGAATCGGACATGAAGCTGCTGGCCGATGTCACCTCGGCCTTCATCGACCCGTTCCGCGAGGCCAAGACCTTGGTCGTCACGCACTCGATCGTCGATCCCTTCACCGACGAGCCCTACTCCCGCGATCCCCGCCAGGTCGCAGCCAAGGCCGAGGCCTACCTGAAGTCCACCGGGATCGCCGACACGGTCTTCTTCGGCGCTGAGGCCGAGTTCTACCTGTTCGACTCGATCCGTTACGACAGCCAGCCCGGCGGCGCCTTCTACAAGATCGACTCCGTCGAAGCGGCCTGGAACACCGGCGCCGAAGAGGGCGGCCACAACCTGGGCTACAAGACCCCCATCAAGGGCGGCTACTTCCCCGTCTCCCCCTCCGATCACTTCGCCGACATCCGCGATGCTATCTCACTGACGCTCAAGGAGATCGGCTTCTCCGTCGAACGCGCCCACCACGAAGTAGGCACAGCCGGCCAGCAGGAGATCAACTACAAGTTCGACAGCCTGCAGAAGGCCGCCGACCAGCTGCTGGACTTCAAGTACGTCGTGAAGAACGTCTCGAACGAATTCGAGAAGACCGCGACCTTCATGCCCAAGCCCATGTACGGTGACAACGGCTCCGGCATGCACTGCCACCAGTCGCTGTGGAAGGACGGCAAGCCGCTGTTCTTCGACGAGAACGGCTACGCCAACCTCTCCGATCTGGCCCGCTGGTACATCGGCGGCCTGATCGAACACGCCGGCGCCGTGCTGGCCTTCACGAACCCGACGATCAACTCCTACCGTCGTCTGGTTCCCGGATACGAGGCACCGGTCAACCTGGTCTACTCGGCACGCAACCGCTCGGCCGCCATCCGCATCCCGGTCACCGGCTCGTCGCCCAAGGCCAAGCGCCTGGAGTTCCGCGTGCCCGATCCCTCGTCGAACCCCTACCTGGCCTTCGCCGCCCAGCTGATGGCCGGCCTCGACGGCATCAAGAACCGCATCGAGCCGCCGGAGCCGATCGACAAGGACCTCTACGAACTGCCCCCGGAGGAACTGGGCGACATCAAGCTCACCCCGAACTCCCTCGAGGATGCCCTGGCCGAACTCGAGGCCGACCACGAGTTCCTCACCGCCGGCAATGTCTTCACGCCCGATCTGATCGAAACGTGGGTCAAGTACAAGCGTGAGAACGAACTCGACGTCGTGCGCCTGCGCCCGACTCCGGCCGAGTTCGAGCTGTACTACACCGTCTGATCCGATCAGACCGGCTCAACGATAAGGGCTGTGGCCCGCAACCGCTTCGGTTGCGGGCCACAGCCCTTATCGTTCTCTGTGGGTGGAACGCACGCTGCCCTGGCACCGCGCTTCGGATCTCGACTCGCGTCACTCCTCATAGCCGAAGAACAGCCGCTCGACCACCTTCCTGGCGTGCCGTGCCGCACGCAGATAGTCGTCCTGGAACTCCTGCCACAGACCAGGGCCGTAACCCATCAGCCGTGCAACCGCTTCCAGGTCCTCCGGCCGGGCCGGCAGGGAATCTGCGATGCGCCCGCGGAAGAGCACCGCTGCACAGCGGATCTGGGTGGCCGCCAACCAGGCCTCCTCGAGAACCTGTGCGTCTTCCCCACCGATTACGCCCAGTGCCACCTCAGCGTGCAAGGCCGGCAGGGTCGAGGTGGTGTGCAGGGCCGCTTCCCCGTGCCCGTGGACCAGCTGCAACAGCTGAACCGTCCACTCTACGTCCGATAGTCCCCCGTGGCCCAACTTCAAATGCCTGCGGATATCGGCCCCGCGCGGCAAGCGCTCGGCCTCCATCCGCGCCTTGAGCCTGCGCATCTGGCGCAAAGAGCTCTCGGGGACGACTGCCGGGTAGCGCAGCGGCTCGATGAGTTCGAGATAGTCCGCAGCCAGACTCTGATCGCCGGCGATCGGACGCGCCCGCAGCAGGGCCTGAGCCTCCCAGGGCTCCGACCACTTGCCGTAGTACGCCCGGTAGCTCTCCAGGGTGCGCACCAGCGGTCCGTTCTTGCCCTCCGGCCGCAGATCCGCGTCCAGCTCGACGGCCGGGGCGGCGCCCGCCTGGCCCAGCTCGTGGATCAGGCGCAGGGCGAGCTTCTTAACGTGAGTGGCCAGACGGCTCCTGGCGTCGTCGTCCAGATCGCCTGCCGGACGGTAGACGAACATCACATCCGCATCGGAGGAATAGCCGACCTCCGCACCGCCCAGCCGGCCCATCGCGATGACCGCGAACTCGTAGGCGGGCGTTTCCGGGGTGTCCATGGCCAGGCGCATGGCCTGGCAGCCAGCCGCTATCGTGGCATCGACGATCTGCGCGAGCCGGGCCGGAATCTCCGTTCGGTCCCCGACTTCGAGCACATCGGCCAGCGCACAGCGCAACAGTTCGCGCCCGTACAGGCCTCTGATAGCCGGAATCGATTCTGCGCCGTGCCGGCGCAGCAGGCCCGCCGTCTCGGCCCGCAGATCGCTGCGCACGGCCAGCGTCAGTGGCTCTTCGAGCCAGGCCACCGCCGAGGGATTCTTCAACAGGAGTTCCGTAGCATACGCCGAAAGCGACAGGACACGGGCCATTGCCCTGGCCGCCACACCCGAGTCGCGCAGCATCTTGAGATACCAGGTCGAACCGGACAATGACTCGGACAGGCGGCGGAAGGACAGCAGAGCCGCATCCGGATCCACGCCGTCGGCGAACCAGTCCAGGAGGGCCGGCAACACCTGCTTCTGCACGTGTGCGCTGCGCCCGGTGCCCTGGGCCAGGCGGCCGATGTGCAGCAGCGCGGACTTCGGATCCTTGTAGCCGAAGGCGGCCAGGCGGTCGCGGGCGGCCGAATCGGACATCCGCACGATGGAGTCGGCTCCCGCGGCGGCCTGCAGAATGGGCCGGTAGAAGATCTGCTGGTGTAGGACCCGCACTCGGCGGGAGTGGACAGTCCGCTCGGCCGCCAGGCGCTCGGCGCTTCGGTCCCCATCGGCGTAGACGGCCCTGGCCAGGGTCCGCAGTCGGCCCGGATCATCCGGCAACAAAGCCGTGCGCTGCATCCGGGGGATCTGCAGACGGTGTTCGACGACCCGCATGAACCGATACGCCGCGGCCAGATCGCGGCCGTCATCGGCCCCGATATAGCCCAATCCAGCCAGCCGCGGGATCACGTCGAGGGTCGCCGTAACACGGATCTCCTGCTCCTCGCGCCCGTGGACCAATTGCAGCAGCTGGGCTGAGAATTCCACGTCGCGCAGTCCGCCGCTGCCCAGTTTGAGCTGGCGGGCGGCCTCGTTGGCCGGGATCAGATCGACGACGCGCCGCCGCATGGCGCGTACCCCGTCGATGAAGCCCGGACGGGCCGCCGCCGTCCACACCAGCGGATTGAACGCCTCGAACCACTCGTGCCCCAGCGCGACGTCGCCGGCGATCGGACGGGCCTTGAGCAGGGCCTGGAACTCCCAGTTCTCAGCGGTTCGCTCATAGTAGGAGCGGAATTCCTCGAGGGGCCGGACCAGCGGGCCGGCCTTGCCCTCCGGACGCAGTGCCGCATCGAGTTCCCACAGTGCGGGCTCCGCGGCCGGCCGGTCGATGAGCTCGGCGACGCGGTTGGCCAGTGCAGTGGCCAGTTCGCGTTCGGCCGCAGGCTCCGCACAGTAGACGACATCGACATCGGAGACGTAGTTCAATTCGCGTGCGCCGCACTTGCCCATTCCGATGACGGCCAAGCGGACTCGGGCATCCGGATCCAATTCCGCCCGTGCCACCGCCAGTGCCGCATCGATCGCCGAGGCGGCCATGTCCGCCAGGATCCGGCAAACCTCGGCGACCACATCAGTGGGACACTGTGCGAGCAGATCATCGGCGGTCAGCCGGATCAGCAGTTCCCGGTAGGCCACGCGCAGTGCGGTCCGGCCTTCCTCCCCGCGCACCATGGCCACTGGCGCAGGTGCCTCCGGGTCCGCTCCGACGGCGTCGAACAGGTGCGCGCGCAGGGCCGGCTGCGCCGCCGCAGAGGTTCCCAGCAGGCAGGTGGTGGACCCCGGTTCCGGCAGGGCCAGCATTCGCAGGGACTGCGGATGCCGGATAATGAAGTCGATGCACGCCTCGGAATACCCACCCAGGGCGATGACCCGACGCAGGACCTGTGACGTGGCCAGCAGGTCGGCCAATCCAGAGGCATCCGGATGAGTTGCCACGGCCTCGGCCACACGGATAACCGCCAGACCGGCGGCGTCGGGGTCGGCCACCGAACGCGCCAGTGCCGTGGCGGCAGCGGCGGACAGCGCAGGTCGGTCCAGCAACTGCGCGGCCTCGGTGAGGAAGCGGGGATAGCGGAAACTGGCCTGGGGCCGGCCCGATTTGCCCGGCCGGCCCGTCGGCTGGGACCGTCGCGTCTGCGGCATCAGCTGCTCACAGGGAACTGAAGTCGCGGCTCAGTTCGAATTGGGTGACCTGCGCGCGGTAGTCCTCCCAGTCCTTGCGCTTATTGCGCAGGAAGTAGTCGAAGACCTCCTCGCCCAGGGTCTGCGCGACCAATTCGCTGTTCTCCATCGCGATGATCGCCTCGTTCAACGAGGCCGGCATGGCCTCGATGCCCAGTGCCCGGCGTTCCCCGTCGGAGAGCAGCCACACATCGTCTTCGGCCTCCGGGGGCAGTTCGTAGCCCTCCTCGATGCCCTTGAGGCCCGCAGCCAGGATGAGCGAATACGCCAGATAGGGGTTGGCTGAGGAATCCAGCCCGCGGAACTCGATCCGGGCAGAGGACGACTTCCCCGATTTGTACTGCGGTACCCGGATCAGGGCCGAACGGTTGCGGTGGCCCCAACAGATGTAGGACGGGGCCTCGTGCCCGGTCCACAAGCGCTTATAGGAGTTGACGTACTGATTGGTCACGGCGGAGATCTCCGGGGCATGGCGCAGCAGGCCCGCGACGAACTGGCGTCCCGTGGTCGAGAGCTGATAGTCCCCCGATGGGCTGTAGAAGGCGTTCTCCTCGCCCTCGAACAGGGAGACGTGCGTGTGCATGCCGTTGCCGGGCTGGTCGGCCAGGGGCTTGGGCATGAAGGACGCGTACACGCCCTGGGCGGCCGCCACCTCCTTGACCATCGCGCGGAAGGTCATGACGTTGTCGGCCATGGTCAGGGAGTCGGCGTAGCGCAGGTCGATCTCGTTCTGGCCAGGTCCCGCCTCGTGATGGGAGAACTCGACGGAGATCCCCATGGCCTCCAGGGTCTGCACCGCGGTGCGGCGGAAGTCATTGGCCGTGCCGCCGTTGACGTGGTCGAAATAGCCGGCGGAGTCCACGGGAATGGGCAGTCCGCCGTTCAGCTCCCCCGACTGAAACAGGTAGAACTCGATCTCCGGGTGGACGTAGAACGTGAAGCCCAGGGCAGCGGCACGGTCCATCGTCCGCTTGAGGACATTGCGCGGATCCGACATCGCGGGCCCACCGTCGGGCGAGATGATGTCACAGAACATCCGCCCTGTGGGCTCTTCCTCTCCGCGCCACGGCAGCAGGCTGAAGGTCGAGGGGTCCGGTTTGAGGACCATGTCCGCCTCGAACACGCGTGACAGGCCCTCGACCGCCGAACCGTCGAACCCGATGCCCTCGCCGAAGGATCCTTCGAGTTCCGCCGGCACGATCGCCACCGACTTCAACCGACCCAGGACGTCGGAGAACCACAGGCGGATGAAGCGCACATCGCGGTCCTCGACCGTGCGCAGGACGAATTCCTCTTGTTTACTCAACCCGGTCATTTGCCGTCCCAGTCCTTGTCCTCGTCGTCCCAATCCCGATTGCGGGTGGCGGCCGTGCGCAGCGCCGCCTGTGCCTCTTCACGCGTATCGTACGGGCCCATGCGGTTCTCCCAACCGCTCAGCGGGCCCTCTTCGACCTGGCCGGTGCGCACGTTGAACCAGTACTTGACGTCACCGGGAAGTCCGTTCTCCTCAGCCATCTCGTCTCCTTCTTCGGCCGTGTCCGCCACCCGGCGGAGTCGTGGACCGCCTTCTGGCGTATCGCCTCTAGCCTATCGCCTGCCGACTGTGTCGTCCCCGAGTGCACGAGCATCCTCTTCGGCCCCGGCGGAACCCGGTTGCATCGTCGTAGCGCGGAAGTGCTCCTCACACAGGACGCCGGCTTCCTGCGCGCGTCCCGCTGCGATGGCAGCGGCGATCGCAGCGTGGTCGCGCTGGGCTGCTGCGAACAGTTCGGGCGAAAACGGGTCGTGTCGGAAGCCGGCGTTGATCCGCCGGTCCAGGTCGACTGAGATCCTGACCAGTTCCTCGTTTCCGGTCGCTCTGGCGATCGTATGGTGGAAATGCGCGTCGGCGCTGCGGGCGTGGATCGGATCGTCCATCTGTGCATAGCGGGCGGCAGCGGCGCTGATATCGTGTGCGTCCTCCGGCGTGCGGCGCAGGGCCGCAACATGGGCCAGTCGCCCGTGGACGATCGCCCTGGCGTCGAGTAGCGATTCGCGTTCGGCGCGGAAGGTCGCCAGGTGCTCCTGCTGTCCGGCCAGTTCGCCCGCGTCGCCCGCTGCGATGAAGGTGCCCCCGCCCCTGCCGCGACGCCGGAGGACGAAGCCGGCCCGTTCCAAGCGGTCCAAGCCGGCGCGCACCGATGAGCGCGAGACCTGCAGGGCCTGTGCGAGCTCACGTTCGCTCGGCAGCGGGGTACCGACCGGTAGAGCGCCGACGGCGATCGCCGAGAGGATGTGATCGGATATCTGCTGGCCCGTCGTCGGCACGGAGACCACTGTCTCCAACCCTTTGAGTTCCTGCATAAACGACCACCTGTTCGATTGTTCGTTTGTTCGATTGCTCGGACGTCTAGACTGATTCCTATCATGGCAAAGAACACCCACGTTGAAAAAGGCACCCTGAGCCCGCACCGGAGAGTTCCCACCTCCATCGACCGCCCCGAGTACGTGGGCCGGCCAGAGCCGCGTGAAGGGCTCACCGGTGATAAACACACACCGGAGGAAATCGAGCATATCCGCTCCGCCGGAGCCATCGCCGCCAACGCGATCGCCTTGGCCGGGCGTGCCATCGCCCCCGGCGTGACAACCGACGAACTGGACCGGATCGCCCATGAGTACATCTGCGATATGGGCGGATATCCCTCGTGCCTGGGATACAGAGGATTCCCCAAATCCATCTGCACATCCGTCAACGAAGTCATCTGCCACGGCATTCCCGACTCCACGGTGCTATCCGACGGGGACATCCTCAACCTCGACGTCACCGTCTTCAAGGACGGCGTACACGGAGACACCAATTTCACTTTCGGCGTCGGCACAGTGGCCCCGGAGGTCAAGGACCTGGTCGCGCACACCTACGAGGCGACAATGCGCGGGATCAAGGCGGTGCGTCCCGGTCGGCAGGTCAACGTCATCGGCCGCGTCATCGAGAAGTACGCCAAGCGCTTCGGCTACGGCGTGGTACGCGACTTCACGGGTCATGGAGTCGGCAGGGACTTCCACTCCGGCCTGGTGGTCCCCCACTACGATGCCGCACCGGCCCATGCCGAGGTGATCGAGCCGGGCATGGTGTTCACAGTCGAGCCGATGCTGAACCTGGGGACCGCCGACTGGCGGCAATGGGACGACGACTGGACAGTGGTGACCGCCGATCTGCTCCCCTCCGCCCAGTTCGAACACACCCTGGTTGTGACCGAGGACGGTCCGGAGATCCTCACCCTGCCCACCGGCGAATTCGCAGACGAGCTCACCGACTTCTGGAAATAGCCTCGACGTAAAGGACCCCGAGCATGCCCACTCACGGAAATCTCGCCATCGGCATCGACATCGGCGGCACCGGCATCAAGGCCGGGCTGGTCGACGTGGCACGCGGGCGCCTGGTCGGCAAACGGGCCAGAGTGGATACGCCACAGCCGGCGACGCCGGCGGCGGTGGAGCAGTCCCTGCGTGCGGCCCTGGCGGCCCTGCAGTCGCAGACGGTGGCCGAGTACGGTGCGGACCGGGCGCCGCGGCTGGACCGACTGCCGGCCGGCACCGCCTTCCCCGGGGTCGTCAAAGAGGGCGTGGTCGGCTATGCGCCCAATCTGGACCCCTCCTGGATCGGCGCACACTTGGGCGAGCTGGCAGGCCGGCTGACCGGTTGTTCCCATGTGCTCAACGACGCCGATGCCGCTGGACTGGCGGAGATGGCCTATGGGGCCGGTCGGCGCTTCAGACGGGGCACCGTCGTCATCACCACGCTGGGCACCGGGATCGGCACTGCACTGTTCACCGCCGGCCGGCTCTTCCCGTTCAGCGAACTGGGCCATATCGAACTCGACGGGGCCGAGGCCGAGGCCGTGGCCGCACGGTCAGTGGCAGTGCGGGAAGGACTGGACTTCCCGGCTTGGGCCGAGCGCCTGCAACGGTACTATGCGGAGCTGGAGAAGATCCTCAACCCCGATGCCTTCATCGTCGGCGGCGGGGTGTCGAAACGGCATGCGGAATTCCTCCCGCTCATCCATACCAATGCTGCCCTGATACCCGCCCAGTTGCGCAATGAGGCGGGTATCGTGGGCGCCGCGCTCTTCGCCGCCCACGGTGGGAAGCCCAAGGCGGGGGTGCCCAAGCGACTGCGCGGCAATAAATCCCGCTGATCCGCCCCGGGGTGGCACTTGTGCGTTAGCGTGAAGGGATGACACGCGTACTCCTCATCCATCACTCGCCCACTCCCGCGACCAGGCGGATCGCCGATGCCGCTCTGGCGGCCCTCCGGCTCGATGATCTGCACGACCTGGTCAGCGACGGGCAGCTCGAACTCGTGGAGACTGCGGCGCTCGAACCGGACATCGACCAGGTCCTGGCCGCCGATGCCTATGTGCTCGGCACGACCGCGAACTTCGGTTATATCAGCGGCGCGCTCAAGCACTTCTTCGACACCGTCTACGACCAGGTGCGCGAACCCACGGCGGGCAGGCCGTTCTCGTATTGGATCCACGGCGGCTACGACACGACGGGCGCGCAGCGGGCGATGGAGGCGATCACCACGGGCCTGGGGTGGTCTTTGGTCCACGAGCCGGTCGTGTGGACAGGCGAGGTGCAGACCGAGCAGCTCGACCGGGTCCAGGAGATGACGGCGACCGTCCTGGCCAGTGCGCTGTGACGATCCGGTGACGAAACGGGCCCTGATCTAGCGTTTTCCCCGGTGAGGGTGGACAGGCCGCCTATAAGCCGGGTTCTGTGCATGGGCCGGTTACCCGGATCCCAATCAACGGTCATCTATCTAGGACCGCCGTTGCCGACGGCCTCGAGCGATCTACCCGATGGCATGACGAGCAGCCCGAACCATCTGTCTGATCTTGCTCCCGGTGGGGTTTACCTGGCAGACCCAGTCACCTGGGTCCCCGGTGGTCTCTTACACCGCCGTTTCACCCTTACCCCCGCCTCACCAATGGTGGAGCAGGGGCGGTCTGTTCTCTGTGGCACTATCCCGCGGGTCACCCCGGGTGGGCGTTACCCACCACCGTGCTCTGTGGAGCCCGGACGTTCCTCGGCGACGCACCCTTCCGGGCGTGTCGACGCGACCGTTCGACGACCTGTCCGCACCCAAGTCTACTCCCCTACCTGGGTAGGGTTGGACTGTGATCATTCTGCTGCCGCCCTCCGAGGGCAAGACCCCCGCCTCCACCGGACCCGCACTCAACCTCGAGGACCTGGCCTTTCCCGAACTCACCGCCGCCCGGCTCGAGGTCCTCGAGGCCCTGCAGCAGACCTCGGCCGCCCCGGACGCCCTGCAGATCCTGGGGGTCGGACCTACCCTGTCCGGCGAGGTGGCTCGCAATCGGGAATTGACCCGGATCCCCTGCGCCCCCGCACTCCAGACCTACACCGGGGTGCTGTTCGCAGCCCTCGATGCACCGACCCTGACCACCACGGCCCAGCACAGGCTGGGCTCGCTGTATGTGTCATCGGGGCTGTTCGGAATCGTGGCAGCCGGCGACCTCATCCCCGCCTACCGACTGGCGATGAAGGTCAGATTGCCCGACACCGGCGTGCTCTCGACCTGGTGGAAGAAGCGCCTGACCCCTGTGCTCGATGCCCGTTTCGCGGATGAACTCGTCGTCGACTGCCGCTCGGGCGACTACCGGAAGTCCTGGCCGGGCGATCCGGCCCACACGGTCGTGGTCAATGTCTACACCGAGCGGGCCGGCAAACGCAGCGTGGTCAGCCACAATGCCAAACACACCCGCGGCCTGCTGGCCCGGCACCTGCTCGAGCGCACCAGCTCGGACCCGGACTCTCCGCAGGAACTGGCCGGGGCCGCGGGCGAGGCCTTCACGGTCGAGCTGACGGCCGCCGGCCGCAGGAAGCCGGCCGAGCTGGCGATCATCCTCACTGCCTGAGGAGGGGGACCTCGCAGTCGGGGCAGCTGAACACGGTGCCCGGTTGCAGAGCCTTGAACTCGGCCAGGTCCGCTCCGGCCAGGGCATCGCCGCAGTTGCCACAGGCGCCGGCGTCGCAGGGCATGAGGCCCGGGCCACCGGCGTCCAGGTCCGCCCTGACCGGGTCTGCGGCGGGGCCCATGTGCGCCAGGTCCTGGGCGATGGCCGTTTCCAGTTCGGCCAGCCGGGTGGCGATCTCGGCTTCCACACGTTTGCGCAGGGCCTGCTTCTCCTTGCCCTGCGCGGCGATTCCGGCAGACTCCTGTTTGAGCCCGGCGACGTCCCCTTGGAGCTCCTCGATCGATTCGAGCAGCTCGAGTTCCGCGTCCTCCAGCTTCGCCAGAGCCGCCTTGGCGGAGTCGATGTCGCCCTGCAGCGCCACCAGGTCCCGCGAGGTCATGCCCTCGCCTGCGTTCAGCCGGGCCTCCATCGCGGAGATCTTGCTCTGCTGGTCAGCGGTCCTGGCCGCCGTTTCACGCTGTTGTCTGTGCTTGTCCTCCAACGCGGTCGTGAGTTCCCCGCTCCGGACGGCCAGTTCCCGGTGCCGGGCGGCCAGTTCCCGGTGCCGGGCGGCCAGTTCGGTCAGTTCGGCCACGAGCTCCGTCTGGGCCCTGCGATGGGTCTCCCGGCGGGACTCCCTGAGGTGTGCGATGAGTTCTGCGGCTGCGGCGGGGTCTGCCGCCCAGGTGGTCAAAGCCATGTGATGCTTCCTCGTTCCGTGTTCGTATTCGATTCCGCAGCCGGTGCACCGGCCTGCGCGATGCGCATGGTCCAGGGGTCGGTGTTGACGTGGGATACCGCGAGGCGCACCCGGTGCCCGGCCTGGGCCAAAACGGAGGTGAGCTGGTGTGCGGCGGTGGTGATCCACGGGGATTCCGCTGCGAAGTGGGCGATATCGATCAATTGCGGACCGGCCCCGGTGCGGTGGCCCGTGTCGATGGCCTCGGTGGCAGGGTGGTGGCGCAGATCGGAGGTGATGTAGACCTGCGCCCGGGCCCGGCGGACCGCATCGAATTCGGAGTCCCCCGCCCCGCCGAGCACCGCAACCCGTTCGATGCGGGCGGTGGGGTCTCCGGCGATACGGATTCCGGTGGCAGTGGCGGGAACGGATGCTGCCAGCCGACGGGCCAGCTCTTCGACCGTGCAAGCGGTGGCCAGGGTGCCGACACGTCCGATGCCCACTCCGGGAACGTTCTGGGGAACCAGTGGGGCGCGCTGTCCCAGTCCGATCGCATCGCACAACACATCGGTGACTCCCCCGGGTGCGGAATCGGCATTGGTGTGGGCGTTGAACTGCGCGATCCCCGCGCGGATGAGCCGGGTCACGGCCCCACCCTTGAGGGTGTCCGCCGCCACCGAGGTGACCCCGCGTAGCAGCAGGGGGTGGTGGGTGAACAGGAATTGGGCGCCGATTCCGATCGCCTGGTCGACGACGGCGTCGGTGGCATCGAGTGCGGCCAGGATGGTGGAGACCTCGGCGTCGGGATCGCCCACGGCCAGGCCCACCGTGTCCCAGGGTTCGGCCCAGGCCGCCGGCCAGAGGGACTCTGCTGCTGCCATGACATCGGATACACGTGCGGTCATAGGATCAACTCTACTGGCGTCCACGGCCGCTTGGCAGGCGCACGGCGCATTGCTACATTGAACACATGACGCACCTCACAGGTTTGCGGACGAATACCATCGCCGATATCGTCCGCCGTTCGGCCGCCCGTTACCCCGATAAAACCGCCGTGGTCTTCCGGGACCGATCCTGGTCCTATCCGGAATTGGACCAGGCGATCACCGACGTCGCCCGGCACCTGCTGTCCCAGGGGCTGACGCCCGGGTGCAGGGTCGCCGCCTATGGGAAGAACTCGGACCTGTACCTCCTCCTGTTCCTGGCCTGCGCCAGGGCCGGACTGATCCACGTGCCGGTGAACTATCAACTCACCGGTGACGAACTCGAATACATTCTGGCCGATTCCGGCGCCGATTTCGTCATCGCCGATCAGGACTTCTCCACCTATGTCCAGGCCACGGATACCGGCCGGGCCACGGACTTCGCGACCTTCGAATCGCTGCTGGAGCCCGCGCGCACCGGCGGGGAGCCGGCCGGCCTCGACGAGTTCGCGGCCACCGACGGCGATATCGCCCAGCTGCTCTACACCTCGGGCACCACCAGCGCTCCCAAGGGCGCGATCATGACGCACCGGGCTCTGGTCGCAGAGTACCTCTCCGCCGTCAATGTCCTGGACTTCGGGCCGGCTGACCGACAGGTCCACGCCCTGCCCATGTACCATTCGGCGCAAATGCACGTGTTCCTGCTGCCGGCCCTGATGCAGGGGTCGTACAACATCATCGTGCCGGCCCCTGTGCCGGGAGAACTGCTGGCGATGTTCGCCCAGCAGAGCATCGACACGTTCTTCGCCGCGCCCACCGTGTGGGTGGCGCTGGCGAATCATCCGGATCTGACAAAGGTCGATCTGAGCACTCTGCGGAAGGCCTACTACGGCGCCTCCATTATGCCGGGACCGGTCCTCGGCCGGCTGCAGGAGCTGTTGCCGGACTTGGGCTTCTACAACTGCTTCGGCCAGTCGGAGCTGGGCCCCCTGTGCACCGTGTTGCGCCCGGAGGACCACGCCGAGCATCCCGGTTCGGCCGGCAAGCCTGTGCTCTTCGTCGAGACCCGCGTGGTCGACGGCGACGGCGTGGATGTCGAACCCGGAGTGCAGGGCGAGATCCTCTACCGTTCCCCGCAGCTGTGCGAGGGCTACTGGAACAAACCGGAGGCCACCGCCGAGGCCTTCGCCGGCGGCTGGTTCCACTCGGGCGACCTGGTGATCCAGGACGCCGATGGCTTCATCCAGGTCGTCGACCGGGTCAAGGACGTCATCAACACCGGCGGCGTACTGGTGGCCGGGCGGCAGGTCGAGGACGCGATCTTCGAGTTGGACAATGTGGCCGAGGTCGCGGTGGTCGGGCTGCCTGACGAGAAGTGGATCGAGGCGGTCACAGCCTATGTCGTGCCCAAGGGCCCGCTGAGCGCCGAGGAGGTCATCGCCCATACGAGGACCCGCCTGGCCGGCTTCAAGGTGCCCAAGGCCGTCCACCTGGTCGAGACCCTGCCGAAGAACTCCGCGGGCAAGATCCTCAAGCGCGAATTGCGCCGGGCCGAGGCCTCGTAGGCGGGCGCGAACGCACCACGTCCTCGCCCACAATGGGGTGGGCATGTAGCGGGGGCCGGAAGTCGATGGACTTCTGGCCCCCGTCTCGTCCGTGCGATGCGGTGGTGCTGGCTCAGCGCACCTTGTCGAGGAATCCCTTGACGCGCGGATTCGTCGAGGTCAGCAGGTCGGCCGGCGCCGCCTTCTCCATCACGATCCCCTGGTCGAAGAAGGCCACGGTGTCGGCGACCTCGCGGGCGAAGGCGATTTCGTGGGTCACGATGACCATTGTCATCCCGTCGTCCGCCAGTTGTCGCATGGTCGTGAGCACCTCCCCCACGAGTTCCGGATCCAGTGCCGAGGTCGGCTCGTCGAAGAGCATGAGCTCGGGATCCATCGCCAGCGCACGGGCGATGCCCACCCGCTGCTGCTGGCCACCGGAGAGCTGGTGGGGCTTCTTGTGCCCGTGCTCTGCCAGGCCCACCCTGGCCAGTTCCTCCTTCGCCCTGGCCTGTGCCGCATGCCGGCTCATCCCCTTGACGTGGGTCAGCGCCAGCGCGACGTTCTCCACCGCGTCGAGGTGGGCATAGAGGTTGAAACGTTGGAAGACCATACCGATCCGGGCGCGGAATTCCGCGAAGCGCTTATCGCCCCATTCGGTGAAGTGATCGCCATGGCGGGAGTAGCCGACCTGATCGCCCAGCACCTCGAGGCTGCCGGAATCGATGGTCTCGAGCCCGTTGACGGCCCGGAGGAAAGTCGACTTGCCCGATCCCGAGGGCCCGATGATACAGCTGACCTCTCCCGGGGCGACGGCGAAGTCGACGCCCTTGAGGACCTGGTGATCACCGAATGCCTTGGTGACGCCGTGCGCGGTGATGATGGACTCGGCCATTAGATGTTCTCCTTGGCCTCGGTGGCGGAATCGGGAAGGGTGGTGACGGGCTTCGTGCCCGACCGGGTATCGAACAGGCGCTGCATCCAGGAGCCCTTGCGGACCAGGCGGACCCGGTCGCGACCGAAGCGCTTCTCCAGCAGGCTCTGCAGGTAGGTGGCGATGGCGGTCATCAGCATGTACCAGATGCTCACCACGATGAGCAGTTCGATCACAAGGTTGTTGACCTTGTAGATCTGCGAGGCGTTCGTCATCAGATCGGTACCTGCGACCACGATCACCAGGGAGGTGGTCTTGAGCATCGAGATGAACTCATTGGCCGTCGGCGGAATGATGATCCGCATGGCCTGGGGCAGGACGATCAGGCGCATGGTCTGCCCGCGGGTCATGCCGGATGCCTGTGCGGCCTCCGACTGTCCGGCATCGATCGCCTGGATGCCCGCGCGCACCGTCTCTGCGAAGTAGGCGGCCATGTTCAGGCCCAGGCCCAGGATCGCCGCGGTGGTGCCGGTGATGAGCTCATTTGTGTCCCAGTAGACGCCGATCATGGTGAAGGGGATCTTCACGATGATGTGCGGGAGCAGGAAGGCCAGGTTGAACCAGAAGATCAGTTGCACGATGACCGGGGTGCCGCGGAAGAACCAGATGTAGGCCTCGGCGATCCAGCGCAGCACCGGATTGACCGACAGCTTCATCACGGCAAGCACGACGCCCAGGATCAGGCCGATGATCGTGGCCACGATGGAGATCCAGATGGTCACGCCGATGCCGGAGATGATCCGTTCGTTGAATAGATACTGCCCGACAGCGGCCCACTGGATGTTCTCGTTGAACAGCAGGGTCTTGAGCATCCAGGCGACGATGTAGACGACGATGACGGCCACGATGATACGTGCCCAGGGGACGCGGCGCTTGATGGCCACAGCGGTGCCGTCGGCTGCGACGATGTCAGCGGTTCTGTGCTTGCTCATCTCAGTCGCCTCCGTTGATGGTCGCCTTGTCGATGGCGAGCTTGTCGACGCTCCAGGCGTCGAGGATCTTGCCGTAGCTGCCGTCGTCGATCAACGATTGCAAGGCCTTCTGGACCGCTTCGGCGAAGGGCTTGTTCTTGTTGTCGATGGCGATCCCCCAGATGGACTCGCCACCGGATACCTCGACCGCGTCGAATCCGGATTCGGGATCTGCGGCACGATCCGCTGCGGGCGGATAGTCGGTCAGCGAGGCGACGGACCTGCCCGATTTGATGGCGAGCCCCGCCTCCCCGTCGGCGGAGAAGCCCAGGATCTTGATCGCCGGCTTCCCCTTGGACTCACAGTCCTTGGAGAAGGTCTTCAGCCGGGCTTCGGAGGACCCGCCTTGGACCGTCGACACCGGTTGGCCGCACAAGTCCTGCGGGCCCTTGATCCCCTTGGGATTGCCCTTGGAGACCTGGATGGCGTTGCCGGCCTTGACGTAGTCGACCATGAAGGCCTGGGCCCGGCGCTCCTTGTTGTCTGTCATCGAGGACATGACGAAGTTGTAGCGGCCGGATTTCATACCGGGGATCATCGAGGCGAACTCCTGGTCCTCGATGTGGAAGCCGATGCCCAACTTCTTGGCGATGGCCGCGGCGATCGCAGGATCGACTCCGAGAATGTCCTTGCCGTTGTCGGCGAAGAGCTCCATGGGCGGATATCCCACGGAGTTGGCCATTTTGATACCGGTGGCCCTGATGTCCTCGGGCACCAGTTCGGTCAGCTGCGGATCGGCCTGGACAGCGTCGAGAACGCCCTTGGCCTTCTCGTCTGCGGGGACCTTCACCTCGACGGCGCCGCCGGCTTTCTGTTCGTAGAGCTCCGAGAGCGGTCTGGCGCCACAGGCGCTGAGTGTGAACGCGAGCGCAGTGGCACAGGCTGCCGCCGCAAGCGTCTTCATCCCCTTCATGGGTGCTGTGTCCTTTGTTGTCGGTGTACTGGCCTAGGGAATCCTAACGTGTTTTTCCTCATCCGGTGATTTATGACACATAGTGGATATTCGCCGTAAACCTTACCGCAATACAACACTGGAGCCGATGATCCTCCGGGGTATAACGCGATCGGAGGGCCACCGGCCCCGGTCGACTGCTCCGGAGCTATTCGGACAGGCGGGGGCGCAGCCGGTCCAGCAGGGTCACATGGCGGGGTTCGAGTTCTTCCAGGCAGGACACGCCCAGCAAGCGCATCACCCGTTCGATCTCCCCGGTGATGATGCTGAACATCCGGTTGACCCCCATTTCACCCCCGGCCATGAGCCCGTACATATAGGCCCGCCCCACCTGGGTGTAGCGGGCACCCTGGGCGATGGCCGCGACGACGTCGGCACCGGACATGATGCCGGTGTCGATGTGGATCTCCAGGTCCCGTCCGACCTCGCGCACCACCTCGGGCAGCAGGCGGAAGGGCACGGGCGCCCGGTCGAGCTGGCGACCACCGTGGTTGGACAGCTGGATCCCGTCGACGCCGAAGTCCGCGATACGGCGGGCGTCGTCGACGTTCTGCACGCCCTTGATCATGATCTTGCCGTCCCACATGTCGCGGATTTCGGCGAGGTCATCGAAACTCAGGGACGGGTCGAACATCGCGTCGACCAGTTCGCCGGGTGTGCCCTGCCAGTTCTTGATCGCGGCGAATTCCAGGGGTGCGGTGGTCAGCAGGTTGAACCACCATTCGATCCGCGGTGCGGCGTTGTACATGGTCTTGAGCGTCAGCTGGGGCGGGAAGGACATGCCGTTGCGCTTATCGCGATGCCGGGCGCCCGCCACGGGCGTGTCCACGGTCAGCAGTAGGGTGTCAAACCCCTGTTCCCTGGCACGGCGGACCAGTTCGAAGCTGCGCTCGCGTTCCTTCATGACGTAGAGCTGGAACCACAGGCGGCCGCCGGGTGCGGCGGCCCTGACGTCTTCGGGGCTGGTCGTGCCCATGGTGGACAGGGCGAAGGGCACCCCGTAGTTCTGTGCGGCCCTCGCCCCGGCGGACTCCCCGGCGGAGTGCATGAGGCGGGTGAAACCGGTGGGCGCGATGCCCACGGGATAGTCCACGTGGCGTCCCATGACGTCCCAGCCGGTGGAGACCTGCGAGACGTCGCGCAGGATGGTCGGGTGGAATTCGACGTCGCGGAAGGCGTCATAGGCCCGCTGCAGGCCGACTTCGTTCTCGGCTGCCCCGAAGGTGTATTCGAAGGGGCCCTTCGGGGTGCGCCTGCGGGCGATGTCGCGTAAGTCCCAGACGGTCTGGGCCTTGGACAGACGGGCCACGGCGGCGTTGCGCGCCGGATTCTTGAAGACGAGGATCTGCTTGAGGTAGTCCAGGTCGGGCAGTTGGTGTTTCATCGAGTGCCTTTCTTCGGTTGTCTTCTGTCGTGGTCTCTAGACGTGCGCGGATTCCACACCGTGGCCCTCCCGAGTCAGCCTTCGGGCGGCCGCGCGTCCGGCCAGTCTGCCGGCGCGGGTGGCTCCGATGGTCGAGGCCGCGGAACCGTAGCCGATCAGGTAGATCCGCGGGTCGGCGTCGACGGTGACCTCGTCGGCGATCGCGATGCCGCCGTTGGGCCCGCGCAGGTGCAGGGGTGCGAGGTGGTCCAGGGCGGGGCGGAAGCCCGTGTTCCAGAAGATCACGTCGACGTCCTCGGTGTGTCCGCCCGGGTAGGGCTGCCAGGATCGGGGCTGGACCAGGGCGGTTCGCCCGCCGGCCGGTCCCAGTCCGGCGGTGGCATTCGTCGTGGGGCCGGCGAAGACGACACCATGCGGGGTGATCCGGTTGAACATGCCGTGGCTGATCAGCGTGCCGTCGTGCACTCCCTCGACGTATTCGGGCCATAGGGGGATCCCGGTATGGCGCACCACGCTGGCCGCTGGCAGACCTGCCCTGATGCGTGTGGTGACGCCGGCTTCCACCGCTCTGCCCCATTCGGGGTCGTGTGCGCGTGCCAGGAAGTTCGGCGGTCGGCGGGTGGCCCACAGGGTCTTGGTGACCGGAGCCAGCTCGAGCAGGAACTGCACGGCCGATAGGCCCCCGCCGACGACGAGGGTGCGCAGGCCGCGGAAGTCCTCGGCCCTGGTGTAGTCGTGGGTGTGCAGTTGCCGGCCGGTGAAGGTCTCCCGTCCGGGGATGTAGGGAATGAATGGCCTGGTCCATGTGCCGGTCGCATTGAGGATCAGGTCGGCGGTGAGCGCCTGGTCCGCCCCAGCGGCCCCGGGCCGCGACTCGTCGCGGAGGGTGACGTGCAAGGGTCCTTCACGCCGGCCCTGTGGGGAGTCGACCCTGGTGACAGTGACGGGCCTGTGCACCCGCAGGTCGAAGGCGTCCTCGTAGCGGCCGTAGTAGTCGGCGACGATGCGCGCGGCGGGGACATCCGCCGGCGGATCGCCCAGTGGCAGGCCCGGCAGGTCGGCGATTCCGTGGGCCCGGCCCAGGGTCAGGGAATCCCATCTGTGCTGCCAGGCGCCCCCGGGACCGGTGTTCGCGTCGACGACGAGGAAGTCCTCTCCCGGTACCAGGCCGCGGTGCACCAGCTCGTGCGCGGCTGCCAGTCCCGCCTGTCCTGCGCCGATGATCAATGCGGCGAAGTGCCGGCAGGATGGTTGCGGTGGTGTAGCGCTCACGGGGCCAGCCTATGCCGCCCCGGTGCCGGCGGCCATCGCCGGAGTGGGAGCCGCCCCGGGATTCGGACATTCCCGGGGCGGGCCGACCTCAGGCCCGTTCGGCCTCGCGGGCGGCCTCCTGTGCCAGGCGGGGGCGCAGATTGTCCAGCAGGGTCACATGGCGGGGTTCGAGTTCTTCCAGGCAGGACACGCCCAGCAGGCGCATCACCCGTTCGATCTCCCCGGTGACGATTTCGAACATCCGGTGGACACCCGCCTGGCCGCCAGCCATCAGGCCATAGAGGTAGGCGCGCCCGGCCTGCGTGTAGCGGGCTCCATGGGCGATGGCCGCGACGACGTCGGCACCGGACATGATGCCCGTGTCCACATGGACCTCGAGGTCCTGTCCGACCTCGCGCACCACCTCGGGCAGCAGGCGGAAGGGCACGGGTGCGCGGTCGAGCTGGCGACCGCCGTGGTTGGACAGCTGGATCCCGTCGACTCCCAGATCGGCCAGGTGTTTGGCGTCGTCGACGTTCTGCACTCCCTTGACCAGGATCTTCCCGCCCCACACTTCGCGGACCTCTGCCAGGTCCGAGAAGCTAACGGTCGGGTCGAACATCGAGTCGAGGAGTTCTCCGACAGTGCCGTTCCAGTTGCGCACGGCCGCGAACTCCAAGGGTTCGGTCGTCAGGAAGTTGAACCACCATTCCGGACGGGGTGCCGCGTCGAGCACCGTTTTGAAGGTCAGCTGGGGCGGGAAGGACATGCCGTTGCGCTTATCACGGTGCCGGGCCCCGGCCACCGGGGTGTCCACGGTGAACAGGAGGGTGTCGAAGTTCTGCGCCTTGGCCCTCTCCACCAGCTCATAGGAGCGGTAGCGTTCCTTCATCATGTACAACTGGAACCACAGCCGCCCGGTGGGCGCGGCCTCGCGCGCGGCCTCCGGTCCCGTCGTGCCCAGGGTCGACAGGGCGAACGGCACGCCGAATTCCTGGGCGGTCGCAGCCCCCGCGCGCTCCCCCGCTGCGTGCATCAGCCGGGTGAACCCCGTCGGGGCGATGCCGAAGGGATAGGCGACCGGCGCACCCATCACATCCCATGAGGTCGAGACCTTCGACACATCACGCAGGATGGTCGGATGGAATTCCACATCTCGGAATGCGTCATAGGCCCGCTGCAGGCCAACCTCACCCTCGGCCGCGCCCGCCGTGTAGTCGAAGGGGCCCTTGGGAGTGCGGCGTTTGGCGATGCGGCGCAGATCCCATACCGTCGGAGCCTTGGCAAGACGGACGGTCTTGGGGTTCTTCACCGGGTTCTTGAAGACCATGACGGATTTCAAGTAGTCGAGGTCGGGCAACTGATGCTTCACAGGATTCTCTCCTTCGTTCAGGTGAGCGTTCACACGGACGCGCAAACGTTCGTAGGCGCGCCTTACCTTATACGCTACACGACCGCAGACCCAGACGAAATCAAAGTAGAATCGTGGCGATGTCCACTCCCATGAATTCCCGCCTGGTCGAGGACTACACCTCGATCATCTGGAAGGCCCACGAACTGCCCGGCCAGGGCCCGTCGACCGGTGATCTGGCCGAACAGCTCGGCGTCACCGCGCCCACGGTCTCCGCCAACCTCAAGAAGCTCTCGCGCGACGGTTTCATCGACTATCGCCCCTACGGGGCCATCACCCTGACGCCGGCGGGCACTCAGATCGCCATCGGCGTCGTGCGCCGCCACCGGATCCTCGAAACCTACCTGGTCCGGGCCCTGGGCCTGACCTGGGACCAGGTCCATGAGGAGGCGCATCGGCTCGAACACGCCCTGTCGGATCTGGTGCTCGCGAAGATGGACGCCGCCCTGGGACATCCCAGCCACGATCCCCACGGAGATCCGATTCCGACAGCCGACGGCACCGTCGCCGTGGACTCCTCCATCCCCCTGCTCGATGTGGCCCAGGAGGTCACCGTCCGAGTCGCCAGGGTCTCCGACCGGTCCGATGAACTGCTGCGCTATCTGGCCGGCCACGGCCTGCAGGTAGGCACCGAGCTCACCCTGGTCTCGGCGAATCCGATCGCCGGAACGGTCTCGGTGCGCATCGACGACCGCTCAGTGGAACTGGGGCTCAGCGCCGCCGACGCAGTGCGCGTACTCCCGGTTCACCCACACCAGGGGGACGGGGCATGAGCGAGCCCGATGCAGAACAGCTCCGGCCCGACCACGCCGAGCCCTGGGCACTGCAGATGGTGATCTTCCGCGATCGGGCGAACCCTGCCGGCCATACCGAGGTGTTGCGCGCCGCCGGTGCCGCCGTGGCGGCCCTGCTCGACGATGAGCGGTCCCGCAGCGGCGTTTGGAGCTCGGCGGTGGAACACTGGCGGGCCGGCTGGGTGCGCAAGGTGGCCCGCCGCGCCGATGGAAAGCGCTGGCGTGACGCGATCGAATTGCCCGGGGTGACCCGGGCCTCGGGTACCGCGCGGGTCCGCGCCTATCCCCCGGCTCCCCTGCGGCCCCTGCCCAGGGAGCTGTCCAGACTGCAGGTCGGCGGCACCGAGTTCCCGCGCACGGACGAGTCGGGTGATACAACCGGATCCGCCGACAGCGCAGCGGATGCCATCGTCATCGTGGAGGTCGACCC
Source organism: Brevibacterium sp. 50QC2O2 (assembly GCF_024580675.1). Classification (NCBI taxonomy): domain Bacteria; kingdom Bacillati; phylum Actinomycetota; class Actinomycetes; order Micrococcales; family Brevibacteriaceae; genus Brevibacterium; species Brevibacterium sp. 50QC2O2. The sequence continues at coordinate 26,754 of NZ_JANIJZ010000019.1, forward strand.
CGGTCTTCAGATGAGCACGGGCAAGACCGCGGCCCAGGTGGGTCACGCCGTGCAGGCCGTCCTCGATGAGGCGCCGGACGATGTCCTCGCCGCCTGGCGGGCAGCCGATTACGCCATCGACGTGCGCGTCCCCACGCAAGCGCAATGGGCGGTGAACGAGCGTCCCGTGTCGATCGTGGACGCCGGTCTGACCGAACTCTCCGGCCCTACGGAGACGGTGCGCGCCTACTGGCGCGCAGCGGACAGTCGCAGGCCGCGATAGCGGCACAGCGCCGTGTGGATCTCCTGGATCCTGGGCCGCGTCAGATGGCCGGGATTGGCCCGGCCGACGGCCAGGGCGTCCAGGCCCTCGGCATCCAGCTCGGCTGCGAGCTCGGCGATTGCGGTGAGGGCGTCGACGCGGCCGTCGAACCGGCGGGACAACCGCTCGAGGGCAGCGGCCACACCGGCAGTCTGCGCGGCGTCGAGCAGCTGGCCCACCGCAGACATGTCGATCGACTCGCGGCCCAGCTGGATCTCCCCCAGGCCGCGGGCGCGCGCCGGTTTGCGCTTATCGGCGGGTTCCAGCGCGCCGGCGACCGGCACCCGTCGGCCCGAGGTGGCGAACAGCCCCGCGATCGTGGTCTCGTTTGCGGCGGCCTCCCCCGGCGCAGGCCGCTCGGCGTGGGCGGCTGCGATCTCCCTGGCGCGCGCAGTGACCTCGGCAGGGACATAGGCGTCCATCGCCACCACGGTGTCGGCCACTGCGAAGAAGGCCCCGGAGCCGCCGGCGACCAGCACTGTGGACACCCCCGCCTGTTCGTACAGGGGCCGGATCCGGTCGACGAAGGGGGTGATCGGCTCACGGTCGGCCGGGATGAGTTCGCGCATCCGCTCGTCGCGGATCATGAAGTTCGTCGCCGAGGTGTCCTCGTCGATCAGCAGCGCGCTCGTCCCGGCGGTGACGGCCTCGACCAGATTGGCCGCCTGCGAGGTCGACCCCGAGGCATTCGTGGTGGAGAAATCGCGGGTGTCGGCACCCGAGGGCAGACCGGAGATGAACGGGGAGATGTCCACACCGGTCACCGCCCGGCCGTCCTCGGCGCGAATGGCCGCGGCATCGTCGACCGTGAGGACCCATTCGCGGCCATCGCCTGCGATATGCGGGTAGACGCCGCGCTCCAGGGCGCGCAGCAGCGTCGATTTTCCGTGATAGCCACCGCCGACGATCACGGTGATGCCCACGGGCACTCCCATTCCGGTGACCGTGCGTCCGCTGGGCAGTTCGAAGGTGCAGCGCAGCGAATCGGGTGAGGTGAAGGGCACTGCACCGCGGGCCAGTGGCAGGTCGGAATCGCCGGAGCGCCGCGGCAGGATCGCCCCGTCACCGACGAAGGCCACCAGGCCGCGTTCGCGCAGGGCCCGGCGCAGTGCCTGTTGATCGCGGTACAGCGCGACGTGCGCGGCCAATGCCGCATGGTCCAGGTTCTCGTACAGCAGGCCGGCGCGAGCGGCCGCCGGCAGTTCGCGGGTCAGCAGGCGTTCGGCCTCGCGGCCCTTGATGCGCCGACCGGCGGCAGGCAGTTGGACCGATAGACGGGCCTCGACGAAGTCCGGGGCGATGAGCACATTGGTCCGCTCCAGCACCTCCTGACCCACCCGGCCCACGCCGATCGCCCGGTTGCCGATGGCCGCTTCGAAGGCGCGGGTGAGGAAGTCCGCGGTGGCGATGCGGCCCTCGCGGTCGTCGATGAGGTGGGAGGGAATGGCGGCGTCGCGGATGTCGAAGGCCGCGCGCATGAGCGAGGGTGGGGCGTAGGGGTCCGTCTGCACCTTGTCGATGGAGACGATCACATCGCCGAAGTCGAAGTCCCCGCGCAGTTCTTTATATCCCCCGTAGCTGCGCCCGTCCAGGCGACGCAGCAGTTCGGTCAGGTGGTGGTCGGATCGCATGCCTGCCTCCGTGGAGTATGAGTCTGGGGAAAACAAAAACCCCGGGTCCGAAGACCCAGGGTATCTGTCGGGATAGCGGGATTTGAACCCACGACCTCCTCGTCCCGAACGAGGCGCGCTACCAACCTGCGCCATATCCCGTATTCACTTCTCATTGCCGTGCTTGGCAACGAATAAAACAATATCCGGTCCCAGGGTGCCGCGCAAATCGAGACGGCCCGATTCGACCCAAAGTGAGCAAGCACACGTTTGTAGGGTGATTATCGGGGAGCCGCCGGCGGTGCCGATAGGATCGCCCTATGGCATTGACCCGCGCCCTCATCACCGACGCCGCCCTGGCGATCCTCACCGAGTTCGGCCTGGGCGATCTGTCCATGCGCAGACTGGCCCGCGACCTGGGCGTGCAACCCTCGGCACTGTACTGGCACGTGAAGAACAAACAGGACGTGTTCGTCCTGCTGGCCGAACGCATGTCCGCACAGGTCGATTCCCTGCAGGGTGGTTCGCGACAGGGCGGCCCGAACACCGAGACGCAGACCGGGATCGCCGAGGCGCTCGCGGCATTGCGCACGGTGTTGCTGCGCTACCGCGACGGTGCGGAGATCTTCACTGTCGCCTACGCTCAGGCCGGCACCGAGGTCCTGCCCGGCACACTGACCGCAGCGGCGGCAGCCGCGGACCGGACCGGCGAGGTCGACGCGTGGATCGGCTATGTGCTGGGGCTGACCGCGATCGAACAGAATCGGGACCTGCTGGCCCGGCTGGACACAGGGCCCGGTTCGGCTGCGCGCGCAGCGGCGAGGAACTCCTCGCCGCTCGGAACGCCCAGCGCCGAGGAGGTCTTCGCCGCCGGACTGCAGAGGCTGGTCGGCACCGCCTCCGAGGCCTGACTCCGCTTTTGGCGGTCCACCACACCTGTGGCATACTTGGTTTCCGTTGGGCCTATAGCTCAGTTGGCTAGAGCACCTCGTTTACACCGAGGGGGTCGGGGGTTCGAGTCCCTCTGGGCCCACCCACGTCCTGAGTCGCGAGATCGTTGACAGATGAGCCGCGACAGGGCTGACACGAAGGCCCCGGAGTTTTCCCTCCGGGGCCTTCGTGTTGTCCGGACTCGGATGGGGGTTCATCCGGTTTTGCGGATGGGTGACTGGTAGCTCTTGGCGGGGTCGGTCTAGTGTGCGGACCGAGTGCTGATCATGGCACCTCCTGAGACCAGAAGGAAGCCAACGCCGATGGCGGCGAAGGCGGCTCGGAACTCGCCTCCGACGACGTGTCCGATCCCGTCGGGCATCGCTCCTGCAACCTCGACGCCGGTACCGATCATCATGAGCCGCCTACTAAGAGTCGACCATGCGGACCGCCCGCGGAGCCAGCGCCCCGCCTGCCACGCCAGGCAGACGACGCCCACATTTGAAATGACGTGGTCCATGACAGAGGTGCCCGCCTCCGTCAACGATGGCAGGTTCCCATCGGACAGGTGGAAGGCGGCCTGCGCGGCTACTCCGACTATCTGGGCTCCCAGGCCGACGAGGATCAGGGGTGGAACCGGGCGGTCTCCGCGTGAGTCGTTGATTCGTGGTGTCATGTCAGTGTCCTTGATGGAGCGCGCGTTCGCGGCCGGCCCGAGGTAGAGGGCCGTGCAGGCAACCTCCCCGACCGTGGAGAGGAGCTCGCCGTCGTCTCGTTCGCAACCGTCGAGGAACTGTGTGCCTGGTTGGCGGCCCATCATGCCACGCACCCCGGCCCCGGTTCCCCGAGCTGCGTCATCGTGCCCACTACCGAGCTCATCGAGCATCTCGCTCACTCCTCACACCTAGGGCGCCGGCGGCCAGGGCGTGAATCGGAATGGCAGTTCTGTTCAATTAGTACGACGCCACCGCCATCGCGCACATCCGCTGTCACAATGGGCAGCATGATCGTTCACAGAGTAGTGCCGAACTTGACCGTCACGGACCTGTCCAAAGCAGTCGACGAACACCGGGCCGCTCTTGGGCTAGACGTGCTCATGGACCATGGCTGGATTGTCACGCTTGGCGACGATGAAGGACATCAGCTCAGTCTGATGACCGCCGACGCCTCCGCCCCGATGAACCCGGCGGTTTCGATCTTCGTAGACGACGTGGCCGAAGCGCTGAATCGAGTCCGCTCGGCCGGGCTGGAGATCGTGCATCCACTCACTGAAGAACCATGGGGAGTCACCCGGTTCTTCTACCGCGACAGCGGCGGAAAAGTCGTCAACGTCGGAATGCACAGTTCCTAGATCAGGTAACCGAAGACCAGGGTGACGACTGCACGGCCGAACATTCCCAGGCAGTTCAACCCAGCACGCGCGCCCCGGAAACCGCGCTCGCAGATGCGCTGCGATTGCACAGAGGAAGTACACGATGACCCCGGCATGCGCGGCCAGTCCGACGCCGGGCACCCACAGACCGGCGATCAAACCCACCACCGCACACGCCTTGACGACGACGAGCGCCCACCACCAATCACGCGGGAACCGCACACCTTCAAGGCAGTCGCTGATGAACCTCGGCGGCCGGAGCGAGACGATCACATCGAAGAGCAGCGCTGCGCCGAGGAGACAGGACAACCACCAGGGATCGGGGATCAGGCTCATTCCCCCTCCCCCGCGTGTTTGGTGAGTGCGGCGATCACGCTGCGCAGACTATCGCGCAGTGCGTGGACATCCGGGGCATCACCAGGCCAGGTGAAGAGCCGCCCGATGTATGCGAAGTAGATTCCCCCGGCGAGCGCAGCGGCCCGCTCGACGGGTACCCCTCCCTCGCGCAGGACCGCGGCTATTTCACCGGACAGCCGCGCGGCCAACTCCGTGAAGACCGACGACTCGTGTGCGCCCAGGACCAGGATGGAACCGTAGGTGCGCGCCAGAGCAAAGTCACTGGAGAACAGGAGGAGGAATGGCCCGAACAGTTCCATGATCTGCTCGGTGATGCCCGCCTGGACCCGACTATCGGCAGCACCGCCTCGTTGGACATGGACTTCGCGGATCCGCTGGTCGAAACACTCCAGGAGCAGCGCATTTTTATCACCGACGGACATGACCGTCCCGACACTCACCCCGCCGGCGGCTGCAATTTCTCGAATGGTCGTCTGGGCGAATCCTTGGGTGCGGAACAAGCGGTCCGCGCTTGCAAGCACTTTCGCGTTGGTCGCGCGGCGCTGAACGTCACGAGTCTTCATCGTCCCCACCCTTATGAACATGTTCACTGAACATGTTCATCCTATGCTATGACGAGCCCACCCGGCCAGGGTGAATCGAAACCGAACGTAACGAATCGCTTGACAGTAGGGGTCCAATGGGGATGATCGAACCATGGCCGCGTCGTACCCGGAACCCCTACCCTTCCCAGACATCCTGTCCCGCATCTGGGCGATCACCGGCACGTCCGACTCCACGGTGCCACAGGCCCTCGACGCGGTGACCTTCGCCGGCCCCCGGGAGGTGCTTCCCTCCGCCTTCGACGTGACGGGGCTGGCCACCGGGGCAATCGCGGCCACCACGCTGGCGCTGGCTCGGTTGCACGCCGCCCGATGGGCAAGGCCTGCCGCCCCTGTAACCGTCGACAGCGCCGAGGCCTGTGCCGCGTTCGCCGCCGAACGGCTGTTCACACCAGTCGGCTGGGAACTGCCCCGTTGTGGGATCCCCTGGCGGGCGACTATCGCACTGCGACCGACTGGATCCGGTTGCACACCAATTACAGTCACCACCGTGACGCAGTCGTCCATGTGCTGGGCGTTCACGACCGCGCCGGCGTGGAGGCAGCGGTGGCCACACTCCCGGCCGAGGAGATCGAGCGCGCCGTCGTCGCTGCGGGCGGCGCGGCAGCAACCCTGCACACCCGTGAGGCCTGGCTGGATTCCGCAGCGGGTCGCGCCGCCCGTGATGCTCCCCCGATCACAGTCCGGGAACACCCCGGCACCGCAAGGGTCGGCTGGGCGCAGACCACTGCGGATCTACCCCTGAGCGGAGTCCGCTTCCTCGACCTCACGCGCGTCATCGCAGGGCCGGTGTACACCAAGATCCTCGCCGGCTACGGTGCCGAAGTGCTGCGCATCGACCCGCCAGGTTTCACCGAGGTGGCCTCCCTGTTGTCTGAGACCACACTGGGCAAACGCGCGGCAGCGCTCGATCTGGCTAACCGTGCGGGGCGAAGCACGTTCGAGGAGCTGGTCAGAACGGCCGACGTCATTGTGATGGGCTACCGGGCCGATGCCCTGGAACGCATCGGCTATGACAGGGCCCGCTTGGCCGCCCTCAATCCGGGCCTCATCACCGCACAGCTCAACGCCTATGGATGGGCGGGGCCCTGGCGGAATCGGCGCGGGTTCGACAGCCTCGTGCAGTTCAGTTGTGGAATCGCCGCCACTGGAGCATCCGCCTACGCCCGTGAGGAGCCGGTCCCGCTGCCCGTCCAAGCCCTTGATCATGCGAGCGGGTGGCTCCTGGCCACGGCCATCACCCGAGCGCTGCACCGTCGGCTCTCATCGTCCACCGTCTCACACATCACCGGTTCGCTGATCGGCACGGCCAATCTGCCCTATGCCATGAGTCCACCGGATGGACCACCGGTGCCGGGGAATCAGGCCGAGCCCGGCTTGGAGGAGACCCAAACGGATTGGGGCCCCGCACTACGGGTGCCGTTGCCCGGCCATATAGCGGGTGTCCAGCCGGTTTGGGCATATCCTGCCGGACCACTGGCCCGGCACGGCGCACAGTGGACGGACCGGCCGTAGCACTGCCCGATGATGGGCGCTAGACTTGCGCCCATGCATTTGTATTTCCTGTGACGGCCGAGTAGGTCCACCGCACTCGTCGAAATTCCTCCGAGCCGCGGCGACCGCCTCTCCCGACCCCTGTGCGGGTCACCGTCATTTCGCGCACCCATTTTCCGGGCCTCCGAGCCAGTGGCTGCGCTTGTTCAAAGGATCTACTGTGCCAACCTCATCACTTCACGCCCATGCGCGCTCCAGCGCGCAACTCATTGCCACCGACGTCTCCGTCATACGCGGTGCAACGCCAATCCTCAACCATGTCGATCTGAACCTCTCGCCGACGTCGCGCGTGGCGATGGTCGGCGAGAACGGCAGGGGCAAGTCCACGCTGCTCCACGTGCTCGCCGGTGATCTCGCCCCCGATGCCGGCACGGTTGACCGGATCGGCACGATCGCCGTGGCCGAACAGGAGTTCGACGCCACGGATGGCCGCACTGTGGGCCAGGTAGTCGCGGAGGCGATCGCAGAATCCCTGGCGGCACTCGCCGAGCTCGACGCGGCAAGCGGCGCCCTGGCCGGCGGAGCCGAGACAGCAGTCCAGAGATACACCGCCGCTTTGGAGCGCGCCGAGGCGCTCGACGCCTGGGATGCCGAACGTCGCGTCCGGATCGCCCTCGATGCACTCCAGGCCGATTCCGATATGGCCAGGCCCCTGGCCGAACTGTCCGTCGGACAACGGTATCGTGTCCGGCTGGCCTGCCTGCTGGGCACCGAGACCGACTTCCTCCTGCTCGACGAACCGACGAACCACCTGGACCGCGGCGGTCTCGAATTCCTGACGGCCCAGCTGCGCTCCAGGTCCGGCGGCGTTGCCGTCGTCACCCACGACCGGGCGCTACTTGCCGACTTCGCCGAGACCGTCGTCGACCTCGATCCGACTCCGGACGGCCGTCCCGCGATCTACGGCAGTGGATATGAGGGCTACCGGACGGGGCGCATCGCCCTGCGGGAACGGTGGGAGCAGGAGTATGAGCGCCAACGAGCCGAACGAGGCCGCCTGCAGGACAGCCTCAGTTCCGCGCAAAATCGCCTGGTCTCCGGTTGGCGGCCGGACAAGGGCACGAACAAGCACGGCCGCGCCACACGGGCCGGCGGTCTGGTCCAGAGCGTCCACCGTCGCCAGGCAGCACTCGAGGCGCACGCCATTACGGTTCCGCAGCCGCCCCAGGTGTTCCACTTCCCCGAACTGCACGTACGCGCCGGAGCATCGCTCTTGACCGTCGACCAGGTCGGCGTCTCCGGCCGACTGGCCGGACCGGTGTCCTTCTCGCTCTCACAGCACGGCAGGCTCGCAGTGCTCGGCCCCAACGGTGCGGGCAAATCGACCCTGCTCCGAGTCTGTGCCGGTGACCTGGCCCCCGATACCGGTTCGGCCCGGTTATCCGGCGGCACACGGCTGGGCTTCCTGCACCAGGAATCGGCGCTGCCCGGCCAGCTGCGCGCAAGCGAGCTCTACGCCTCGCGCCTCGCTGCGCTCCTAGCGGATGGGGTTCTGCCGCAGGCCGAGGCGATCGGCCTGTCGCAGCTGGGCCTGTTGAAGCCCGGCGAGTCGGGCAAACGGGTGGCAGAGCTCTCGATGGGGCAGCAGCGGCGCCTCGAATTGGCCCTGGTGCTGGCGCGTCGGCCGCACGTGCTGTTGTTGGACGAGCCGAGCAACCATCTCTCCATCGCACTCGTCGATGAACTCACCGAGGCCCTGGGGGCGACTGGTGCCGCCGTGGTCATGTCGACCCATGACCGGCAGCTGCGCCGGGACATATCCGATTGGCCCAGCATCGAGGTGGCGACCCCTGCTGCTCTCAGATAGCCGGCACTCTCGATGAGCCCGAGGCCGGTCACCGGAACACCCGGCTGATCGCCGCCGCCAACTGGCTCAGCTGCAGCCAGATGGCGAAGTGATGCACCGGTCGCAGCACCCGGCCCGCTGCAGCCCGGAGGACGTTTCGCCGGCGACCCTTGTGCACCCACGCGGTGGTGATGTGCAGGTGACTGCCGCCGGCGGCCGGCTCCAATTCGATCCGGATCACGCGGGCGTTGGCCTTCGGGGCATCGGGCCAGGTGAAGCGCCATTCGCCCAGCAGCCCCTCCTGCCAGTCGGTTGTCTCCACTCGCGCGGATCGATGCTGCGCTTTCACCCGGGAGGGTCTGCCGTCGGGGTGTTCGGTCACGGCGTGTGCCGTCCACGTCGAACCGACACTCACCACGGCGGGCGGAGCCTCGATCCATCCGGTGCCTGGCTCCCATTCCGGCATTCGCGCAGGGTCGGCCAGCAGCTCCCATACCCGGTCGATGGGGGCTGGCACGAAGCACTCCCGTGTCCCCGACAGGCTATCCGCCTCGGTTCCACCCACAGCGTCGTGGGCATGGCGTTCGGCCTCGTCGAGTCGGGCGATCACGGTTGCGGGCGTCGTGCCCAGGCGCCCGAGCACGGCTTCGATCAATCCGCTGGGTTCGACGACCAGTTCACGCAGAATCGCTGCCGCATCGCCCCGCTTCCCATCCCGAGCCGAGTTCTTGATGATTTCCAAAGCCCGGGGGTGCCAATCCACTGCTCCGGTTTCATGGAAGGTGATCCTGCCGGGCTGTGGGGACTCGGTCCGGATCCCGAGTGAGTTCAGCTGTTCCTCGTGCTGCCGCTCTATGGCGTCGCGAGCGGTTTCCAGGGTGATGCCGAGGCTCCGTAGGAGTTGGCCGGCACGCTGTTCACTGAGGACGAGGGCGAGGAACAGGTCGTCGATCCCCGCAGTCCGCTCTTTGCGGCGGGACGCTTCCTCCATGGCCGTGATGGACAGAGTGTGACTGGTTGCGGTTTGGACGCTGAGCTTGTTCATCGGGTCCTCCTGGGGACGGGAATCGACGGGTCGATTCGCTTCGCATACTTCTTGTGCACCGCTTGGCGTGAGACTCCGAGCGCGCCGGCGATGTCCTGCCAACTCATCCCGGCCCACAGTCCTGCTTCAACCTGCGCCAGTTCCAGGCGCTCTGTGAGCGCACGCAGGGAGGAGATGGCTCTGAGCCCCGCTCGGGGATCCCGTGTGTCGGCAGCCGTTTCGGCTATCTGTGTTGACTCCATGCAGTCAACCTATGTTGCTACCGGTCAGTTGTCAACCATTGTTGCCAACGGAGATGATCAGCCCCTTCTCCCGCGTCCCGATGCAGCCCACCGTGCAGGCAGTCCCCGACCTCACCCGAACAGCTGGTCGCCGCTCTTGTACTCCAGCCCGGGGTGGTTCTCGAAGCGGACCACGCCGACGGCCACGGTATCCGGCACCGCGGCCTTGATCCGCGCGGTCCCCTCGATCCCGAAGCCCCCGCACAATTCGATCGCGCCGACCCCGGCGGCCGCCAGCTCCCGGGCCGCGGCCTCGGAATCGGCGTAGTCCGCAGCACCGACGACCGTCAGGTCGACCCCCGGTGTCTCGACGGTCTGCCTGTCGGTGTGCCAATCGGCACCCGGTGCCAGGAAGATGAATGCCGCTTTGAGTTTCATCACTACTCTCCTTCGATGTCGCCGACTTCACTGTCGGTCGCTCCCGGTGGGCCCGCAAGGGCTCACCAACCGCCAGTGTGGCCCTTTTCCCCTGTGATGACCAGCTATCCCAGCCTGCGAGCGCCCGGCGATCATATTCGGACTCCGCACTATCTTCGGCGCCCGATCCGTGTTTAGGCTGAGGCATGTCCGCAAGCGTATACATCGCATCAGCAGAAGGTCGCTCCGGGAAGTCCACGGTCGCACTCGGAGTACTCGACGTCATCGGCCGCACCAGCCCACGGGTCGGGGTGTTCCGGCCGGTCACCCGCACCCGGGATTCCCGCGACTACGTCCTCGACATGCTCCTGGAGCACACCACCGCCGACCTGGACTACGAGACGTGCATCGGCACCACCTATGAACAGCTGCACGCGGATCCCGACGCCGCTCTGGCGCTCATCGTCGAGCGCTTCAAGGCCGTCGAGGCCCAGTGCGAATTCGTCGTCGTGCTCGGCAGCGACTACACCGATGTGTCCACCCCGGCCGAGCTGGCGGACAACGCGCGGATCGCTGCGAACCTGGGCGCCCCGGTCCTGCTGGTACTCGGCGGGCGCGCCCCACAGGGTGAGAACGTGCGTTTGGGCGGCGGCACCGCCCGCACCCCGGCCGAACTCGCGCAGGTGGCCACCGTGGCTTTCTCCGAACTCGGCCAGGAACGGGCTGAACTGTTCGCGATCGCCGTCAACCGGGCGGACCCGGACGCTTTGGAGGCTACCTCCGAAGCCGTGCGCGAGGCCGCGGCCCGCGCCGTTCCGCCGGTCGGCGGTACGGATGCCGCGCTGCCGGTGTGGGCCCTGCCCGAGGACCCGGTTCTGGTGGCGCCGTCGGTGGCCGATGTACGCGACTGCCTGGGCGCTGAGTTCGTCGGTGGGGATCCCGCCTTGCTCGAGCGCGAGGTGATGGGAGTCGTGATGGCGGGCATGTCGATGGACAATGTACTGCCCCGCCTGCACGACGGCTCCCTGGTGATCGTCGCCGCCGACCGCACCGAGGTGCTGCTCTCGTGTCTGTTGGCCCATGCATCGGCCACATTCCCATCCCTGGCCGGCATCGTACTCAACGGCCCCTTCGACCTGCCAGAGGCCGTCGACCGGCTCGTCGCGGGTCTGGGCTCGCCGCTGCCCGTCCTGACCACCCCCGGCGGCACCTTCGACACCGCGGCGCGCGTGATGCGCACGCAGAGCAGACAGGCTGCGGCTTCGCCGACACGCTACGATGCGGCATTGAATTTGTTCCGGCGCCACATCGACGCGGGGGTGCTGGCCAAGAGCCTGGGCCTGGCGCGCTCGCAGGTCGTCACCCCGCTGATGTTCGAGTACGGCCTGGCGCAGCGGGCGGGCAATGACCGCAAGCGGATCGTCCTGCCAGAGGGCGATGACGACCGAGTCCTGCGGGCGGCGGCGCGCGTGCTGGGTCGCGGCATCGCGGACCTGACGATCCTGGGCGACGAGGCGAAGGTGCGCGCCAGGGCAGCGGAGCTGGGCTGCGATTTGGACGCCGCCACGGTCATCAGTCCCTTCGATCCCGGATATGTCGACCGCTTCGCCCAGGTCTACACGAGGCTGCGGGCCCACAAGGGCATGACGTACGACCGGGCGGCAGATACCGTGACCGACGTGTCGTACTTCGGCACCCTGCTCGTCCACGAGGGTCTGGCCGATGGCATGGTCTCCGGAGCCGCGCACACCACGGCGCATACAATCAGGCCGGCGTTCGAGATCATCAAGACGCGCCCCGACGCACAGGTCGTGTCCTCGGTCTTCCTCATGGCACTGGCCGACCGGGTTTTGGTCTACGGCGACTGCGCGGTCATACCGGATCCCGATGCCGGGCAACTGGCCGATATCGCGATCTCCTCGGCCACCACAGCCGCTGGATTCGACATCGAGCCGCGGGTGGCGATGCTGTCGTACTCCACGGGCGATTCCGGATCCGGTGCGGATGTCGACAAGGTCCGCGAGGCGACCCGACTGGTCCACCAGCGTCGCCCGGATCTGGCAGTCGAGGGTCCGATCCAGTACGACGCCGCGACCGATGCTGCGGTCGCCGGCAAGAAGCTGCCGGGTTCGCAGGTGGCGGGCCGGGCGACGGTGTTCGTCTTCCCGGACCTCAACACCGGAAACAACACGTACAAGGCGGTCCAACGGTCCGCCGGCGCACTGGCGATCGGGCCGGTGCTCCAGGGCTTGAACAAGCCGATCAACGATCTGTCCCGTGGCGCGCTGGTCGACGATATCGTCAATACGATCGCGATCACCGCGATCCAGGCACAGGGTGGTAGGTCATGAGCGTCGTGCTCGTCATGAACAGCGGTTCCTCTTCGTTCAAGTACCGGCTGATGGCCGTCGAAGCGGAGATCCCGCTGGCCTCCGGGGTGGTCGAGCGGATCGGCGAGGACATGGGCCGGGCCAGGCACACCGTGCACCACTGGCCGCACGCAGAGGGCGGTGACAGCGTGTTCACCCAGGACCTGCCGATCCCGGACCATGCCGCCGGCTGCCGGGTGATGCTCGACGCCTTCGCCCAGTACGGGCCCTCCCTGTACGAGCACCCGCCGGTCGCCGTGGGTCACCGGGTGGTCCACGGCGGCGCCCGGTTCTTCGCGCCTACGGTCATCACCTCGCTGGTGGAGATCAACATCGACGAGCTCTCCCTGCTGGCCCCGCTGCACAATCCGGGTGCTGTGGCCGGCATCCACGCCGCCGAGGTCGCCTTCCCCCGGGTGCCGCATGTGGCGGTGTTCGACACGGCCTTCCATCAGACGATCGAGCCGGCGGCCTACACCTACGCGATCGATAAGAAGGTGGCCACGTCGAACCGTATCCGCAAGTACGGCTTCCACGGCACCAGTGTGAAGTTCGTCTCCGAACGCGCGGCCCAGTTCCTGGGCAGGCAGCCGGAGGAACTCAAACAGATCGTGTTCCACCTGGGCAATGGGGCGTCTGCCACTGCCGTGTCCGGTGGCAAATCCGTCGACACGTCCATGGGCTTCACCCCCTTGGAGGGCCTGGTGATGGGCACCCGGTCCGGCGATATCGATCCGGCCGCGCTGTTCCACCTGGCCCGGCGCGCCGATATGTCCACCGGTGACCTTGACACGCTGCTCAACAAGCGCTCGGGCCTCCTCGGCCTGACCGGGGCATCCGATATGCGCGACGTCCTCGAACGCAGGGAGGCAGGCGATCAGGATGCCGCACTGGCCTACGACGTCTACGTCCACCGGCTGCGCGCCTATGCGGGCTCGTATCTGGCACAGCTCGGCGGGGCCGACGTCATCGTGTTCACAGCCGGGGTCGGCGAACACTCCCCCGCGGTCCGGGCGGATGCCTTGTCAACGCTGGGCTTCGCCGGCATCCACATCGATCCCGTGCGCAATGCCCAAGCCGGCTCCGGCATCAGTGTGATATCCCCGGACGATTCGCCGGTCACGGTGTTGGTGGTGCCGACGAACGAGGAGTTGGAAATCGCCCGGCAGACCCTGGAGGCCGCGAACGCGTGAAACACATGTCTGAAGTGATTCTTGCACTCTGAGACGACGCGCGTCGGGGCGGGCGGCGGGCGGATAATATTCCGGTTAACTCCCCGGAATCGAAAGTGACCGTTCTCCTATGACCGCTCCAGCGGCGGCGTCCCCGGCGCCCGCCAATCAGACATCCCCCAAGGATATGCGCAAGATCTCCACCGCCAGCGCCTTCGGCACCGGCATCGAGCTCTACGACTTCCTGATCTTCGGCCTGGCCGCGGGCCTTATCTTCCCCAAGCTGTTCTTCCCCGGCTCCGATCCGCTGATGGGCACGCTGCAGTCCTTCATGGCCTTCGGCGCGGGCTTCCTGTCCCGGCCCCTGGGCGGAATCGTCTTCGGCCACTTCGGTGATCGGGTCTCGCGCAAGACCATGCTGGTCATATGCCTGGTCGCCACCGGCACCTGCACGGTCCTCATCGGGTGCCTGCCCACTTACGGCACGGTCGGTGCGCTGGCGCCCGTCCTGCTGGTGTCCCTGCGCATCCTCCAGGGCTTCTTCATGGGCGGCGAACAGTCCGGCGCCTTCATCATGGTCACCGAACACGCCCCGCGCGGCCGCAAGGCCTTCTTCGGCGCCTTCGTCACAGCCGGCTCCCCCATCGGCACCCTGCTGGGCATCGGCGTATTCCAGCTCACGGCCCTGTTCACCGGCGACGCCTTCGCCACCTGGGGCTGGCGCATCCCATTCATCGCCTCGGCCATCCTCATCATCATCGGCATCTACGTGCGCGTGGGCATCGACGAATCCCCGTCCTTCAAGAAGATCTCCAAGGCCGGTGCCGTCGCCAAACTGCCCCTGGCCGGCGTCATCGCACACGCCTGGCCGTTCCTCATCGCCGGCGTCCTGGTGAACCTGGGCTTCAACCAGTTCATGTTCATCATCAACTCCTTCACCACGTCGTACGCCGTCAAGCAGATCGGGTTCAGCCAGACCGACACGCTGATCTCCGGACTGGTCGGCGGCTTGGGGATGCTGATCGCGGTCTTCGTCGCCGGCTGGGCCGCCGACCGCTTCGGCCTGATCAAGGTCATGATGTGCGGGGCCCTGTTCCAGCTGGTGTGGGCCTACCCGTACTTCCTGCTGATCGACTCGGGTTCCGTGGTCGGCCTCTACCTCGCCGTGGTCGTCGGTTACATCGGACTGAGCTTCGTCTTCGGTCCCATGGCCGCGTTCTACGTCAGCCTGTTCGACCCGGCGCACCGGTATTCCGGGGTCGCAGTGTCCTACAACCTGGGAGCCGTACTCGGCGGGGGCCTCTCCCCCTCGATCGCCCAGGCGCTGCTGGCCTCCGGCGCCGGCTCGGCGGGCATCTCGGCCTATGTCGCACTGGGCGGGGTACTCTCGGCCATCGGCCTGTTCATCGGCATGAAGCAGGTCCAGCGGGCCAAAGCCGCCTGGTGATGCCCGCGGCGCCCCGGCTGCAGGCTCAGGCGAGTTGGCAGCCGGGGCACCAGTACAGTTTGCGCCCGGCCACGACTTCCAGGGCCACGGGGGTGTGGCACCTGTAGCACGGCTGCCCGGCCCGACCGTAGACCGCGTGTCGGCCCTCGACCGTTTCGAGGGCCAGTTGCTTCGCCGCACCGCGCAGTCGGGTACGGGTGACGATCACCCCGGTCTCCACGCCGATCGGCAACAGTCGGCACCAATCGTCCCACAGGGCCCGCAGCACCTCGACGGGCAGGGCATTCGCCGCCGTATGGGGGTTCACCCGGGCCCGGAACAGCAGCTCGGCCCGGTAGATATTGCCGATTCCCGCAACCACCGCCTGGTCCATCAGCACTGTGCCGATCGGCGTGCGCTTGCGCTGGGCCACGGAGATGAACCGGCGGCCCCCGGCGGCCCGGCCGTCGACCAGCGGATCGGGACCCAGTTTCCGCAAACGGGCCGTCAGTTCCCCTGGCTCCAAGACCTCGCAGGCGGTGGGCCCGCGCAGATCGGCGCAGGCGTCGGCTGTCAGCAGGCGGGCACGCACCGCGCCGACGGGTTCCGGGGGCCAGACGGGCCCGCCGACGGTTTCGGCCGCGGTTTCATCCGGGCGGGGCAACTCGTTCTCACCGGCCCGCAGCCGGGTCACCCGGCCAGCGCGCAATTTCCTGGGCGCGCCCATGCTGCGCTGGGCCAGCGAGTACTCGCCCGTCTGCCCCGCGCGCTCCCCCTGCCCGGTCAGCCGGGCGAAATCCCAGGCCCCGTAGAGCCCCAGGTGGACCCGCAGGCACAGCTCGCCGGAGAAGGACAGGAAGAGCTGCTTGCCCACCGCGTAGGACTCCTCTATCGTCCGGCCGTCGAGGAGCGCGGCGCCGGCTGCGAACCGGCCCTGGGGCGAGGACACCGCGACCCGCCTGCCGACCATCAGGTCGGCGAAGCGGGCCGCGATTCTGTGGACCGAATGTCCCTCGGGCATCAGGCCGTGGCGCCGGGGCCGGTCGCGGCCTGCTCGCCCAGCTGTGCGCGGATCTTGGCCGCCGCCGCCTCCAGGGTCTCCGGCGAGGCGACCGAGCCGCGCTCGAGCACATGGAAGTCCTTCAGCGAGTTCGTCGGCCACACATGGATGTGGACGTGGGGCACCTCGTAGCCCTGCACCATGACGCCCACCCGCTGGCAGCCGAAGGCGGCCTGCTGGGCCTGTCCGATCAGCTGCGCCACCGTAAACAGGTGTGCGTTGAGTTCGGTGGGCAGATCGAGCCAGTGGTCGATCTCCTGGCGCGGGACGACCATCGTGTGGCCGGCGGTCAGTGGCTGAATGTCCAGGAACGCGACGCACAGGTCGTCCTGGTAGACGAAAGTGCCGGGGATTTCACCGGAGATGATCTTGGAGAAGATGCTGGGCATGGTGTGGCCTCCTCAGTGCAACCATGAAGCGAGGTCGCGGACCCGGTCCACAGGGCCGGTCTCCGCGCGTTGGATGATTCCGTGGGTGTCGATGAGGAAAGTACCACGTCGGGCGGCACCACGCTGTTCGTCGAACACCCCATAGGTCTGTGCGGCCGCACCGTGCGGCCAGAAATCGCTGAGCAACTCGATGCCGATCCCTGCCTCCCGGCTCCAGGCCGCCAGGGTGTACTTCGAGTCGACGCTGATGCCCACTGCACGGATTCCGCCGCCTGGTTCCCCGGTCCGGGCCAGATCCGTCAGCAGTGACATCTCCCGGCCGCACACAGGAGAGAATGCGAACGGGTAGAACACCAAGAGGACTGCCGACTCCCGGCTGGCCTCGGAGAGCACGAAGGTCGAGCCGTACTGGTCCGGCAGAATCAGTTCCGGCGCCGGAACGCCGGGGACCGGAGCCGCGCCGTTCATCTCAGCCGTTGCTCTTCTTGGCGACCAAACGCACGCCCGACCAGTCCGGGCCGACGCTGACGGTGGTCGTCACGTGCATGCCGGCGGTGGGCGCCGCATCGTTGATCTCAACCGGGCTGATGTGTCCGGGTCGCCCGGCCTTGGGGGTGAGCAGATAGACCGTGCCGGTCTCGGAGAGCATGGTCTGAGCGTCGACCAAGCCGTCGACCAGATCTTCGTCGTCCGAACGCCACCACATCACCACGGCGTCGAAAACGTCCTCGACGTCGTCGGCGGCCATGTCCTCGCCCGTGATCTGTGCGATGGCATCGCGCAGCGCGAAGTCGACATCGTCGTCGTAGCCCAATTCCTGAATGTACTGTCCCGCGCTCAGCCCCAGTGGATTGTTCGCCCCCGGGTCGGTGGCTGCGGTTGGTGCGGAATCCTTATTGCTCGTCCTACTAGAGGAAGTCGTTGCCATACTCCTTAATTTTTCATGTGAAGCGGCATTCGGGCAAATGCCCGGCCAGAAACGTGCCCGTCCGTCCCACCATGGGAGACACCGACCAGCGCCGGTGATCGGTTCCACAACCCGATCAGGGCTCTGACAGGGCACAATGCGCCCGGCCACGACATATCGGGACCCTGACTGTCATAAACTAGTGACGGTAAAAGTCTAAACTCCATACCTTTCGAACGACCGTTCAACTGGCATGGGCAGACAACGTTTCCGACCAAATCCCAAGCGGAAGGAATGCGCCTTGGACAACAAGAGCAACGGTCCGATCCTCAACGGCCTACCGGCCCAGGTACCGGACATCGATCCGGAGGAGACGCGCGAGTGGCTCGACTCCCTCGATGGAGTCGTCAAGGACGCGGGCCCCGAGCGCGCCCGCTACATCATGCTCAGCCTCATCGAGCGGGCCCGCGAGAAGAACGTGGGCGTGCCGAACCTGGTCACCACCGACTACATCAACACGATCGCCCCGGAGAACGAACCGTGGTTCCCCGGTGATGAACAGGTCGAACGCCGCTACCGCAGCTGGAACCGCTGGAACGCCGCAATGCTCGTCCACCGTGCACAGCGTCCCGGCATCGAGGTCGGCGGTCACATCTCGACCTACGCCTCTGCCGCGACACTCTACGAGGTCGGCCTGAACCACTTCTTCCGCGGCAAGGACCACCCCGGCGGCGGCGATCACATCTTCTTCCAGGGCCACGCCTCCCCCGGGATGTACGCCCGGTCCCTCCTCGAGGGCCGGATGAGCGAAGACCAGCTCGACGGTTTCCGCCAGCAGGTCTCCCACCGCATCGACGGCAAGCCCTTCGGCATGCCCTCGTATCCGCACCCGCGCCAGCTGCCGAACTTCTGGGAGCACCCCACCGTGTCCATGGGCCTGGGGCCGATGAATGCGATCGCGCAGGCCCAGTTCGACCGCTACCTGATGGGCCGCGGCATCAAGGACACCTCGCAACAGCACACCTGGGCCTTCCTGGGCGATGGCGAAATGGACGAGCCCGAGAGCCGCGGCATGCTCCAGACCGCGGCATACGAGGGCCTGGACAACCTGACCTTCGTCATCAACTGCAATCTGCAGCGCCTGGACGGCCCGGTGCGCGGCAACGGCAAGATCATCCAGGAGCTGGAAGCACAGTTCCACGGTGCCGGTTGGAACGTCATCAAGGTGATCTGGGGCCGCGAATGGGATGACCTGCTGGCCCGCGACCGTGACGGCGCACTGGTCAACCTGATGAACCAGACCCCCGACGGCGATTACCAGACGTACAAGGGTGAGTCCGGTGGTTTCGTGCGCGATAACTTCTTCGGCCGCGATCCCCGGACCAAGGCCATGGTCGAGGAGTACACCGACGCCCAGATCTGGGGCCTCAAACGCGGTGGCCATGACTACCGCAAGGTCTACGCGGCCTACAAGGCGGCGATGGAGCACAAGGGACAGCCGACCGTCATCCTGGTCAAGACCGTCAAGGGTTACTCACTGGGACCGCACTTCGAGGCCCGCAACGCGACGCACCAGATGAAGAAGCTCACGATCGAGGATCTGAAGCTGGCCCGTGACCACTTCAACATCCCGATCAGCGACAAGCAGCTCGAGGAGAACCCGAAGAAGCCGCCGTACTACAACCCCGGCCCCGACGCCCCGGAGGTCCAGTACCTGCGCGAACGCCGCCGCGAGCTGGGCGGTTTCGTCCCCGAGCGCCGCTCGAAGTACACGCAGATCAAGCTGCCCGATGACAAGGACTTCAAGGTCGGCTACAAGGGCTCGGGCAAGCAGAAGATCGCCACGACCATGGGCTTTGTGCGCGTGCTCAAGGATCTGATGCGCGACAAGGAGTTCGGCAAGCGCATCGTCCCGATCATTCCCGACGAGGCCCGCACATTCGGCATGGACTCGTTCTTCCCGACGGCCAAGATCTACAACCCGCACGGACAGAACTACATCTCCGTCGACCGCGATCTGTTCCTGGCCTACAAGGAGGCCACGGACGGCCAGTTGCTGCACATGGGCATCAACGAATCCGGCTCCACCGCCGCATTCACGGCAGCCGGCACCAGCTATGCCACGCACGGCGAGCCGATGATCCCGTTCTACATCTTCTATTCGATGTTCGGGTTCCAGCGCTCCGGCGATGGATTCTGGGCCGCCGGCGACCAGATGGCGCGCGGTTTCATCCTGGGAGCCACCGCCGGCCGCACGACGTTGGTCGGCGAGGGCCTGCAGCACGGCGATGGTCACTCGCACATCCTGTCCTCGACCTTCCCGTCGATCGTGTCCTACGATCCGGCCTATGTCTACGAAATCGCCCACATCGTGCGCGACGGTCTGCACCGTATGTACGACCCGGCCGATTCCCGCGACCCGAACGTCAGCTACTACATCACGATGTACAACGAGCCGATGGTTCAGCCGCCCGAGCCGGAGGGCCTGGACGTCGACGGCCTGCTCAAGGGCCTGTACAAGCTCAAGGACGGACCTGCGATCTCCGGAGCGCCCAAGGCCCAGCTGATGGCCTCCGGCGTTGGTGTGCCGTGGATCCTGCAGGCCCAGCAGATGCTGGCAGAGGATTGGGGTGTCAGCGCCGACGTCTGGTCGGTCACCAGCTGGCAGGAACTGCGTCGTGACGGCCTGACCTGCGACGACGAGCGGCTGCTCCATCCGGAGGCCGAGCCGCGCGTGCCCTTCGTCGCCCAGCAGCTGGCCGGCGCCGACGGCCCCGTCATCGCCACAAGTGATTTCTCCCGTGGCGTGCCGGATATGATCCGGCAGTACGTGCCGAATCACTTCGTGTCGCTGGGCGCCGACGACTATGCGATCTCGGATACCCGTCCGGCCGCACGCCGTCACTACCTCATCGATGCCGCCTCTGTCGTCGTGCAGACGCTCATCAGCCTGGCCGATCTCGGACTGGTCGACTCGGCCCTGGCCGCCCAGGCGACCAAGAAGTACAAGCTCGACGATCCGACGGCCGGTGACTCGGGCTCGACCGAGGGTTCCGCGGCCTGACCGGGTCCCGCACCCCTCCCTGCCGCGCCCCGATTCGCGCGGCTTGACGACGGGGGCGGCGGTCCCGGCGGATCCACAGTGATCCGCCGGGAC